>NCGZ01000077.1 GCA_002257235.1 Alphaproteobacteria bacterium 16-39-46
CTTCCCTTGCCCATTTAATCTTCGAACAATCAAACCTTCCACCCAACACCTTGTAATCCCCAAAATCTCATTTACCCGGCGATATCGAGAGGATACCTTTCACGTTTTTGCGAAAAATATCTCCAAGAGAATTATTCTTTGTATTTTAAAGAAATGATGTCTATTAATAGTGGAGGATCTTGGCTTTTGATATTAAATAAGCAAAAAAAAGAAAAAGTGAGATCTGAAGATGACGACACTTAATCCAACATCAGAGTTCTTTAGGTGTGGTTCTCTTAAAACCAAGTGAGTAACATTATGAGTCATATTATTTTTTTAAATGGATGTGGAAGCTCTGGAAAAACGTCCATCGCGCGAAGTCTTCAACATCTGAGCAAAAAGCCATGGCTTCACCTTGGAATGGATATGCTCATTGAGATGATGTCTCCGGCCTACATCCCAGGCGGTTTAAAGGCAAAGACAGGGTATTTTTCTTTTCAAGAAAGCGAGAATGATCGTGGGCCGACCATGGTTGTCGAAAATGGTCCTTTGGGTCCTCAAGTCTTCGGAGCTCTTCCCTCTATCGCAAAAATTTTAGCTGATTTTGGAAATGATGTGATTCTTGATGAAGTTCTTCTCGACGATGAAGTCCTCAGGTCCTATGTGACGGCGCTAGGTGCTCATACAGTTTATTTCATTGGAATATTTTGTGATTTTCAGCAGATGCAAGAACGCGAGATTTTGAGGAGAGATCGTGCGCTTGGTCTTTCCAATGATCAAATGGACCGTGTTCATAAAGACTATCAAGATTATTATGATCTTAAAATCAACACAACGCAGAGGGATCCTTTCGAATGTGCAAAAGAGATTCTGGTGTTTCAAGAAAAGATTTCTGAACCGCAGGGATTTAAGGAGTTTGAAAAGCTTTATGAGCGATGAATATCACTTTTGAACGTCTTCAGGAAAGTCATTTTCCGTTGCTCTTAAATTGGCTTGACGCACCTCACGTAAAAACATGGTGGGATTCTGATATTCAATGGACTCCTGAACTGGTTCTGGAAAAATATGGAGGCTATGTTCTTGGAATTAAACGTGAGGAGGGGATTCTTAAAAAAATTCAGGCTTTTGTTATTTCTGGAAATCATCAACCGATTGGATATATCCAGCTTTACAACGCTTACGACTTTCAGCGAGGCTCCTCTTTAGAGGGTTTTCCAGACGCGTTGGCTGCTGTTGATTTTTTCATTGGAGAGAAAGATTTTCTGGGGAGGGGACTTGGATCAGATGTCCTTAAAAAATTTTTAGAGACGTTTTGTAAAAATGATTACAGTACAATCTTTGTGGACCCAGATCACCGGAATGTGGCAGCTCTTCGGACTTATGAAAAAGCAGGATTTAAAAAGGTCGAAGAAAATCTTGAAAGCGGAAAGATTTTGATGGTGAAATATGTGGGGTAAGGATGTTTTAAGAGACCGTTTATTTAGAGGGAGAAGGGGAGTATGCGTCAAAAAGCAGCCAGAATTATGATATTTGGAAGACCTGGAAGTGGAAAGTCGACTTTTGCCTTGAAGCTTCACAAAGCAACCAAACTCCCTCTTCATCATTTAGATAAGCATTTTTTTGAAGAAAATTGGATCGAACGTGATTATCAAGAGTTTCTAAACATTCAGCAAGCTTTAGTGGATCAAGAAGCATGGATCATTGATGGAAACAGTTTAAAGTCCTTGGAAATGCGTTATGGGCGTGCGGACACGGCGCTTTATTTTAATTTTCCCATAGGACAGTGTTATTGGCGTGTCTTTAAAAGACTTTTTGATAAAAACCCTGAGATCGATGACCGAGCTGAAGGATGCCGAGAAACCGTTAAGATGGACCTTCTTCGGTATATCTGGCGCGTTCCAAAACGTGTCGCGCTTTATCTTGATTTTTTACGAGAAACATATCCAAACGTAAGATTTATTGAAATAAAATCCAAGAGAGATTTAAAAAAACTTGAACAGGAATTTCTAAAATGAATAACGCCATAAAAGATCTTATTTTAAAGACGATTTCAGAGATTGTGCCCTTTGACTCTCTTGAACAAGAACATATTCTAGAAACCAAGTCTTGGATTGAGAGTGGTGCACCTATTTTTAGAATAAAGAAACCCGATGTCCCAAATAAACATCTTGTCTCTTACTTTGTCCTTTTTGATGAAAAGGCTTCAAAAATTCTTCTTGTGGATCATAAAAAAGCACAATTATGGTTGCCAACGGGTGGACACGTTGAACTAGATGAAGACCCGAAAGAAGCAGTGAGGCGCGAATGCTTTGAAGAGCTTAGAACGCAGGCTCAATTTTGGTGTGAGGAACCTCTTTTCCTGACATCAACCAAAACAGTTGGACTTACGTCAGGGCATTGGGATGTAAGTCTATGGTATGTTTTAAAAGGAGACTCTCAAGCAGAGTACCTGTTTGATAGAGATGAATTTGAGGAAATTCGGTGGTTTAATTTAAAAGATATTCCAGCAGCTTCAGATCCCCATATGAAGAGGTTTATCGAAAAATTAGAAGAAAATCTCTAAAATAGGAAAACAAAGAAAATGCAATCCAGAGCCTCGTGAAGATATCGAAAGAAGGGGTTGCATCTTAAATTTCTTGTAAGGTCCAGAGCTTCTTATAGAGGCTCTTTTTATTTTTGATTAAGATGTCATGTGTCCCTTCTTCTATGATTTTTCCGCTTTCTAATACAATAATTCTATCCATATGTTTAAGGGTTGACAGGCGATGGGCAATAGCAATGACGGTTTTTCTTTTGTCTTTAATCAAAAAGTTAAGGCTTTCTTGAATTAGTTTTTCGGTTTCGCTGTCAAGAGAAGACGTTGCTTCATCAAGGATGAGAATGGGAGAATCCTTTAGGATTGCGCGTGCAATTGCAATTCTTTGTCTTTGACCCCCTGACAGCTTAATGCCTCTTTCTCCGACATAAGCGTTGTACTGATCGGGAAGGGTCGTAATAAATTCATGAATATGGGCTTTTTTGCTGGCTTCGATAACCTCCGCGTCTGTTGCCTCTGGCCTCCCATAGAGAATATTTTCTCTCAAGGTTCGATGAAATAACAGGGTATCTTGAGGGATAATCGCAATATTTTCTCTAAGAGAGTCTTGCGTTACATCGTTAATATTTTGATGATTAATAAGAATGGCGCCATCCTTATTTTCAAAATATCTCAGAAGAAGATTAATAAGGGAAGATTTTCCAGCGCCTGAAGCGCCTACAATTCCTATTTTTTCACCGGGATTTATTGTAAAAGTGAGATCTTTGAAAACAGAGACTCTGGAATCATAAGAAAAACTGACGTTCTTAAATTCGATAAGAGGATCCTTGACAAGGAGAGTCTTTGCATCTTTTTTATCGAGATTTTGTTGAGGTGTGTTTAAGATCGAAAGAGAGCTTCTAAAGTCTCCCATGGCACGTGCAAATTCTTGTAAAGAAATCGTCACCTCCCAAATATCAAGGGCCACAACCATCGTAATCCCAAAAACAAATGCAAAATCCCCAATCGAAATAACGTTCATCATTTTCAAATGAATCATGTAGAATATAAGAAATACGTACATGAACAAATAAAGGATATCGCCAATAATTTGGATCTTAAAGTCATATTTATAAACTCGAATTTCCTTTGGAATAAAATCATGGCTGATCTGATGATCTAAAGCGTTAAATTCCCTTTTTCGGGAGGCAAAAGAAAAAAGAGAAATCATGTTGGTGATTTTATCGGAAATTTGCCCCATGAGCGCATGTCGACTTTCTGTCTCTTCAAAGGAGAGTTGGTTGAGCTTTAGAGAGAGTTTATACATAATGGGAACGTAAAGAATGCTCCATGTAAAGATGAAGAGGCCTAAGTATAAATTGACGAAAGAAAGAACACACAGGTTCACAAGGCTTTTAAAAGCTTTCAGGAAAAGACCATGGTGCATTTCAGCCCAAAATTTATCATACCCATCTAAGAGCCCCTTAAGTTTACTGCTCATGGTTCCCGTAAAATTGTCTTGAAAAAATCGGTAGTCATGATGTTGTACATAGTCATAAGATTGCAATAAAATAGATCGTCTTACAAAGGGCTCAGATTTCCACTCTGCAACATTGCTGACGCGCCAGACAAACTCTACAAAAATGTAGGCTCCCAGAAAAAGAAGGATTGGAAACATGATTCTTGAATATGTTAAGGGTGAGGGAAGTGCCATTGCATCTAAAAAGAGCTTTATGGCATAGTTGTAGGCAAAAGGATAAAACCCACTTGTGAGGGGGGCTGCGATCATTGCAAGATAGTACCACTTATAAGGCTTTATGTGACGCCAAAGAAAGGCACAGATGGATTTATTTTTCATAAAAGTTCCAGGGTCTTTGCGGTTGGATACAAATAATCTTCTTAAGACAGATCAAAACCTATTTATAAGGGATCTGCAATGATAAAATATTTATAGAGAGGGCCTTTAAGGAGAAAATAAATTGAAACATCCCCAATCCTTATCTGGAACAATAGAAATCTTAATCCGTGAACCGACTCAAAAAGATATTAACGAAATGGTTGCGCTTTCTTATCAAAAGAGACAGAATTACGAAAGAGTTCAACCTCAGTTTTGGAGAGTATCAGAGAGAGCTGAGGAGGCGCAAACAAAATGGTTTAAAGACTTGCTGAGCCAAGAAAATACTCTTATGTTGATTGCTGAGTCAGAAGACAAATTAAGGGGCTTTGTCATTGGATTTCTTATAAAGGCTCCTCAAGTCTATGATCCAGGAGGATTAACACTGATGATCGATGATTTTTGTGTGGAAAATTCTTCAGAGTGGCAAATCATTGGAAAAAGTCTTTTGGAGAAACTTAAATCAAAAGCAAAGGCAAAAGGAGCTGTTCAAGTGGTTGTTGTCTCTGGGGCACATGATGAGGCAAAGAGATATTTTCTGAAAATGCTGGGGCTTTCGTGTGCCTCTGAATGGTATGTTGGAGAGATTATATGAACAAAATAGTGCTTCTTGTTGGGGCGACAAGTATGATTGGACGTGCGTGTGCGCGCGTTTTGTCTGAAAAAAATATGACGATGATTCTTCTTGGTCGAGACTCAGAAAAGCTCGGAAATTTAAAGAGGGCCTCAGATTCTGCTGACGCTCATGTGCTTGATGTCACTTCAGAGCCTCAAATAGAATCAATTGTTGCAGAGGTTTTAAAAACCTATGGCAGTATTGATGCCGTGATTTACAATGCGGGGATTTACCCCTGGAAAGATATTGAATCTCTTTCTTTGCAAGCGTGGCGCGATACCCTTGATGTGACGCTCACGGGGGCCTTCTTAATGACGAAAGCGTGCGCAAAGATCATGAAAAAACAGCGCTCTGGAAAGTTCGTTTTTATCTCTTCTCTTGCAGGAGAGACGATCGGAGTGCCTCATATGTCAGCCTACGCAACCTCTAAAGCAGGATTAAATGGTTTTATGAGAACGGCGGCCCTTGAACTTGCGCCCTTTAAGATTACAGCCAATAGCATTAGTCCGGGTAAGGTGTACGATGCCGCTTCTATGACAGAAGCGGAAATACTCGATAAGACGAAACCCATTCCTTTGAGACGATTTGTGGAAGGAGAGGATATTGCGCATATGGCGGCCTTTTTGATTTCTGATCTTGCAAAAAATATTACAGGGCAAAATTTTGTTATTGATGGCGGTCAGTCGATTTTAGGGGAAGAGGGGCATGTTGTGGATGTTTTATGAGAAATTCTCTGAAGGACGTTAAAAAATGCCCTCCAAAATTATTGGCTTTACGGGGGTAAGTGGGTCCGGAAAAACAACGTTGGCCGAGGGTTCTATCCTTTTTTCCTAAGGAATCTTGACCTTGAATAAAAAAATGATTAAAGAATTTCTCACAACTGAGGAAGTCGTCATGACGACAGTTTCGCGTTAATATCCTTAGGCGCTTGAAAAGTTCGCTCTAGGGAGGAGTGGATTTCAGAAATGATTTGAAACGTGAAAGTAAAAAACATGAATTTTAAAAGTGATAATACTGTTCCTGTAAATCCAGAAATTATCAATGCAATCAGTGCGTCCAATCATGGATATCAAGCTTCTTATGGGGCTGATGAGTATTCTCTTAAACTGCAAAAACGTTTATCAGATATTTTTGAAAAAGATGTTTTAGTGTATTTGACAAATACAGGGACGGCTGCAAATAGCTTGGCCTTATCTGCACTTGTCAAACCCTATGAACTTATTTTTTGTTCAAGTCAGGCTCATATCTATACAGATGAATGCGGTGCACCTGAATTCTATGCGGGAGGTGCTAAAATGATGCCAATTGAGAGCCTCAATGGAAAAATAGATCTTGATCCTATAAATGAACAAATCCAAGTTTCATTATCCCTCAGGCCTCATGGCCAAAAACCAGGATGTGTTAGTCTGACGCAAGCGACCGAAGCTGGAACTGTCTACACAATAAGAGAGTTAGAAGAAATATCTGAATTTTGCAAAAAACAGAGTCTTCCCATTCATATGGATGGCGCGCGCTTTGCAAACAGTTTAGTGCATCTTCAGTGCAGGCCTGCAGATATTACGTGGAAAGCAGGGGTAGACGTCATGAGCTTTGGCGCTACAAAAAATGGCGCCCTGTGTGCTGAAGCCATTCTCTTTTTTAATCATAAGTATGCTGAAAACTTTGACTATCTTCATAAGAGATCTGGGCAACTTATGTCAAAATCACGTTTTTTTGCATGTCAATTTTTATCCTATTTGGAAGAAGATTTATGGTTAAAAAATGCACAAAATGCGAATCAAAAAGCGCAAGAACTTGCTCAGGTTTTTAGAAAACATGATATCGAAATTGTTCATGAAGTTCAGGCAAATGAGGTATTTGTGAAACTTTCTCCTGAATGTTATGAATACCTTCAGAAAAAGGGGTGTGGATTTTATGAATGGGGGGCGTCCACTTCAGATCTGTGTCGATTTGTAACCTCTTGGGTGACCTCTAAATCTGATATTGAACAGGTCGATGCTTGTCTTGCTGAATATTCAGATGATACAAGATGAGGGTTCAAATATGTCTCAAGAGTTTCCACTTATTCCCCATCAAAATTTAAACTCTTTGAAAGAGAGTCTCAATTTCCTTCATATGGAGGAGTTAAAAGAGATTTGCACAAAGCTTTTGCTCCCAACTCAAGAAAAAAAGGGGGCTTTAATTCTTCGAATTCTGCATTTTATTGAATTTGGTAAAGTTATAAAAGCTCCAAAAATTCCAGACATTTCATGTGCGAGGAGAGGTGAAAACTATCCTCTTCATCCAACTACCTGTATTTTAAAAGGAAATTATAAGAATGATTTAACGACCCGCTTATTTTTTAAGAAACTGATTGGGGAGCATTTTCATTTTACAGCCTTTGGGGTTGATTGGCTCAACAATCGCTGGATTCAAGGAAAACCACCCACCTATCAAGAGTTTGCAGATATGTGGACAAATGAGATAAAGAGGCGCAAAGAAGAAGGAAGTCACCCTAAGGAAGAATGGGCGTATATTAATTTTACCCAAAAATTTATGAGACAAAATCCGAACTCTCAGCGTCATGAGCTTTTAGAGGCTTGGGAGAAGGAACGTCAAAGGCAAAAAGAAAATGTGACCAAGATCATGCAGATGTTTAAATGAAAAGACGTTTAAATGCGTTTTCCTTAGTGAAAATCTTTAAAAGTCTTTTTAACCTTGTAAGATTGCTTCTAATCCTTTTGCCAATGTTTGCCCCCATGGTAGAAGCGCACTTTTTAAAAGAAAAAATTCATATTTTGAAAGAAAACATAAAAAAAGAGCAGGCAAATTTTCCAAAAGGAAATTTAGAGGATGTTGTCTATGTCAAAAAAATTCTTGCTCAAATGGTTGTCTTAGATCAAGAAGTTCGAGCCCTTATAATTCACGATTTAGACGACCCCAGTATCCAGCAGTTTCTCATTGATATGGATGAATTCCATACGGGAAAAATGAAAGAGATTTTAAAGCGCCATGGATGGCCTTCAATTTCTAAATTTGGCGCTGAAGCGGATTATCATGCTTGGATGTTGGTGCAACATGCAGATGCAGACCCGATTTTTCAAGCAGGATGTTTGTTTATTTTGAGCCAATTAGTTGAGATGGGAGAGACAGCTCAGAAAAATTATGCCTATCTCTATGACCGTGTCACTCTTAAATTTCAACATTTGGGCATGAAACAAAAGTATGGTACTCAGATTAATATTTCTGGTAATACCTTTAAAATACTTCCCTTTGAGGGGACGCTGTCCGAGCTTAATCAAAGGCGACTTAAAATGGGACTGAGTCCCATCAAAACATACTTAGAAGAGATTAAAAAGCATTACCAGAGGTGATGAGAGATCTTTTTTAATCCAGATTAGTTTTTAATTTAAAATATTTTTTAATAATATCAATTCCTCTCTAAAAGAGGGGTGTCCGAGTTCAGATACAAATGAGACAAAAGAGGGATGAGCGGAGCGCGCCATTAAATAGCGCCGTAGCGATGATCATCCCTCTTTGCTGTAATAAAA
>NCGZ01000078.1 GCA_002257235.1 Alphaproteobacteria bacterium 16-39-46
TTTTTCCTTCTTTTAGACATATTTATTATTTAATTCAACGTGTTATTATTATTTTTGTACGCGTAAGTGGTTTTTTCTCAAAAGTGGACACGGCCTAGACATTAATAAATAAAAGCCTCAGTTAAAAAAAGAGGCTTTTTATTTTCGGATAATGATAATGCTTGAATCTTCAAATGTCTATGCAGATTCTTGAGATTTAACCCCAATGTTCTGAAAACGCTTATTAAACTTATGAACTTGTCCCCCAGAATCCATCAAACGGTGAACCCCTGTCCATGCTGGATGAGACTTTGGATCAATATCAAGACGCAAGGTGTCCCCTGGCTTTCCCCAGGTTGAACGTGTTGTAAAACTTGTCCCATCGGTCATGACAACGTTGATTTCATGATAATTAGGATGAATATTGTCTTTCATTAAAGTAACCCTTTATTGAAAAATGAATTTTTATGAGCCAGATGTTCTTTTACCGAAGTCTTTTAAAGATTGCAAGAAAACTCTTGCCCTTTTATTCCTTTATTTTATTTTTTGTTGTTTTTTGAACGTCCCGCTGATCCCCTCCAAAACGTCGTTGCCTTTTTTTAAACTCTTCAAGGCCTTCGATTAAATCTGTCTTTGAGAAGTCAGGCCAGAGTGTTTCTGTAAATAAAAACTCCGTATAGGCCATTTGCCACAAGAGAAAATTACTAATTCGGATATCTCCTCCCGTCCGTATCAGCAAATCTGGATCTGGAAGCTCCGCCGTATAGAGGTGATTGGAGAACAATGCTTCATCAATCTCTTCAGCGCTTATTTCTTGAGAGACAACCTTTTCAGCAATGCGTCTTGCAGCACGCGTAATTTCAGCGCGTCCCCCATAGTTCAAGGCAATGGCCAGGGTAAGACCTGTGTTCTTTTTTGTCTTTTCAACGGCATTTTCAATAAGAGGAACGAGATCTTTCGGAAACTTTAAGAGATCTCCCAAAATACGAATCTGAATATTATTTTCAATAAACTCGTTGAGATGTTTTTTAAGATTATATCTTAAGATCTGCATAATACCTGAAATCTCAAGCTTAGATCGCTTCCAGTTTTCTGTTGAAAACGCATAGACGGTTAAATATTGAATTCCGGCATCCCAAACATCTCTTAAAATGTTTCGAAGCGCTTCTGCTCCTTGACGATGACCCTCGATGGTTGGAAGACCACGCGACAGCGCCCAACGACCATTTCCATCTAAAATCAAGGCAAGATGCTTGATCGGAAAAGGGTTGGATGTGGGTATAGCCTCAGAAGTTACTGTTTTCAATTAATTAAACTCTATCTAAAAATATTTTCTTACCTTTATGAAACTCAAATATGGAGAATTTCTTTTTCCTTTTCATGAAATGATTCATCTATTTTTTTTACAAACTCATCTGTTATTTTTTGAATATCTTCACCCATATGATGATGGTCATCTTCCGAAAGAACGGACTCTTTCAAAAGTCCTTTCAGGTGATCCATGCCATCTCTGCGAACATTTCGAACACTCACCCGTGCAAGCTCAGCATATTTTGAGGCAATTTTAATTAATTCTTGACGACGTTCTTGAGAAAGATCCGGAATTGGAACCCGAATGAGTTGACCATCTGCCATAGGATTTAAGCCAAGCCCCGCATCTCGAATTCCTTTCTCAACGGCTTTCACCATACTTTTGTCCCAAACCTGAACCGTCAGGAGACGAGGCTCGGGCACCCCAACCGTTCCCAACTGAGAAAGATGCATGCGTGACCCATACGCCTCCACTTGAACAGGATCGAGTAAATTCTGAGAAGCGCGTCCCGTCCTCAACCCTGAAAATTCTTTTTTTAACATCTCGAGAGCGCCCTGCATACGTCTCTTTAAATCAGCCATATCTTCTATAACTTTAGGATTTGTCATACCCTGTCTCCTTCTTAATGATTCTCTCTTTTTAAAATTAACCGATACGCGTAAAGAGGCCTTTCCCTAAGACCACGTTCTCAAAAGCCTTGTTTGTATTCATCGAAAACACAAGAATTGGAATTTTATTTTCTGACGCCAGAGAAATAGCCGTTGCATCCATAACTTTTAATTTTTTTGCAAGCACATCTTCATAGGTTAAGGCTTCATAACGCACAGCTGAAGGATTCTTTTTTGGATCATCGGAATAAACACCATCCACTTTTGTTCCCTTTAAAATCACATCACATTTCATTTCTGAAGCCCGAAGGGCCGCTGCTGTGTCTGTTGTAAAAAAGGGATCCCCCGTTCCAGCCGCAAAAATAACAATATTTCCAGCCGAAAGATACTGGCGTGCCTTGAGAGGTTCATAAGACTCACAGACAGGAGACATACTGATCGCGGACAAAACCCGTGCAGGAAGATCTGCTTTTTCACAGGAACTTTGAAGAGCAAGGGCATTCATAACCGTTGCAAGCATTCCCATGTAATCTGCCGAGACACGGTCCATTCCTTTAGAGGCTCCAGAAAGCCCCCGAAAGATATTCCCGCCCCCAACGACAAGGCAAATCTGAACGTCTAAAGCTTTGAGAGACTTTAGATCTTGAACAAGCCTCTCAAGAACCTCAACATCAAGTCCATATCCCGCCTTTCCCATGAGAGCTTCTCCTGAAACCTTCAAAAGAACACGACGATACAAAGGAGATGAAGGCCCTGACGTCATCATAAACTTTCTTTATTTTGCCAATTGTTCTGCAACTTCAGACGCAAAATCCGTTGTCTTTTTTTCAATACCCTCTCCAAGCTCAAAGCGTTCAAACGCTAAAAGTTCAACAGGAGCTCCGACCTCTTTACCGGCCTCTTCAATCACCTTGCTGATTTTTGATTTACCGTCAATAACATAAGCTTGCTCCCACAAGACAACTTCTTCGTGGTACTTCCGAATGCGCCCTTCAATCATTTTTTCAATAACATCTTCGGATTTTCCAGAGGCAAGGGATTGCTCCCGAAAAATACGACGCTCACGGTCCAGAGAATCTTTAGAAACATCAGCCACCTTTAGAACTTCTGGGCGCGCCGCTGCAATATGCATGGCAAGACTCATTCCGAGCTCATGAAGCTTTTCTGTGTTTCCTGTCGACTCAAGGGCAACCAAAACACCAATGCGTCCAAGTTCTGGAGCCACCTGTGTATGGATATAGGAGCAGACGACGCCATTTTGGACTTTTAATTTTCCAAGACGGCGTAATGTCATATTCTCGCCAACAGTTGCAATCAACTGGGTCAGCTCTTCTTCCACCGTACGATCCGCTCCGGGATAAGGCTTCTTCTTAAGCGCGTCAAGATCAACGTCATCTTCGAGCGCAAGATGAGAAACTGTCTTAACAAACTTTTGAAATTGCTCATTTCGGGCAACAAAGTCAGTCTCAGCATTGACTTCCAGAAGAACCCCTGCCGTCCCCTTGGTAACGATACCAATAAGACCTTCCGACGCAACGCGCCCGGATTTTTTTGCAGCAGCAGAGAGACCCTTCTTTCGAAGCCAATCGATCCCCTCTTCCAAGTCCCCCTTCACAGCCTCAAGGGCTTTTTTACAATCCATCATACCAGCTCCGGTTTTTTCACGGAGGGTTTTTACAAGCAGCGACGTAATTTCTGTCATTTTTGCCTCAATCAATCTCTTTTAACTTAATAAAATTGCACAAACGTCTTGTTTAGGAAGCGTGCCGCGCACGCTTCCCGACTTTGTCCCGTACGGTCCACATTTCTTAAGATGCTTCAGAGACCGCAGCTTCGGAAACGTTGTCTGCAGCGCTTTCTGAGGGTTCCTCAAATAAGGCAGGCTCTTCTGGAGCTGCAACCGCAGCACCGACATCTATCCCGGCTGCAATCATTTCAGCTTGAAGTCCAGACAACACAGCATTCGAAAACAAATCACAATAAAGCGCAATAGAGCGTGTTGCATCATCATTTCCTGGAACAGGCAACGTGATACCATCTGGATTTGAGTTACTGTCCAATATTCCAATGACAGGAATATTAAGTCTTTGAGCTTCTTGAATAGCAATGTGATCTTTATTCACATCAAGAATAATCAAGAGATCAGGACGACCGCCCATTTCACGGATACCACCTAACGTCATGCTCAGCTTATCACGTTCACGCTCAATTTTTAAAAGCTCTTTTTTTGTCAGCGTTAAGTCAGCCTTCTCGTCCAAAAGCTTATCAAGATCTTTTAATCTTTTGATGGAGAGAGAAATTGTCTTCCAATTTGTGAGCATCCCGCCAAGCCAACGATGATTGACATAGTACTGTCCGCATTTTTGAGCAGACTCAGCAACAATTGCACTTGCCTGAGGCTTTGTTCCCACAAAAAGAACACGTCCGCCTTGAGACACAACATCTCTGATTGTTGTAAGGGCTTTATGGAGAAGCACAACTGTTTTTTCAAGGTGAATAATATGAACCCCGTTCCGCACCCCAAAAATGTAAGGGGCCATCTTAGGGTTCCAGCGGCGTGGGTAATGACCAAAGTGGACGCCAGCTTCCAAAAGTTGACGCAATGTAAATGTTGGTAAAGACATGTTTATCCTTAATGTTTTCCGGTTAGACCTCCGTGGGCAAAGAGCCTGGGACTTACCCCAAGCACCGGAGGGATCAACCTTTGTTGTTCCCCTGATCCCACGTGCGATTAGTTGATTTTTCTATACCTTGCTCAGGCCTTTCTTGCAAGAAAAAAGTTAAAAACGCTCTAAAATTCGAAAATTCTAATCCATAAACCTTAAGACAAGACACCTCCCTTAACTTTCACTCTCCTCCTTCAATTTTGAAAGAGGAGAGTGAGATTTGAGGAAGATAGAGGCATTTAACCTAAATCTCAGGAGACTGTTTAAATAGGGAGAGTATCCCTCACTCTGACGTAACGGTTTTCTTAAGAGATGAAAGAAGAGAAAGCCTATATTTTTAAGCTTATCCCTTTTTTACGTTAACCCGGCTCTTTAAATGGTGAGAGGGCCTAAAGGTAACGACTTTTCTCTTAACAATTTCTGCTTCTTTTCCTGTTTTGGGATTACGTCCAATGCGGGACGATTTCTGATTCACAAGAAAAGATCCAAAAGAAGAGATTTTGACATCTTCGCCCTGGGCGAGCCTTGTACAGATTTCTTCAAAAAATCCATCCACAACATCAATGTATCTATGCTTTGGCAAACCGAGAACACTTCCATAACGCTCTTGAATTGCATCTGAAAGACCCGCACGTGTCATCGCATTTGATTTATTTTCATCATGTTTCATATTATTCTTCTCTCCCATCCTTATTTGAAACTTCCAACAGACCGCTTAAGACAGAGTCCTCTAAACATCCTTAGAAGACCTGGCAAAATTTTAAACACCAAGACTTACACAACCTCTTAAGGGCTCTCCCTCTTTTGTGGAAAATCTATAAGCATTTATGAAACAATGGCTGTTAGAGATCTCCATTTTCTTGTTATTTGTAGTATGATTTTAACCTTAAAAAAGGTCCGACGTCAATCTCTTTGACACATTATTTTAACTATTTTATTGAACACAGAGATTTATCAGAAAAAGAAAGCCTTCTTAAGGTCTTTGAAATCACAGCAAACACTCCCCTATTTCAAAGAAATTTTTTCCAATTCTTATTTTTAAAGGTCGCCCACATTTAATTTTTCTCTCAGCTCTCGTTTTTCTTTATATTATCCATTATAAGGTCCATGCCTTCAACTCCAGCAACGATGAGACCTCAAAGTTTTGTGTTAAAATTGAGTTGACAGCAATAGATTCGTCAGGATATCCTAAGCATAGTATAAGTTAGAGATCAGAGTTTCATGTCTGATTTTTATTACAAATAAAAATAACACGGGGTATCAAAATGAAATTAAAAACATTAGGTTTATTAAGTGCGTCATTTGTTGTCGCTCAACTTATGACGATGAATGCGATGGCAGGAAGCGAAAAAGCCATGGACCAGATTCTTCCTGCGAAGAATATGACAATGAAGAGTTATGAATCTGATGGTTCCCCAGAGGGATTAAGAGCCTTAGCTGTGCACGGAAGCCTCCAAACAAGAAGCAGTGCATTTGTGGTCCGCCATGCAGTTGAAGATCACATAAGAACAACAGTTGACACAGATAAGAGCTATACTCCAGCAGAAGCAAATACACACGCTGAGATTGCTCAAACGATCAAAGAAAGGATTCATGCTAAGCAAGACGAAGTTCACGCTTTAGTGACGTCAATTGCTAAAGAAGAAAAAGGGCAAGCTCCAGCAGCATTACCTGAAGCTAGATCCGACATTGTTATGGGAGAAAGCAAAGAAGGCGACCATGCTGGAATTCATGAACTTAACACAACAACGCTAAGACGTAATCATCAAATTGTTGGTGCCGTTGAAGATCTTAAGGGAACCGCTTCTAAAGACAAATACATTAAATTGCATCACACAATGAAAGAGCTTCATGAAGGTCAGAAAGACCTTTATCATAAACATATGAAACCCCATCACAATGCAAAACATATAGAAGCACACGAAGCTTTGGTTGCTGAGATAAAGGGTTAAAACTCTTCATCTTTAGATCTTTTTTCTAAAAACTCTAGACGCATAGAATCACACTTGGTTTTATGCGTCTTTTGTTTTTGTCCTCCCCTGCACCAAGATAACATACTGTAATTGGCAAATAAGAGGAACTACTCCATCATTTAACACGAGGTATCAAGTTTGAAAAAACGAGATCCTCAAAATGATTAAAATTTACCAACGTAAAAGGAGTAGCTCCCATGAAATATTATGCCGGATTAGATGTCTCTTTAAAAGAGACTTTTTTAAGTATTGTGAATGAAACAGGTCAAGTCGTGAAAGAAGGGTTCGCCTTGAGTGATTTAGAAAGTCTATCAACGTTTTTAAAGGAATCAGGCTTTAAATATGAAAAAGCTGGAATTGAAAGTGGACAGCTCTCTATCTCATTATGTAAAGGGCTTTCCAAAAAAGGATTCCCTATGGTGTGTGTGGATGCGCGTCATATGGCTGCAGTTTTAAAGGCCCAAGCGATCAATAAAAATGATCGAAATGATGGTCGTGGAATAGCGCAAATGATGCGGGTGGGTCTTTACAAAGAAGTTCAAATAAAATCAGACCGCAGTTGTGAAGAAAAAATTATTCTTGGAAGTAGAAGACAGCTTGTTAAAAATAGACAACAACTTATGTTGACAATCCGAGGACTCCTCAAAATTTATGGGATAAAAATTGGGACCCAATCTCAGTTTTCCATAAAAGTAAGAGGAGCGATAGAAGATCTTTCTCAAGATGTCATTCTTTCAATGGAGGGACTGCTGAAGGCTTTAGAGGCAATAGATGTATCTCTTCAAGACATTACTAAAAAATTAATAGAAATTGGGAAAAAAGATGAAGATTGCCTGCTCCTCATGACAGTTCCAGGTGTTGGAACAATAACCGCAATGACATACAAAGGGGTTTTAGATGATCCCAAACGTTTTGAAAATTCTGAAACGGTTGGAGCCTATCTTGGTTTAACCCCTCGTCAATATTCTTCTGGAGAAACGAATCGTCATGGAAGTATCTCAAAGATGGGTCCAAAAGAATGTCGAAACCTTCTCTATGAATCTGCTTTTGTTTTTTTAACAAGATCAAATACATCCTCAAAATTGAAAAAATGGGGTTTAAAGCTTGTTAAGAAAAAAGGAATGAAAAAAGCAGTTGTTGCCGTTGCAAGAAAGCTTTCTGTCATCATGCATAGAATGCTTATCGAGCGAAAAGAATTTTGTCACAAATAAAAGAAAGGAGAAAAATATTTTTATCAGAAAGAAAAATGTAAGGACTTTATTGTAATCAGGAAATCCGATGGAAGAGGATAAGCACGAAAGAAGTTTGAGGCTCTAAGACCTCGTGTCTAACATGGTGCTATCCACTTCCTCCCAATATGTATAGTGCGGCTTGGAAATATTTTATATTATCCAAAAGGTAAAGACCGCGGAGAGAACCATGGCGGTACGTCTGAAAATACTCTAAGCATTTTTCTAAAAAGAAAAAACGATGTTTAAATCTTTGTGATGAGAAAACTGGCTTATTTTTGTTGAGTAGCTAGCGAGAGGTTCTTTGCCTTTTTTACAGAATTTATTCTGAAAAGAAAAAAAGATTTTCAATATTTTTGTTTTCTGAAAGATCTTTTTAAGTCTTAGACTCTTTTAATTACAAGGGATTGTGCGATATATTTTTCTTTTCATAAAGAAAATTTTGGTGGATGAAAAAAGATTCGACTCGGCGCCAATTAGAGAACTTCTTCTTTTAGAGAGAAGATTACCCTCCTTCTCAATTTTACAGTTTGAAGAGATTTTTAGCTCAAAGCTATCTTTCCCTCGTTTTTTTTCGAATTTTAGGGAGTGACCTCCGAATGAATCGAATTTATTCGGAATAAGGAACAGATTCTTTTCTAATGTCCGAGTTCAGATACAAATGAGACAAAAGAGGGATGAGCGGAGCGCGCCATTAAATAGCGCCGTAGCGATGATCATCCCTCTTTGCTGTAATAAAA
>NCGZ01000079.1 GCA_002257235.1 Alphaproteobacteria bacterium 16-39-46
ACGATTTTCAACAAAAAATCACTATTTTTTTATTCGAGGGGGGGGAATCGCTATCCACTACAGACTCATTACCCGGCGATATGGAGAGGATACAAAAAATTTTAGTTATTTTTTTTCATTTTTTAATTATAGCCCCAAAAATCTTCTATCGCTCCTTGACTCGAAGGCTCTCTCCAGGTTTAATGATAAGACTTAACAACTGAGCTATTTTTCAAAAAGTTTGCTCTCTTTAACAGAAGTTGTTTTTTCTTAACCCTGTTTATCCTTTAATGAAATGCAAAAAGAAATTATCCAATTTGACCAGGTAAGCCTTGATTTTCCAGGGAATATTACTGTCTTTGAAAACATTTCTTTTCGTCTTTTGGAAGGAACATTCCATTTTTTAACAGGTGCAAGTGGTTCTGGAAAATCCTCTCTTCTGAACCTTATTCATCTTTCCATGCGTCCAACCAAAGGTCATATACGACTTTTAGGATATGATGTAAGCGCTATAAAACGTTCTGAAATCCCTTTTTTTCGCAGTCAAATTAGCTTTGTGTTTCAAGATTTTCGTCTCCTTGACCATCTAACCGCCCTTGAAAATGTTGTCCTTCCATTAAGACTTCAGGGCGTTCCTTTTCAAAAATGCCGTCTTCAAGCCCTCGAGCTCCTGAAGTGGGTGGGCCTTGAGGGGTTTTATGAGGCCTACCCCCCAACCTTGTCAGGCGGCCAAAAACAACGCATTGCAATTGCACGTGCTGTCATTACACAGCCTAAAGTTCTTCTGGCGGATGAACCCACCGGAAACGTTGATGATCAAACAGGTGTTAAACTTCTTTATTTGTTCGAAGAATTAAACAAAAATGGAACAACCGTCTTAGTGGCCACACATAATCAGCTTCTTCCCCAGGAGTTTTCTTATCCTCAACTCTATTTAGACCGCCACAAAATATCTTTAATTCTACCCGCAGAAGGGGAGACTCTCAATGGCTTCTGATCTCCCAATCACCAAAAATCCTGCAGCTCGGTATGTCCCTTGGACTGTTGGGCTTATGATGTATTTAGCAAGCCTCGCTGCTTTTCTATTTATCGTCGGGTTTCATTTTTTTGGATCGTGGCGACATGATCTCCTAACACACGTCACACTTGAAATCCCAAAACATTCTCTTCTCACAAGCACGCTCTCTCAGAACGACCTAGACACCTTAATCCTAAAAATTAAAGACGTCGTTCAAAAAACCCCCGGCGTCACCCACATCACCGTGATCTCCCCTCAGATGGGACAAAAACTTCTTGCCCCTCTGCTCGGTGATCAACAAATCATTTTAAAAAACTTACCTCTTCCGACGCTTATTGAAATTGAAAAAAACCCAGAAATCTTAGATGTTTCGATTCTTGAAGCCTCCTTAAAGAAAATTTTTCCGCCTTTACGCGTTATAAATCACCAAACACACTTTTCAAAAATCTTCATACTTGGGTTCTCCTTGGAAGTTTTTCTCCTGACACTGATGAGCGCTTTCTTTGTCACGGCTCTTTTAACACTTTCTTTTGCAACACGAACAAGTCTTTTAATTCATAAAAATATTATTGATATCCTCTCTCTCTTAGGAGCAAGTGACGCGATTATTGCAAAAGAGTTCCAATCGAATGCCCGCACAATGGCCATAAGAGGGGCTGGGACTGCCTATATTCTTCTGCTTCTAACGGCTCTTCTTGGGTTTTTTCTGTTTCAAAGGCATGAGACGTTTTCTTTCCCTTTTTTCTTTTTAAATCATTTATCATGGACTCTCTTCCTAGGTCTTTTAGTGCCCCTTTTAATGGGATTTTTCATGATTTTTTCAGCCCGTCTTAGTATTGGAAGACTCCTCAAAAAATTGGATCACGCCTAAGAATCCATCCTCTTTAATTTTCTTTTAACCTTAGAGCTGGAAAGCATTTTTTTGATATGAAACTTGTTCTTTTAGACAGAGATGGTGTTGTTAACGTTTCTCCTGGAAAATCTTATGTCATGTCACCCTCTGCAATGACACTCATCGAAGGGACTGGAAAGGCCATTGCACGCCTTAACAACGCTCAAATTAAAGTTGCTCTTATAACGAACCAATCCATTGTCGGCCAGGGAGGATTAAGTCTTCAAGAATTGGATCAAATTCATGATCATCTCATAGATCTTTTAAAACAAGAAGGCGCTTGGGTAGATAAAATATTTTTCTGTCCCGATCCTCCCCATGCGCCCACACATCGCCGAAAGCCAAATCCCGGTATGCTTCACGAGGCCCTTGAGTTTTTTAAGGCAGAAGCTTCCGACACGCCTTTCATCGGAGATTCCCTCACAGATCTTGAGGCCGCCTTTAAAGCAGGCTGTCCGCGACACCTTGTACGCACCGGACACGGAGCAGACGTGGAACGCCGAGAAATTCCTAAAGAGTTAGGCCCCGTTATTGTTCATGATGACCTTGAAGGTGCTGTCGATTATTTGTTGAAGAAATGATCTTTACAAGGCCTTTATTATTCTTCACATGAAAACGATGGCAATACAAGGAGAGTAAAAGAAGACGTTCAGAAGTAAGAACTTCTAAATATTTATCGGGAATACAACAAGATAAAAAAATTGGTCTTTCTTAATTTATGTCAGGTGTTAAGCTTTCAAACACTGGTTTCTCAAAAACCTTGCAAAAATGCTTAAAAAAAGAGATGATGTGTCAACAGAAAGCCTTTAACAAGAGTCAAATTGTAATGAGCGCATCCTCCTTAAAAGCACCTTCTTTTTCCGGAATGCTCTCGGAAACGACTAAACAGCATCATTACTGGACCTCTGTATATTTGGCAGATACAGATTCGGGTGGCATGGTCTATCATGCAAACTATCTTAATTTTGCGGAACGTGCCCGCACAGAATTTTTCAATCTTTTAGGCATCCGTCATGCCCAAATGATGCAAGAAGGCACTCATTCTTGCTTTTTTGTGGTCCGCGAGTGTACAATTTCTTTTTTAAAACCCGCAACTTTTGGTGATCTTCTCGAAGTCCAAACAACTTTTAGAAAGATGACAAAGGCGCGCCTTTTCTTCTTACAAGAAATCTTCAAAGAAAAAGTTTTAATTGCCCGATTGCATATTACCCTCGCCTCAGTTAAAAATATAGGGAGTCCTACTGGAATTCCTCACGCTATCGTTTCTGCTGTAAAGCCTTTTTTAAAAGAAGATTCGATAGAAGCGCCCCTTCCTCTCGAAACCCTGGTTTCAACTTTTCTTTCACCTCAACGGAAATCTTAAAGGAGTTATTATGCCAAAACAAAGTCTTCCTGCTTCGACAACGTCTTTTCCAAACATCTCTGAACCTGTCCCTCTTGCCCCTCCCGTCGAGTCCCTCACCAGTATACCGCTCCAAGGCACAGAGACATCCCTTGATTTTTCGATTTGGGGCCTTGTTATGCATGCTGACTTTGCCGTTAAAATTGTCATGCTGATTCTCATTGGGATTTCTTTTTGGTCCTGGGCCATTATTTTTTCGAAATATTTGAGATTAAAATACTTAAACCGCCAGGCTTCCCTGTTTGAAGATATGTTTTGGTCAGGAGGCGCCCTCGATGACCTTTATGACCGTGTGGGTGCAAAGCCTCAAACCCCCCTCGAAAATATTTTCGCAAGTGCCATGCGCGAGTGGCGCCGGAGCCTTTCACGTGGCGTTGACAAAACCCAAGAGTTTAAAGCAACCCTTCAGGAGCGCATTGAACGCATCATGCATGTCAGTGTTTCACGCGAGCTCGAAGACCTTGAAAACCAAATGGGCGTCTTGGCGTCAACAGGATCCGTTTCTCCTTTTATCGGACTGTTTGGAACTGTTTGGGGAATCATGGTTAGTTTTCAGGCCATTGCAGCCTCGAATAACACCAATCTTGCTGTTGTTGCTCCAGGAATTGCCGAAGCCCTTTTTACAACGGCTCTAGGGCTTATCGCCGCCATTCCCGCCGTTGTTGCCTATAACAAACTTTCCAATGATATCAACCGCTATGGCAATCGACTTGAGTCTTTTTCTCAAGAATTTGGGGCTATTATTTCCCGTCAACTTGAGGAGAATGCATAGAAAATGGCTTTTAAACTCTCCCCTTCTTCCAAAAATTCTGGGCGACGACGATCATTTTCTCCTATGAGCGAAATTAACGTCACCCCAATGGTCGACGTGATGCTTGTTCTTCTTGTTATTTTCATGGTGACAGCCCCCCTTTTAACAACGGGAATTGCCGTTGATCTCCCAAAAACAACAACATCTCCTCTTACAGAATCCGTTGAACCTTTAACGATTGTTATCAATGGAAAAGGCACTGTCTTCATACAAGAGACAGAAACACCTTTGGAAGAACTTACCAATCGACTTATTGCCATCACCCAAAACAATAAAGAAGCCCATATTTATGTAAAGGGAGATAAAACCTTAAGTTATGGAGAGATCATCAACATTATGGGTCTCATTGGGGCTGCAGGATTTACAAAAGTGGCGCTTTTAACCGAGCCGTCTCAAACGTCCTCAAAAAAAGCTGTGAAAGGTTAAGGGGATGGGATTGGGTTTTGTTCTTTCGGGACTTCTTCATCTCTTTTTTCTCGTCGTCTTAATTTTTGGAATTCCGGCGTGGAAAACATCCCTCCCAGAGCCTCCAAAACCAATTCCCATTGAAATCATCAATATATCTGAACTTAGTGTGGCCCCTCCCCCCAAAAAATCAGAAGAAGACATGACAAAACCCCTTCCAGAGGTTAAACCCGACCCTACCCCTGAGCCAGAACCTATCCCTGATCCAACGCCAGAACCTACACCTGCGCCCCTTCCTGAACCTATTCCTGAGCCCACTCCTGCACCCATTCCAGAACCTGCTCCTCTTCCAGAGCCTGAAAAAAAACCAGAGCCCACCCCCGCTCCAGAGGTTAAAAAACAACCTGAACTTCCAATTCCTCCTGAAAAACCAAAACCTCCGAAGAAAGAAGAAAAGGAAAAGGCTTCTAAAAAAGAAAAAAAGAAAGACCCTAAAAAGAAAGACAAAAAGAAGGAGGATTCTTTCTTTGATGATATTGAAAAGGCCCTTGAGAACCTCGATGATAAAAAGAAAGAAAGACAACCCAAGATCGGCGACAAAGCTGAAAAGGCTCAGGCCAATGAAGCAAGCATTATTGGAGACGAGCTCTCCATCAGTGAACTCGATGCTTTAAAACGTCAGCTCGCGGAGTGTTGGTCACCACCAAGTGGTATGAAAGATGCTGAAACCATGATCGTCGAACTTAATGTCTCTATTCAGCCAGATGGAAGTGTCCGAGAGGTAAAAATAGTTGATCTTAATCGCTATCAAAGCGATACTCTTTTTAAACCCGCTGCCGATGCTGCCCGGCGCGCTGTGCTAAATCCAAAATGTAATCCTCTAAAAATACCACCCAGTAAGTACGAATCTCTAAAGACTTTTATTCTTAAATTTGATCCAAGGGAGATGTTTTAAATGTTTAAAAAATACACAATTGCTTTAACGTTGTTAAAAGGACTTGTTTTTGGACTTTTCATTTTACCCTCCCTCTCTCCTGTTTCAGCAGAAATGGTTGTTGAAATCACGCAAGGAACTTTCGAGCCCACCCCTATTGCGATTCCAGATTTCGTCGGGGCAAGCTCTGAAGAAAACGCTCTGGGTACTGAAATGTCTCAAATTGTAACCAATGATTTAAAAATTTCTGGACTTTTTAGGCCCCTCTCACACTCAACTTTTATTGAAAATGTTCATCAAATGGGAGAAGTTCCCCGCTTTGGAGATTGGAGGCTTACCAATGCTCAAATTCTTGTAACGGGACGCGTTCGAAAAGAAGGTAACCTTTTGCGCATTGAGTTCAGACTCTGGGACGTATTTTCAGAAAAACAACTAGAAGGAATTGCCTTTAGCGGAGATATTTCCGATCTGAGACGTCTTGCCCACAGGATTTCGAATGCCGTCTACAAACGCATTACAGGAGACGCGGGTTATTTTGACACTCAAGTTGCCTACATCGCCGAGTCTGCCCCGAATACCAAGAGAAACACGCGTCGTTTGGCCATCATGGATCAAGATGGCGCCAATCATAAATTTTTATCAAATGGGAAAAATCTTGTCTTAACACCACGCTTTTCACCCATCGATCCTCAGATTGCTTACATGGGCTATTCAGGACAGAAAAAGACCATCGAGGCTCAGGTTTATTTAATGAACCTTAAAACAAATCAAAAAGCTCCTTTGGGTAAATTTAAAGGAATGACTTTCGCGCCGCGATTCTCTCCAGACGGTTCTCACCTTATATTTAGCCAGACTCAAGGAGGGTATTCTTCTCTCTACGTCGAAGATTTGAAATCCCACGCCATTAAGCGGCTCACCAACTCCCCTGCCATTGATACCTCTCCCTGTTACTCTCCGGATGGCACTCAAATCGTCTTTAACTCCGATAGAGGCGGAAAACGAGAACTTTATGTTATGAACAAAGATGGCTCAAATCCCCATCGAATTAGCTTTGGAGATGGCATTTATGCAACACCTGTTTGGTCCCCCCGAGGCGATTTAATTGCCTTCACAAAAATAACAAAAACAAAGCTATGCATCGGCGTCATGCGTCCAGATGGATCGGGAGAAAGGCTTATATCACAAGGCTTTATCCTCGAAGGCCCAACGTGGTGCCCAAATGGAAGACTTATTCTCTACACGCGTCAAACACCAACAGATCGAAAAGGACGTGGCGGAACAAGCCGACTTTATGCCGTTGATATTACCGGAAAATACGAATATGTGATGCCAACCCCACAAGATGCATCAGCTGGAGCGTGGTCCCCTCTTGATTATAATTGAGAGAAAGTTTATTGATTCCAGAAGTAAGGCGCCTTATAATGAACCTGTATGTAGTGACAATACTCCTTGTCCTAAAAAAGGAGCATGTTAAGGCATTTTAAAGTTTGCAAGTGAACCTTTTACATGGTTAAATACTTTTAAGGATTTTTTTATAAGAACGCGAATTTTTTCTATCTTGACTGTACAAAGAGATAAAGAAAGTTCTTCTCATAAAAATAACCAAAAGAAAATTATGTTGAAGGATCAAAATGTTTAAAGGAATGAAAAGGGGGAACCTACAAATGCGCATTAGAGATTTAGCTCTTTTGTCTTGTGTTGCACTCGGAATTGCTGCGTGCGATACAGTACCAACAACAACCGACGATAGTTCTATGCAAGCTGGTCAAGGCTTGGATTCCAGTGGATTTCCATTGGGAAGCCAAGAAGACCTCGCTGTCTCAGCTGGGGATCGCGTCTTCTTCGGCTTTGATCGTTATGACTTAATGCCCGAGGGTTCGGAAACAGCAGCACGTCAAGCTGCTTGGCTTCAAAAATATCCTAACGTAACTGTTACGATTTCTGGATATTGTGACCCACGTGGAACTGAAGAATACAACCTTGGCCTTGGAATGCGCCGTGCCAACACACTTAAATCTGCTCTTATTGATTCAGGTGTTGATGCGAACCGTATTGCAACCATTAGCTATGGAAAATCAATCCTTCTCGTTGAGGGATCCACAGAAGACGCATTTGCACAAGATCGTGCTTCTGTTATTACACTCAACTAAGAACTTTCTATACTCTCTAAAAGCCGGAAGTTATACTTCCGGCTTTTTTTGTTGAACAATGATTCATTATCATTTAGGTTTCATTCAATACGACGGCTTAATTTTAAAAACCTATTCGGAGGAATGCCAGAGCGGTCGAATGGGGCGGTCTCGAAAACCGTTGTACCCTAAAAGGTACCGTGGGTTCGAATCCCACTTCCTCCTCCATTTCCTACATTCAAAAGGCCTTTTCTATCGCCAAAACACCCTTCATTTTTCAAGAAATACTAAAGATCCATGAAAAAACATCTCCTCATTTTAGGCGCAAGCGGACAACTTGGGAGCGCTTTGTCCAATACGTCTCTCTGGCCGAAGGATTACAAGATTACAGCCTTAACGCATGCTCAGCTCGACATTAGGGATTCCACGGCCCTTCAGTGTCTTTTTAAAGAAAAAGGCCCTTTTCAAGCTGTTATCAACGCTTCTGTCTTTATGCCTGTGGATCTTTGTGAAAAGTTCCCAGAACTTGGGTTTCAAACCAATGGCTTTTCACTTTTGCCACTTGCAACTCTCTGTAAAATGCATGAAACACTTCTCGTTCATTTTTCAACAGATTACGTTTTTGATGGTCTCAAAAAGACACCTTATACCCAACTAAATTCAAACTACGGATTTAACTGGTGAAAAAGAATCGTTAATCCGATCGATCATTTGCAAAGAAATTTGTGGCCAGGTCACATCAAA
>NCGZ01000080.1 GCA_002257235.1 Alphaproteobacteria bacterium 16-39-46
TATCATGAATTACGAAGCTCTATTATCCTCTCTTTCTACCTTCTTGGGGGTGGGGATTTTTGACGCTCTTTAGGTGGGGATTTTACTGTGCCAGTGACAGTTTAAGCGTTTTGAGCTTTTCTTTAAGTTGCAAAGGCTCTCGTATTTCTAAAATTTTAGATTGGTAAACTCCAATCGGAATTCCTTGCTTTTGATTGAGAATTCCAAGTTCTTTTCGACCGATCAGCGTTGCACTTCCATGTGTTGAACGCTCTTTTTGGTGCATGGGTTTATTTTTCAAGAACGTTTTACGCCCCTTGAAGGACGTTAAGGCATATTTAATCACATAAAAAGAGGCGCCCATTGCAGACAGACTCCAAAACACACATCCAAGTTTAAGATAATCTTCTCGAGAGCCGCCAAAATGAAGAATTTCCTTTAGAATCTGAGATTTTGTAAGTGGGCTCAACGCCTCTTTTTCAAGCATTATAAACCGATAGAGGATCCACGCATAAACGCCGCCGCCCCAAAGTCCTCCCACAAGAGTGCTGAGAAACCTTATTTTATCAAACACACTTAAAACAAAAGGAGTGATCATACTCAACGCTTGAACGCTGATCCAAACGCACATAAAAACCCAAGGGTCTTTGAAAATCCAGCAACTCAAGAGTCCACCATAAAATAAAAGCATGCCGAGACCCAAAGGCCAACTGATCTCAAACAAAATCCAAACGAACTTCTTAATCAAATCTTTCATCCTAACCTCGATACTTCCTTTATCTCCTCCAAAATTGCTTCTGAATTTGCCTCCAACCTTGCACTTGACCTTTCTTCTGAATCTTCCTCTAAATCTTCTTCTAAATCCTTTTCTAAATTTTCTGGCAAAATTTGCGTATACGTATCTGTTTGAGGCGCCCAGAGAGCCGTTATTCTCCGATTATCTCCTCCCTGGTGATCGACTTGAATCACAAAATCAATGGTCTTTTTTAAAAAAGGAACAACTTCAATCCCAGGGTGTCCCCCAAGGCGCAAGTTCTGCGTAAAAGCTTCCTCCAAAGCAAGGACAGGCGAATTCGCATGCACCGTGCACATAAATCCTTTGTGCCCGGTATTGAGGAGTCTTAATATGGGTGCACTGTTGGAAATCGAGAGCTCTCCTGTAATGATCATATCGGGTCTTGAGCGCATAAAATGATCAATGATAGATTGATACGAAACGCTTGCTCCCATCTCATGCCTTGGAACCGTATAAGCTTTCCAATTTCGATGAGGGAGGTCGAGCTCTCGTGTATCCTCAATTGTTAAAATACGTTTATGACGCGGGATGTGTTGAAGGAGAAGATTGAGAAGCGTTGTTTTGCCAGAGCTTGTCCCGCCTGAGATGATGATTGAGCTTCCCTCTTTGACCCTCGAGACTACATAATCTTTAACCTCTCCTTGTAGTCCAAAATCCTCCAAAATATGTGACGTCTCACGCTTTATCCTGATGGAAATCGAAATCCCGTTTTCAACAAAACTTCCCATCATGGCCTCAAACCGATGCACTCTTTGCGTTTCCAAATCCGGCAACCGCGTTGAGAGAATGGGATGCGTCTCAGGATCCCAAGTTAGCCCATTCATATTGGCAAGCGTATAACAAACTTGCGTCCAATACTGAATGTCAAGCACGTCAGCATGAACAAACTCGTACCCTTTTCCTTCAATCTCAAGGGCCAGCTCTTTTTCTTTGAGGACAGAAATCTCCTGCAGGTTTTTAAGGCTCAAAAAAGGACGGAGAGGCTCTAAAAGCGTTTTTAAAAAAAGCGTCACTCTAGAAAATTCCTTTTAAAAAAAGGGAGGTGTTTTAACATAGTTGTCTTGTAGAGATTCCTGGAATTGGACTCTTCTCCCACGGGGTAAAACTCACCTCTCCTGATGGAAATTCTGTCTTACTCCTTGTTTCATAAAACGAAGAATGATAGAGAAAAAAAGAACATCCAGAACCTCCCCACGGAGCCTTGTTTCTGGCTTCACCACAACTCAACCATTCCCCTTTAAAACTGCCACCCGGCCAATGGACATCTTCAGTGGCCCTGTCACCAGACTTTACCAGCCATGAAGACGATTTGCGCTCATAAAGCTCTTCGCTTGTTTTACAAAGATTATGGCTTTTAAGAGGAACGCCTTCTCCTATGACCTCTTCAAAAATCGTGCCATCCGGGCGCTTATAAACTTGAATGCGGGTTCGCAGGGTTATTTTAAAGCAGCCTTCAAACTTTACCTCGTTTAGACAAAGCTCCTCTTTAACCTCTCCTACGGTGTAAGGAATAGAAGGCTCGTCGTCTCTCACCTTTTCAGAGTCTACAACAACGTCTTCTGCGTAAGGAACCGTGATGTAGATCTTTGTTTTAGGACGGGAAGATTTCAGATCATCATGATGTTCATATCCCCTCAAGCGACGCTGATGATCAAAAAAGTGAGATGACGGCAGGCAATCCGTCACATAGGTTTTAATGCCTCGAATCTCATGAAAGAACCGCGTATACCCCTGCGATTGTCCACTCACAAGGTTATGATCAAATTTTGTATCACAGCCTTCCGTAGTCTCTTGCAATTCTTGACCCGGGCGGCACGGCGTGATAAAAATCGGCCCCTGAGGCGTCTCAATGCTCATGCGCACTTGCGCAAACCTGTGCCCGGAGCCATCAATAATGGGATCGCATCCAACCGTTGATATTTGATGTGCCATCGGCTCTCCCTCATCAGAGCAAGGCGTCATGCGTATTTTTTGACCCTCTCGCTCTGCAATAATACGGCTTTGAGCCCAAGAACACTTTCGTTCAAAGTCATGCCTTGGGGCGCAAGCAACCTTTTCAAGCCTCAAAGGCGCGGCGCCTCTTAGGGGTCTACACTCCTCAACCACAACACGTCTTTTTTTACGATCTTTATAATAAAGCTCAGCCTGCACAGTTGCTACCATGGCTGTAAAATCAGAAAGAATTTTACACGCTTTTTCGTCTTCTTTTAATTCAAAGGAGGTGTCCGTATCCGTAATGCAGCTTCGATCAATTTCTTGTATACTTCCCGTGCCATCAATCCAATACCTCATATATTGAGGCCAAGCCAGGTTCTGTTCTTTTGAGACTTTATCTGCACATCCCTCATATCGCTTTCGAATGAGATAATGTTCATTGGAGTCTGAACAGGGTTCTTCCTTAATCACTTTGCCATTTTTACGCGTGAGAGACCTCGTTTGAATCATCACCAATTCTTGAATTTCATCAATCCGAGGGCTGCATCCTTCCTTTAGAATCTCAACGTCTATGCTGTCAGGCTGAGGAAGTTTCTCTGTTGGAGCAGGTTTCTTGGGTGCTTTAGGGTCAAGCTTCAGAGGCTGGAACTCCTGTCCTTGCCGTTTGCGCCCACTTAGACGAAATTCACTTTGAGAATTTGATTCAATCACTTCCGTGTTTGGGGAAGAACTTTTTTGATCTTTGTCGCTCTCTTCTGCAAGGTCGTGTTTCCGATCTTTTGTTTGAGCTTGAACGCGCGCCTCTCGGGTTAACCTTATTGCATCTCTTGTGTCAGGTACCCGCGCACCTTGCAATTCAAAATCCTTCTCTTGTGAGATTTGCCCTCTGAGATGTTTCTCTTTTTTAGCTCCTTCTGGTGCCTCCAAATTCTGTTCTTGAAGTTCCAAAAGCCGCTTTCCTTGGACTTTGAGAGCTTTTATATCTCCCTTCAATTTTAATACCGTTTTTTTTGGCAAATGCGACCTTTTATACCTGAAAATCGATTCTACTTTCCCTGAAATAGGCTCGCATTTAACCGCGTGTTTCGTCTCAATCCCCATCTTCGTCCAAACCACTTGAACCACTTCTTGAGGAGTGTTTCCAAACTTTTTAAACTTTCCAAAAAGAAGCACAGGTCCTTTTTGGATGCGTTGTTGTTCTTGCGGATTCTTTGGAAGTTTTTCCAAAGACGGCTCTCTAATGTTTCTAGAAGACGCTTCTGAAAGGTTTGGAAGGTTTGAAGAATTTTCTTTTATCGAACTTAACAAAAGAGAACTTATATCTCCTACAATGCTTCCATTTGGCGCGGATAAATAGGTATCTCCCAGAGTAATCACGCACCCCGTTTCTAAACTTGAAAATGATGTGTCTTCGGGCGCCCCTTTTGTTGTGGAAATTCCTCCCATCACTATTCCAAAAACAAAGAGACCAAATAGACTAAAAAGCTTTGAGGGCATGCGCATCTCTTTCTAAAAGGGGCGTTGTATGGATTTTTTCTGAGGTTTCTTCAAGGGTCTCAGACGTTTCATTCTCTTCAATCTCTTCAGGCGCCCTCACCCAAATATCCGTCATTGGAATAATTTGAAGACGAGACCCTGCAGCAACGGTCATGACAGGGGCAAGATCAGCATTTTTCTCAAGCATTTGAGCTGTAATCTGCCCTAAGTTTACACTCAAATTGCTTGCAGATTGAGAAACAACTGAATCATCTGCCGTATTCGCGCCTGCCGCTGCAAGAGCCGAAATCCCCGCCACAATAAAGCTCGAGCCATATTGAGTCCACATGCGGTTATCCACAACCCCAATGGCGCCTGTTCGTGCCATTTGATCAGCTGCATAGGCGTTTGTGAGAAGCACGCTCGCACCATCCGGACGGATCGCACGCCCACAATTTGCAGAAAGCCGTGTGTCTCCTTCTTTTGACAAACATGTATAAGTGCAAATGATTCGCGTTCCCTTGGGAAGCAGTACCCCGCGCCCTTCATTTGCAAAGACATGGGTCTCGACAATTCCAATAAAACGCCCGGGAAGCTGACTGTTAATGCTATTTTCGAGCACAACAGGAATATACCGATCTGCCGTTATAACCCGAGCACCCTCCACAGGAAAACTTGAGACGTCTTCTTTAATCCCCTTAAGATGGGTTTTGTAATCTTTATCGCGTGCGTTCAGACACGTTTTACGTTTGCGTTCCTTTGAAATAAATATCCCTGTCGTCTTTCGTCTTAAAAGACCTTCATATCTTTTATTTTGAGCATCTTTTGATTTAAAAGGCTGAAGCACCTCTAAAGGCTCTCCAAAAAGCGTCTCATCATAAAGATCCTCCTCTGAAGGCAGTTCCTCTATTTCTTCGTGTTGTATCATTTCTTGCTTTGGAGCCTCTAAAACAGGAGGAGGCGTTACGACAAAGACATGTAAAAACTCTGAAATCGTCTCTTTCATTTCTAAGCGGTTCAATGCGGTCTTTTTTTGAGGGGAAAAAACTGATTGAGATAAAGCTTCTCGTGTTCCATGTGTTTGAACAGGAATTTCTTCCTCTTCCCAGCATCCACTTAACCCAAAAAGAGCTAAAACAAGCGTCAAAGATTTCACCAAAAGAGAGAAAGGAGGCCTTAGCATTCTTATTGCTCACTCGGCATAATGCAGACAACTTTTTGTCCAGACTTAAGCGTTAAAGGCGCCGTCCCATGGACAATAATTTTGGAGTCTTTAATGCGCGTGTTGACCGGCGTATCTACACCATCAATAATCCGGTACACTGCTGGAAGCGTTATACGGTCCCACGTGTTTTCATAATCAAGCCAGATCCAAATGCCGTCCGAATAAACTTTTTGAGGAGCAATTTCAATCGATTCGGGGTTTTTTGCCGACATTTTAAAGGAAAAAGTGATATTTTCAGGTGCAAATGGAATTGAGTTGATGTAATCTGCCGGCGTGTGATTGGTAAAACCTCTCATAACTCCCGACTCAGGGCCGGTTTTTGTGTGTTCAAGATCGGCCTTTTTTTTTGAGAACGTTGAAAATTCTCCTTGGACATAAACCACAATATCCGGCAGACTTTTACTATGAACGCCTTCTGCTCTGATATAAAACGCATACACATTGCCACTCTTTCCAATGATGGTAAGCGTCGTGTCACATCCCTCTCCTTTTGGCATTATGCTGACAATATTTTTTGTTTTCTTCTCTACCAAAAAAGAATCATTGTCTCCCAAAGAGATATCTTCTATCTCCTCCCATTTTGGGAGAATGATGCTTGTGGTTGTAAAAATCCGTGATTTTAACCGGATAATATGTTGGGGCTCAAAATTGACACTGTACACACCTGCATTCGGCTCTGCTGCATTCCAAGCCTCCTGAATTTGTCCGAGAGGAACGCTTTCCGGTCTCTCTAAGGCCCCGTAGTCTCCATTTTGTTGGGCGCTAACTTGATTCACAACTTGGAAATCAACATGCTCCGGAACGTCGGCCCTCAATGGGCCTGAAATTCCAATCATGATGCCCATCATTGTACACGCAATCCCAAAAACTCTCCTCCCAAATCGAGAGCGCAAACGAGCATGCAAAGATGTCATTGTTTTGCCCCCTCTCCTTGCTTCTCTGAAACTCCGTAACTCACCACCACAAACCCCAAAGGATTCATATAACGGTCCTCAAATTTTACAGTTGACGCCACATATTGAATCGTCAGCGTTGAAATCCACCGTGTTCGTTTAATCTCAAGCCCCCCTTCAGCATCAACGCTCTGCCACTCAACTTGCAAAATACGGGGGTCTTTAGAAAGTGTTGACACCGACGTTATAGAAAGACTGCGCGTCACGTTATCGAGCTTTCGCTTTTCATAAACGCCCTGTCCCGAGCTTTGGTTTCCAGAAGTTTGCATTATGTTTTTAAATGTCTCAAATACGGAAGGCGTACTCAGCCAATAAACCCTCTCCCACCTCTCGGTCTCTGTCTGAAAGTCAATCAATTCGCGCATTTTAACATAATCCCGAGCCAAGCTTTCCGTCATCACATCAAACCCATTCGTTTCAGCGTCAAAAGGCTCTATGCGCACAACTTGATCCGATTTTGGGCTCACCGTTAAAAGAAGAGGCTCCACCCGTTTTAACGGAAAGAGGTTCAGACACAGAAGGGCAAAAATAATATTCACAAGGATCGAACTCACGAATCCAAAGCCCAAAATCCTTGAAACCCACGCAAAAGCGCGATACGAATGGTTGGTGTCAATCAGGCGCCCTTGCGTGATCAACTCTGGTGACCTCTCTTTAAAGGACGCCTCTCCCAATATTTGAGACTTCGCGTATCCTTTAGAGGAAAAGCCTCTCTTAAAAAACGTGAGCAGATTAACTTTTAAAAGAATGCGCCGTCCCCAGGATGTTTGAGCAGGTCTTTGAAACGCGTGCCCATAGGCGTGTTCTCGAGGAGAATCTTCAGAAGATTCTTCCGTAAAAACGTGCGGGGTTGATTTCATTAAACGCGCACCCCGTTTTGATAAAAGATGTCTCCGCACGGACACGCGGACTCTTTAAGGGCATCCATATCATACCCAATGCCGCGCGGCGGATCCTCGAGAGACGTACATCCAGACATACATAAACTCAATAAAACATACATCATTAGCCTCGACGTCATCTTCCAAATCCTTTGCTTTTTATTTTAAGTGTCGCCTCTATTTTAAGAACTCCAGACGCAGTTTTTTGGGTCTCTTTCACGTGCACGTCATTTTTGTAAGGCACCACAACCAAAAACTCTTGCCTCCCTAAGACAACGCTTATTTTTAAGCAAAGATCCCCCGTTTTATGGACGTCCAACTTAGGTTGGACATAAAGCACCTCCCCCTTAATAGTTCCCTGTGCTTCACAAGGAGTCTCTAAACTAAATCGTTTGTTTTCGTTTGTTGTGGCGAAGATGTTAAGAGAAGTTTTTTCTCCTTTTGCATCTTGTACGAAAACCTCCAGCGTATAATCATCAGGAGTCACATAGGATTTCTCAAATTTTAAGAGCATCGATTTTAAAGCCTCCAGGGCTGTCGCATTAAAAATTTTGAGTCAGAATAAGAGAGAGGGTAGAGTCTCCCCATGCTGCCTTTTTTCGTAAAGCCTTTAGCCCTACATTTTTAAAGCATTTTTGTGCATTACTGAGCATATTAAAAGCAATATGCCGAATAAGAGCCATATTTTGAGAGGCATTTTTCTTTCTCACGCGAGAATAATCTTCATTAAAAACAACATCCAATGTCCAATGTAATGCATTCTCAACCAACCAATGTGCTCTTACAGCCTCTGCAATTTGTTTTGCATCGGGAGGCAAGCTACTTATAAAAAAACGACGCTCACAGCTCTTTTTAGCTCCTATTTCACGCGTTTCCTCGATCATTGTGTCACTGGCACAGTAAAATCCCCACCTAAAGAGCGTCAAAAATCCCCACCCCCAAGAAGGTAGAAAGAGAGGATAATAGAGCTTCGTAATTCATGATA
>NCGZ01000081.1 GCA_002257235.1 Alphaproteobacteria bacterium 16-39-46
CGTAATCGCAGCTGTCAGCGTTGTCTTTCCATGGTCCACATGGCCGATCGTTCCAATGTTACAATGCGGCTTGTTTCTCTCAAATTTTGCCTTGGACATTTGTATGCTCCTACCTTTTATCTTCCACTAAAAACCAATATTAAGAACTCTTTTTCAACTCTTCCACGATATTTTGTGGCACCTGCTCATAATGATCAAATGTCATTGTATATTGAGCACGTCCCTGCGACATGGATCGCAACGTATTAACATAACCAAACATAGCCGCCAAGGGAACCATCGCAGCAATAACACGGGCGTTTCCACGTTGATCCATTCCTGTGACTTGACCACGTCTGCTGTTTAGGTCTCCAATAACATCTCCCAAATATTCTTCAGCCGTTACCACTTCAACTTTCATAATAGGCTCTAAAAGTTTTGGCGAGGCCTTTGGCAAGCCCTCACGTACGGCGGCACGCCCCGCAATCTCGAAAGCAAGTGAGCTCGAATCCACATCATGATAAGCACCATCAATCAAGGTTGCTTTTACATCAATCACAGGATATCCAGCTATTACGCCCGTCTCCAAAGCAGAGAGCACGCCTTTTTCAACACCTGGAATATATTCTTTTGGAATAGAACCTCCAACAATGGTGCTCACAAATTGACACCCACTTCCTGGCTCAAGAGGTTCAAAGACAATTTTCACCTTCGCAAATTGCCCTGCACCACCTGATTGCTTTTTGTGGACATAATCAACTTCAGCTTTACGTGCAATGGTTTCACGATAAGCCACTTGAGGCGCACCTACATTGGCTTCAACCTTAAATTCACGGCGCATACGGTCAACAATAATTTCAAGATGGAGCTCCCCCATCCCTTTAATAATCGTCTGACCTGTCTCATGGTCTGTTGTCACACGGAACGAAGGATCTTCCGTTGCCAAACGAGACAAAGCAAGACCCATCTTCTCTTGGTCACTTTTTGTCTTGGGCTCTACAGCAACTTCAATAACGGGATTTGGAAATTCCATCTTTTCAAGAATGACAGGCTTTGCTGGATCACAAATCGTGTCTCCCGTAATCGTACTTTTAAGACCACAAAGAGCCACAATGTCTCCAGCGCGTGCTTCTTTTATATCTTCACGACTGTTTGCATGCATCAAGAGCATACGGCCAACGCGTTCTTTTTGATCCTTTGTCGAGTTTAAAATCTGAGAACCAGCCTCAAGAACACCCGAATAAATCCGAACATATGTTAAAGATCCTACAAAAGGATCTGTCATAATTTTAAAGGCAAGACCTGCAAGAGGCTCACTATCAGAAGCAGGACGTGCGATTTCTATGTCTCCATCCAAAGACAGACCTTGAACAGGCGGAATATCAAGAGGAGATGGTAAGTAATCTACAACGGCATCCAATAAAGGCTGAACACCCTTATTTTTAAAAGCACTTCCACACAAAACAGGAATAAATGAACGCGTAATTGTTCCTTTTCGAATACACGCTTTAAGAGCATCAATGGAAGGAGCTTCACCATTCAAGTAAGCCTCCAAAACGGCATCATCCATTTCAACAACACGCTCGACAAGGCGGGTACGGTATTCTTCTGCTTTTGCACGCATATCTTCTGGAATTTCCTGAGCGTCGTATTTTGCGCCAAGATTTTCGTCTTCCCAAACAATGGCTTTCATTGTTAAAAGATCGATAACACCGCTAAAATTACTTTCAACACCAAGGGGAAGCTGAAGAACAAGTGGATCAGCACCAAGGCGATCAACCATCATCGTCACGCATCGGTAAAAGTCCGCTCCAATACGATCCATCTTATTTACAAAACAAATCCGAGGAACATTATATTTATCAGCCTGACGCCAAACAGTTTCTGACTGAGGCTCAACACCTGCAACGCTATCAAATACCGCAACCGCCCCGTCTAAAACACGCAAAGATCTCTCCACTTCAATAGTGAAATCCACGTGACCTGGCGTGTCAATAATATTAATACGGCAATCATTCCAAAAACATGTCGTTGCCGCGGATGTAATGGTAATACCGCGTTCTTGCTCTTGCTCCATCCAATCCATGGTTGCAGCACCTTCGTGCACTTCACCAATCTTATACGACCGTCCCGTATAATACAGAATGCGTTCCGTCGTGGTCGTCTTCCCAGCATCGATGTGAGCCATGATGCCAATATTACGGTAGTTATTTATGGGTGTTACACGCAGAGCAGACATAGCGGCCTTTCCTTTTTTTCTACCAACGATAATGAGCAAAAGCACGGTTTGCTTCTGCCATTTTATGTGTATCTTCACGCTTTTTAATAGCGGCCCCTCGATTATTTGAAGCCTCCAAAAGCTCTGCCGCCAAACGTTCTGTCATTGTATTTTCAGAACGCTTTACGGAACCTTCTATAATCCAACGAATTGCCAAAGATTGAGCCCGCGTTTTACGAACTTCCATGGGAATTTGATAGGTTGCCCCACCCACGCGTCTTGATCTTACCTCGAGCAATGGCTTTACATTATCCAACGCCTCATGAAACACCTCAACGGGTGACCGTGACGTTTTTTTCTCGACAACATCTAAAGCACCATAAACAATTCTTTCTGCGACAGATTTTTTTCCATCAAACATTAAAGAATTCATGAACTTAGACAAAACAAAATCCCCAAATTTTGCATCTGGGAAAATTTCACGTTTTTCAGCAGCACGACGACGCGACATGTATTAACCTCTTCTTTATTTTGGACGCTTAGAGCCGTACTTCGAACGACCTTGCTTACGACTTTTTACACCTTGAGTATCCAATGTTCCACGAATAATATGATACCGGACACCAGGAAGGTCTTTTACACGACCTCCTCTAATTAAAACAACAGAGTGCTCTTGAAGGTTGTGACCTTCTCCAGGAATATACCCTGAAACCTCATACCCATTTGAAAGACGGATACGCGCTACCTTACGCAGAGCTGAGTTTGGTTTCTTTGGGGTCATTGTACTCACACGGGTACAAACGCCACGTTTTTGTGGGCAGGCCTGCAATGCTGGCGCTTTATTTCTCACAAGAACTGGTTTCCGTGGTTTACGAATCAACTGGTTAATCGTAGGCATCTGAAGTCCTCTATTTTTAATCTACAATTTACGCATGTACTAAGAAGTTTGCGTTATATATCACATTACAAATCAACTTACACGCAAAAAATAACGCTTTATGCACATCAATCGCACATAAGGACATTTTCCAATGTTTATGACCTTAATTTTTACCAAAAAAACATCAAATTTTTATTTAAAAATCAATATTTCTTGCCATCTCTAAAAGCCTCATTGGAAAATTCTAAAAGACGATAAGGCCGCATGATAAACATAATCAAACCTTTGAGTCAAGAAATCATTTAGAATTTTTCATTAAATTTAATATCAACAGATCTTCTTTAAATAACATCTCTTTGGGAAACAAAAAATTTTTCTCTTGGGGAGTCGTTTTAAGGGTCATTTTATCTTTTTTTCAAGAGGCTTAAAATCTGTCTTAACTCTTGAGAAAATTCAAGCTTTCATCGGCAGATAACCATGTTGCATTTATTTTTGTTGCTTCTGTATCTTTTCCCCAAAAGACATCTTCTAATTCTTTAAATCGCTCATAAGACAAAATAACTGCTATCGGATATTTATTCTTTTGAATAATAACGGGCTCCTTTAAGGCCATATTAAGAACCCTTCCAGAGTGCTTATTCAGTTCTGTTGCTGAGATATTCATGTCTTTACCCCTTTTAAATATTACCTAAAGCAAGGATATTGCGTAAAATACTCATTTTCTACAAAAAAATAATATGAATAACTTCCCAATCTTCTGGACCTAATACCAAGAATCATAGTGCCCTGATATCACAAGAAAAAAGAAAAGGCCCCACTGAGGGGGCCTTTCTTTTATTTGTCTTTTATTTTTTAAAAGGATTTTCTAGCCCATCTGCCAATAGTTTAGAAACCGAATGCGCAAGCACCAAAGAGCGTCCCATCAATCCTGATCCACACCTTCCTTTTTGATCTTCAATCGAAGAAAATGCCTCCAAAACCACTGTATTCACTCTTTCATCACTTGGAAATTGATCAGAAATCGCTTTTAAAAGCCTTAAAATCTGCATAAATGCATTTCTTGGAGTCTCTCTTAATGTATCATTTCGCCTAAAATGCCCATCTATCGTATTGAGCCCGCCTATAAAATCATCCCCCTGTTTTCCTGTCTTGTTCATTTTCCAAGTCAAAATTGTCTCTCTAAAATTTAAAAGTTCTCTCATCTCATCGAGCATTAAACCTCTCTTTATTTCAGAAGCTCGAATTTCATTCAAATTTACCAATACGTTCAAAAAAGACTCTTTTTCCAGAATTTCACCTAAAATATGTAGGCTTTCTATCCCTGAAAAACTCATTATAGCTTCCTCACCTACTCCTGCAGCAACAAACTTCTCATTAACATGGGCTTGAGCTGCTCCAAAAGCAGCACCCGCAACACTATGCATAAAATTTTCTCGCATAAGGGTACGTCTGCGCTTCTCTTGTGCTCGATCCTCTTCTTCCTTCTGCTGTTGAATTTGAAGCTTTCTCAGCCTCTCTTCTTGCTCTGCAAGAGCTGATTCTTGAGGAGTGATTCCCTGAAAAAAGAAAACCTTTAATGAATTCGTATGGTCGGAAATATGAAATCGTTCCATAGTGACACGAACAGTTTCTTTCAACCTTTCCCCCTCTAATCCAAGTTCTTTGCTTTTTGCCAATGTCGGGGCCCTCATAAAAACGTTCACATTTCCCATGAAACCATTCAAAATTTCTTTGAATCCAGCACCGAGAGCATTCAAATACTCTTCAACATTCACTGGGGTCTTAATTTGGGCTTTATGTGCAGTGTGATACCTCTTTAAAGCAGAAAGGTCACTCTCAAGGGTTTTGCTTATCTTTGCAAACTCCTCTTGTATCTGACTTTGAGTGTCACACATCGTAAGAGTCTCCTGAAACCCTTCTTCTGTGAGCTGAATATTGAGCATGTTAAAATATCCAAGAACATCATGAAAAGGCCTCATTACGCCAGAGACAACTGTGGTATGAAGATCTCGCATAAATTTGTCTTGCTCTGCATTTAATTTGGCAACCGCCGCCGCGGCAGCAGGCCTCCCTCTATTCTCTTCTTCCATCGCAAGAACCGGAGACGCCAACAACGCCCCTAAGGCGGCACTCATAAAAAGACGTTTTAAAAATAATGTTCTGTTTTTCATAATATTTAATCCTCTAATAAAACAATGTAATGGTCATCTAAAATTCTTCGGTCTTCTCTCATTTTAAATGCTTCCCTAAAAAACGAGGTGACGCTTAATACATAAATAGGACATATTTTTTTAAATTTCAAGTCAAAAAAAGAAATTTTTCTTTTTTAAAGTTTATTTTTACAAAGCTTACGGAAGTGGCGCTGTCGAAAGCACTTCAGCAAGAGATCTTGTCATCAAAATTGTTCTTCCTGTCGCACCAGCAGCACATTTTCCAACCTGATCCGCCATCAACATAAAATAGGAAGGAAGGATTTCCATTAATGCACCTCTTAATTCTGGTTTTTGATCCCAGAGGGACTTTGCAAGAGCCAGAGGATGAAGAAGTCGGGTACTATGACTCTCTGCAACACCGAGCTTCAGAATCGCTTACGAAGTTTTGGAGGCATTATAATTTCGATAAAGAGGCTCAAAAGTACCTCCAGAATTTACGACACAGAACCCCAAAACGGCTGCTCTATTAAATGCAGGAGAGCCAATCACGTCCGTAAAAGAGTCTACGATCATCTCAGAGACCTCCAAATTGACGTTCAGAAACAAGTGCCCTATAAAACGCAATCGCATCCTCTCTTGAAAAACCGATCGCCTTCCCTTCTCGAGGCTCTTGACAGACAACATTCTGCATTTCAAGTAAAGGTGGTAAAAGGCCCCTTATTTCTGGTAAAAAACCATCCCTGCGCTGCGTCTCGAGCATCAGCGAGACACTCTGCCGCTTTAATCTTTTCAACTGCCGCTTTAACCTCTTCAGGAGATTTTCCAGAAAAGTGAAAATATAAGGCGTGACGATAAAATCTAAATTTGGTCGTAATCTCCTCAATAGAATCTGTCAATCCCATTCCCTCTAAATAGAGTATTTTGGAACTTTTCAATGAAGGGCGTGAACGCCCTAAATTTCTTAAAAACCCATTCAAAGTTCTTTCCAGGTCTCCACCAAGAGAATCAAGATAAGCCTCAGCCTCCCCTTGGGTTCCAATCTTGACTTTATTTGTAGTGTAATATCTCTTTAAGGCAGGAAGATCGGTCTCAAGACCCTTTCTTATCTTTTCAAGCCTCCTCTGGGTTTGTACTCCCTCGTTGTATTGATCAAAGACTTTTCGAAATTCTTCTTCTGTGGACGCTTTAATCAGCATACTAAAACTTGCAAGAATAGATTTAAATGGTTTCACTATACAATCAGCAAATGTGGTATGAAGATCACGCATGAATTTCTCCTGCTCTGGGTTTAATTCAGCAACCTCAGTGGCGGCGACGGCGGCGGCTCCCGGAGAAAATCCTTTGAAACCCTCAGAAACATTAGATTCCTCTAAAAAGAGGTTACGAAATTTATTTTCTGAAGATGGCTCTGGGTTAGGGCCCACACCGGGAACTGCTGCGGCAGCAGCAGGTCTCGATTCTTTTTCTCCGTCCATCGCAAGAACCGGAGATGTTAACAATGCCCCTAAGGCGGCACTCATAAAAAGACGCTTTAAAAATAATGTTCTGTTTTTCATAATATTTAATCCTCTAATAAAACAATGTAATGGGCATCTAAAACTCTTCGGTCTTCTCTCATTTTAAATGCTTCCCTAAAAAACGTGGTGACCCTTAATACATTTATAGGACATTTTTTTTAAAATTCAAGTCAAAAAAGAAAATTTTCTTTTTTGAAGGCTCTCTTTTTACATAACTTACGGAAGTGGCGCTCTTGAAAGCACTTCAGCAAGAGATCTTGTCATCAGAATCGTTCTTCCTGTTGCACCAGCAGCACATTTTCCAATCTGATCCCCCATCAACATAAAATAGGAAGGAAGGATTTCCATTAAAGCCCCTTTTAATTCTGGTTTTTGATCCCAGAGAGACTTTGCAAGAGCCAGAGGATGAAGAAGTCGGATACTATGACTCTCTGCAACCCCAAGCTTCAGAATTGCTTCGGCCAGACTATTTCGATCTTGGAGTGCTGTAGAGACTTTATAACATCGATACAGAGGCTCAAAAGTACCTCTGGATTTTTCATTACAGAACCTTAAAGTTCCTTCATCGAAAGAGTCTACAATTCCTTGTGATACATCAAGGAGCCCCTCGGAAAGAAGTGTTCTATAAAAGGTCAGAGCATCTTCGTTTGAAAATCCAAGAGCGGCTCCCTCATGGGGCTCAATATATGGAAGATTTCGAACTTCAAATAAAGAGAATAAAAGACGTCTAACGTCTCCTAAAAGATTAAGACCGCCCTGATTTCCGAGTCTCATAATCCCTTCTTTTTCGATAGAATAGCCATCTCGATCTCTGCCCTCTTTTATATGAGCTGTGAGTCCTTCAATACGCGTCGTCTGAAATTCCAATATTTTCGCCAATGCTTTTAAACGTTCTTGCTTTGCGATTAAGAAATCATCTTGCTTTGCTGGACCTGCCAGAGGAACTTCCATACCCTTTGGTGGCATCCTTTCTTCAGAAACAGCTTCCCTTCCAAAAAAATGAGCTTCCAAGGTCTTCCTATCATCCCCAATAGAAAATTGATTTAAAGTGCTTGAAAAAAGGGCTTGTAGCCGTGAAATGTCTCCTTGAAATTTCTTCTTTATCTCCTTTGGGTTTCCCCTATTTGACTCAATAAAGCGCTGGCTTTCTTTCGAAAACTCTTCGAACATTTTTTTCAACGCACCGTTAAGAGACTTTAAATACGTCTCACCACTAATTTGAGTTCCTATTGGGGCATTATTTTTGGTATAGTAATTTTCTACTTCAGGAAATTTTTCCTTTAAGATCTTATTTATTTTTAATACACCTGGGTGTACTTGTCTGTAATCCTAAATTCCCAATAATGTAGACATTATGCTTTGTTAAAATCGGAAAATAAGTGAATATTTTTAATAATTCGTCAGATTTCTCTGGCGTTTTTTTAT
>NCGZ01000082.1 GCA_002257235.1 Alphaproteobacteria bacterium 16-39-46
ATGAAACTGAAACCATCTTCCCAGGGACAACCTTGCGTTTGATTTATAAATTGGGATCATCTTAAAATCTTAAAAACTTCCAGAGGTCAGGAGTTCTGAATTTAAAAAATAGTAAGGATTTCACTGGCGTCCGGTAAACATTTAATCTGAAGTTCTGAAACGCTTATCCTGCATGCGTTACAATAGAGGTAGGCCTTCGAGCACAAGAAACTAAGCTTTATCATATGGGAATTCGAGCCTCTGTCTCTCGTAGCACATTATCAGAGGCCAATGAGCAACGAGATTGACATATTTATGCAGACTTTTCTCAAGAATTGATCTCTATTGCGCATCCTCTCTATGCTATGGATAACATGGCGTATGCATAGGACTCTTCTACAGTTGATCTCTGTTTGTCAGTATTTCCATGGGCATTATTTCGTTCAACAAAATCTGCCGTTAGCCTTCATACTCTGATTGATCTTAAAGGAAATATTCCCTCTTTTATTCATATTTCCGACGGAAAGATGGGTGATGTTAAGGTTCTTGACATTTTAATACCGGAAGCTGGAGCATTCTATATCATGGACAGGGCATACTTAGATTTTTCGAGACTGTATTTGTTACATGCTGCTGGGGCATCCTTTGTTCTACGAGCCAAATCAAATACAAAATATAAGCGTCGCTATTCACGTCCATATGATAAAACAACTGGAGTCAAATGCGATCAATTTGCCTTCTTCCTCTTCTGTATAATTCATTGGCCTTATGCGATAATGAACACCATTTTTCCACGTAAAATCGGACTCCATAGCCCAAGAGACAACCGAAATAACAGAAGAAATTATGAAACATCTTAAAAACAAAAATATTTGAAAATTTTCTTCATTTAATGCTCCAATCCATATTAAAAAAATCGCCTCTTAAAAAGGTCCCCAGGATTTTACTTTCTCGATATCGACATGAATGAAGTTAGAGTCAGGGTAATAACCAACTCCCCCTTTTTTTAAAGATGCGGCTTTATTCCGGAGCATCTTCAAAGGAATTCCAGGAACCCGGATGTCAATAGCGCGTCCTTTCATATGGGCACTCTTATGATAAACGCCCTTGCTTTTTTTTCGCAGTAGATTATTTGTGGAGGGACTTCTATACCCTGAAATAACATGAAACCAAATAGACTTAAGGTCTTTTGACAAACCAGACGAGATTTCTGAGAGAACATCTAAAAGATGGACATCGATCGCATGAACTTCATTTGTTCTGTGATCGCGCAAGACATTGTTTATCTTTTTTAAAGCTTCAGGAATATAGTTACCCGAATCATCTTTGTATGCACCCGAAAATGTCTCGAAAGTATGGGTATTGTAAAACTGTAAATAGCTTTTGGAAAAAACCTGAAATGAGAGAAATAAGAGCCCGACAAGGACACTCATAAAAATACTTTTCTTCATAAATAAGATGCCCTTGAATAAAGAGAGTCATGCGTGAATAATACGGAGCATATTTGTGGCTCCCGGTGTCCGAAAAGGAAGACCAGCCGTCAATACAAGTCTGCCTCCCTTTTGACAGAATCCTTTTTCTTTTGCAATTGTTTTCCCCAGATGCTCCATTTCCGCAATATCGTCCACATAAGGCGTAACAACAGAACAAACACCCCAAACAAGCGTAAGCCTGCGCGCTGTATTTAAATTTGGCGTCAATCCTAAAATAGGCGCACGCGGCCTTTCGCGTGCTGCTCTTTGAGCAGTTGCCCCTGTCTCCGTACAGGTTATAATGGCAGCGACTTCTAACGTATCTGCAATTTGACGTGCCGCTCCTGTGATAGCATCCTCTTCCGTCGCACGTGGCAAAAAACGATTGGCTTCAATAAATTTTTCATAAAAAGAATCTTGTTCCACACGGTAAATAATGCGCTGCATAATTTCAACCGCTTCTCTGGGGTACTCTCCTGACGCGGACTCGCCTGATAACATAACCGCATCTGCGCCATCATAAATAGCCGTTGCAACGTCCGAAGCTTCGGCACGTGTGGGCGTTGGACAATGAATCATGGACTCTAACATTTGAGTTGCAACAATCACAGGCTTTCCAGACTGCTTTGCAATGCTGATAATACGCTTTTGAATACTTGGGACCTCTTCAGCATTCATCTCAACACCCAAATCTCCGCGTGCCACCATCACGGCGTCGGAAAGATCAATGATTTCTTTAACATGCTCAACGGCCAAAGGTTTTTCAATTTTGGCAATAATACCAGCACGTCCTCGAATAATCTGAGAAGCTTCATAGACATCTTCAGGGGTTTGAATAAAAGAAAGTGCCACCCAATCCACCCCCATTTTCAATCCAACTTCAAGATCTTTTAAATCTTTTTCAGTCAAGGCAGAAATCGGAAGTTTTACCCCTGGAACATTAACCCCTTGGCGATCTGAGAGAAGACCAGATGTTAAAATTTCGACATTGGCAAAATCAGATCCATGGGAAAGAACCTTTAAACGAATTTTACCATCAACCATTAATAAAATTGCATCTTTTCGGAGGGCTTTAAAAATTTCAGGATGCGGTAAAAAAGCCCTTTTTTCATTACCGGGTGAATCTTCTAAATCAAGTCGAAAAGAGTTTCCTTTTTTTAAAGAAACAGACCCTTTTTCAAAAACCCCTACTCGTAATTTAGGTCCTTGTAAGTCCATAAAAATACCAAAGGGACGGCCCAATTCTTTTTCAAGGAGACGGATGATGTCAAACCGTTTTTGATGATCTTCATAATTCCCATGGGAAAAATTCAAACGAAAAACATCAACTCCCTTCAGAGCAAGATCTCGAATCTCCTCATACTGCGATGAAGAAGGTCCTAAGGTTGCCACAATTTTTGCATGACATAAAAACTTTTTTTGATCCATGTTCAAAGTGTCCTAAAAAAACAACGTATTCTACAAAATACTATATAGCCCTCCAGAACATTTGACACAAACTTATTTTTTAGGCACATTCTTTAATGAAGTTTTTATTTTTACCTAAGAGGATCTGTGAACTTACAAAGTTATATACCTGATACTTTAATTTTCTTAGGTGCAGCTATTTTAGTTGTAACGTTGGTCAAACGCGTTTTAAAAAGCCCTTTTCTTGGTTATTTATTGGCTGGTCTTTTAATTGGACCCTTTGGCCTTAATATTATTAAAGAAGTCTCTCAAACCAGACATCTCGCAGAATTTGGTGTTGTTTTCCTCCTTTTTACAATTGGTCTTGAACTTTCTTGGGAGAGGCTTGTTTCTTTGAGGCGTTATGTATTTGGACTTGGAGCCTCTCAGGTTTTTATAACAAGCACTGTCATTGCTTTAATCGTTAACTTTGGATTTAATCTACCTTTAGAGGCTTCAATCATTATTGGAGCGGGTCTCTCTCTTTCGTCCACCGCTGTTGTCGTTCAAATTTTGTCAGAACGCGGAGATCTTGCATGTAGGTATGGACGCGTGTCCTTTTCCATTCTTTTATTTCAAGATTTAGCCGTTGTCCTCTTTCTTGTTCTCGTTAATTTGTTAGCGCACGAAGAAGGTGAAATTAGTACACGTCAGCTTCTCATTGCGCTCGGTGTTTCCGTTATTAAGGGAATTGTTGTTCTTGTGGCAATCGGATTTTTGGGGCGCGTTCTTTTAAGACCTGTTTATCGTTTTGTTGCCACCACTAAAAACTCTGAACTTTTTGTGGCCATGACACTTCTTCTCATTCTCTTTACAGGATACGCTACAAATTATGCCGGTCTCTCGATGGAATTAGGGGCGTTTTTAGCAGGTCTTCTTTTAGCGGAAACAGAATATCGCCACCAAGTTGAATCAGACATTCATCCTTTTCGAGGTCTTCTTTTAGGGCTTTTCTTCATGAGCATGGGGATGGGGATAGATGTTCGTCTTCTATGGGACAACTTACTTGTTATTTCCGGACTTCTTATGTCTCTTTTATTTGGGAAATTTCTAATTGTCTTTTTGCTCAGTAAATTTTTCAAATTGTGGTGGTCAACATCTCTTCGGATTGGTCTTTTACTTTCTGCAGGAGGTGAATTTGCCTTTGTTCTATTTTCGCCCTCTGCAGCCTCTAATCTTTTTCCACCAAACGTTGTTCCTATCCTTTACCTCATCGTCGCAATATCGATGGCCTTGACACCTCTTTTAGGCTATTTGGGAAAACTTCTCTCTAATTTTGTAAGTCCTTTTGAACCAAAAAATAATGCCATTACCATTCAAGAAGAAACCAGAGACTTGACGTCGCACGTTGTCATTGTTGGATTTGGTCGAATTGGAAACATTATTGCGCGTCTTTTAAATGATCAAATGATTCCTTTTGTGGCCATTGATATGAACATGGCACGCGTCAGCGAAGGCAGGAAACTAAACCTCCCTGTCTTTTTTGGTGATGCACGACGGGCCGAAATTTTTCATGCTATTGGCGTAGGTCGTGCAAAAGCTGTTGTTCTAACCCTTGATCAACCCGGCACCGTTTCAAGAGCTGTCATGACTCTTAAACGTAACTTTCCAAAAATTCCGATCTTTGTACGTGCCCATGATAATGAACACGCTGAGAAGCTTAAGAAAGCTGGCGCCGTCGTCGTTGTTCCTGAAATGTTAGAACCGAGTCTACAGCTGGGATCTCAAATTCTTCTCTTAACAGGCATTGCAAAAGATCAGGTTAACAAGTCCGTTGAGACTCTTCGGAATAAAATTTCAGAACAAGCACCTTCTCTCCCAGTAGAAATAAAAGATGACTTAAAACTCCTTTAAAAGATAAAAGATACTTGTGCATATTCTTTTTTTTTGAGAGATTCTTTTTTTTATTTTAAAAATGTGAGTTAATTCCCATAAAGGACCTACTAAATGACTGTAACACCTTCTTCCCCGATAGATCTCACGTCCGACAGCCTCCTTCAAATGAGTAATTGTATACGTTTTTTGAGCATGGATGCCGTTGAAAAAGCTCAATCTGGCCATCCGGGAATGCCCATGGGAATGGCAGATGTTGCAACGGTTCTCTTTACAAAATTTCTCAAATTTGACGCTCAAAATCCTCTGTGGCCTGATCGTGACCGCTTTGTTCTTTCTGCAGGACATGGATCGATGCTTCTCTATTCTCTTCTTTATCTCAATGGATTTAGCGACATGAAACTTGAGGATTTAAAGAGCTTTCGTGAATTGAACTCAAAAACAGCTGGACACCCTGAATATGGATTTGCTTCCGGGATTGAAACAACGACAGGACCTCTTGGCCAAGGGCTCGGGAATGCTGTTGGCATGGCTTTAGCAGAAGAAATATTACGCGCAAATTTTGGATCAGATCTTATAAATCATCGTACCTTTACGATCGTCGGAGATGGATGCTTGATGGAAGGCATCTCTCAAGAGGCGATTTCACTCGCAGGACATTTTAAACTCTCGAAATTAACGGTTCTTTTTGATGATAATCATATCTCAATCGATGGAAATACCTCTCTCAGCACCTCTGATAATACGCTTCTAAGATTTGAAGCGTCAGGGTGGCATGTACAACAAATTGATGGGCACTCTTTCTCTGAAATCGAGGATGCCCTTCAAAAAGCCCAAGAAAATCCCCTTCCCTCCTTAATCGCTTGTCGCACAAAAATTGCTTTTGGGGCACCTTCAAAAGAAGGAACGTCCAAAGCCCATGGAGCCCCTCTTGGTGCTGATGAAATTGCGAAAACGCGTGAAAACCTAAATTGGACATCTCCTCCCTTTGAGATCCCTGAAAATCTTTTAAATGCTTGGAGAGTAAATGGAAGGCGCTCAGAAGATTCTTTAAAAGCCTGGGAAAAAAGATGCTCTCTCTCCCCTCTTTCACAAGACTTTAATCGAAGAATTAAGAAAGAACTTCCTGAAGGTTGGGAAGAAAAACTTATCCCACTTGTCGCGCAAGTCCTAAAAGATCGCCCTAAACTTGCAACCCGTCAATGCTCTCAAAAAGTTTTAGATCATCTTGTTCCCTTTATTCCAGAGCTCATTGGAGGATCTGCCGACTTAACAGAATCTAATAACACAATGGCTCAAGGAGCTGCTATTATTTCTCCTCTCGATTTTAAAGGACAATATATTCACTATGGGATACGTGAACATGGAATGGCATCCCTCATGAACGGTCTTGCTCTTCATGGAGGCATCATCCCTTTTGGAGGTACATTCCTTGTTTTTAGTGATTATTTGAGACCTTCCTTAAGACTTTCCGCACTCATGGGAATTCAGGTTATTTACGTCTTAACGCATGACTCCATCGGACTTGGAGAAGATGGCCCTACCCATCAGCCCATCGAACATCTTGCATCTTTAAGACTTATTCCGAATCTTTTGGTCTTTCGCCCAGCTGACGGCATTGAAACAGCAGAATGTTGGATTGCTGCTCTCAAAATGTCAAATGCCCCTTCCGTTCTCGCTTTAAGCAGGCAAGGACTCCCCACACTGAGAGAGGATACTTCTTGGTCTCCTGCTCATAATTTATCAGAACGCGGCGCTTATATTTTAAAAGAAACCGCCTTAAAACTCAGAAAAGTGACGCTTCTTGCAACAGGATCTGAGGTCTCTTTGGCCGTTGAGGCCCAAAAAGAACTCGAAAAAATGTCCATTGCAACCGCTGTGATTTCAATGCCCTGCTCAGAGCTCTTTGATGCCCAAGATTTAACTTATAAAGAAACCGTTTTAGGAAAGGGAACTTTAAAGATTTCCATTGAAGCCGGGTGTGGAGAATCATGGGCAAAATATACTGAAAACTTTGAACATCATATTGGAATCAATACCTTCGGAGCCTCTGGCAAAGGCCCGGATGTTTTGAAACATTTTGGATTCACATCAGATCACATTGTAAATTTTGTTCAACATCACCTTAAACAAGGAGATTAAAATGACGATTCGTATTGCCATTAATGGATTTGGACGCATTGGACGAATGATTTTACGAGCGTTTTTAGAAGCACGTCAGAAAGACCCCAATTCTTATAAAGATCTTGAATTTATAGCCATTAATGATTTGGGAAGCGTGGAAACGAACGCCCATCTTTTTAAATATGATTCTATCCATGGGCCATTCCAAGGGTCCGTTGAGGTCAAAGATGGGTCTTTGTGGGTGGACGGTCTAAGCGTTAAAACACTTGCGATTGCAACGCCCTCCGAGCTACCCTGGAAAGAATTAAAAATTGATATTGTCTTCGAATGTTCCGGACGCTTTACAGAGCGTTCAAAAGCAGAAGAGCATCTTAAAGCAGGTGCTCAAAAAGTTCTGATTTCTGCACCGGCGGAAGGAGCTGATTTAACAATTGTTTATGGTGTCAATCAAAACAAATTAAAGCCAAACGATCAAATCATTTCAAATGCCTCCTGTACCACAAATTGCCTCGCCCCTGTCGCCTTCGTCCTCAACAACCATATCGGTATTGAACGCGGATATATGACCACGATTCATGCCTTTACGGGAGATCAGTCTCTTGTTGACAGTATCCATAAGGATTTAAGACGTGCACGCGCTGCAACGCTTTCCATGATTCCATCAACAACGGGAGCAGCCCGTGCCGTGGGACTCGTTCTTCCAGAGCTTAAGGGTAAACTAGATGGAACAGCCATTCGTGTTCCTGTCTCAAATGTTTCTCTCGTCGACCTCACTTTTATTGCAAAGCGCCCAACAACACCCCAAGAAATTAATGACATTATGACTGAGGCCTCTCAAGAACAAAGCCTAAAAGGCATCCTTAATATCTCAAGCCTTCCTTTAGTCTCCATTGATTTTAACCATTCCAGTGCAAGCGCAACGTTTGATACAACGCAAACCCAAGTCGTTGAAAATACGCTTTGCCGCGTTCTTGCTTGGTATGATAATGAATGGGGGTTTTCCAATCGTATGCTTGACACGTCCATTGCCATTGGCAAAACACTTCAAAATTAAACTTAAATTCCTTTTTTTAGAATGAAATTTACAGAAAGAAATATCGTAGAATGAAAAAATTTATAGGGATTTTACTTTGTGCAATATTATGGGTTTCTTCACAGTACATGACACAAATGTAAGAAGAGGTTGAGTAATCAATTGAAATCGTTTAAGAATTTCTTTATCAGGAGGAATTCAAAAATGATCAAT
>NCGZ01000083.1 GCA_002257235.1 Alphaproteobacteria bacterium 16-39-46
CACCGAGGTGACCAAGCCTCAGAGGGAAATCCTCAAAAAACTAAAAATCGTCTCAGATGAACAAACATAGTTACAGAATCTTCGGGAATTTAGGATACATGCCTCAAACGGAATTTTATTTAATCATGAAAGTCCTCTTCGAGGAGAGACTTTTGTGACGCGTAAAATAACAAAAGGTGTTGCAGATATTGCGCTTGGGAAAGATCATGTTATATGTTTAGGAAATTTAGATGCTCAAAGAGACTGGGGACATGCAAAAGATTATGTGCGCTCTATGTGGCTTATTTTGCAGCAAGAGACCCCTGATGATTATGTTATTTCAACAGGAAAAGTCTATTCTGTGCGGCAATTTGTAGAGCAAGCTTTTAGAGAAATTGGAATTACAATTCTCTGGAAGGGAGAGGGTCTTGATGAAATTGGAGTTGATGCTGAGACACATAAAACAAGGATTCGCGTAGACCCACAGTTTTTTAGGCCAACAGAGGTTGATTTTTTGATGGGAGATTCAAAAAAAGCACGTGATAAGTTGGGATGGGAGGCCACTATTCCCTTTGAAGAGCTTGTTAAAGAAATGGTTCAAGAAGATATTAAAGTTCAAAAAATCGACCAGAGAATAATGACAGAGAAAAAATGACAAATTTTCAGCTTAAGGGAAAAAAAATATGGGTTGCTGGGCATCGTGGGATGGTCGGACAAGCCCTGTTGCGTCGTTTGGAGACAGAAAATGCTGAAGTTTTAACAGTAGACCGCAAAAATTTGGATTTAAGAGACGAAAAGGCTGTTCAAACATGGATGAAAGAGCATTCTCCAGATGTTGTTCTTTTAGCAGCCGCGAAGGTAGGCGGAATTTTAGCAAATTCAACGTATCCCGCAGAATTTTTGCATGATAATCTGACGATTGCAAGCAATGTTATTCATGCCTCCTCTTGTTTAAATGTTTCTAAGCTTTTATTTCTAGGGTCATCTTGTATCTATCCTAAGTTTGCATCTCAACCTATTGTCGAGACAGCGCTTCTTTCTGGAAGTTTGGAGCCCTCAAATCAATGGTATGCGCTTGCTAAAATTGTGGGTGTTAAGATGGTAGAGGCTTATGCACTTCAGTATGGAAAATCCTTTATAAGTGTGATGCCAACAAATCTTTATGGTGTTAATGATACTTATCATCTGTTGAACAGTCATGTTATTCCAGCTTTAATCATGAAGATTCACGCAGCGAAAACAGAAAAACGAGCCAGCGTTGAGATATGGGGATCTGGAAATGTGCGCCGGGAATTTTTGTATGTGGATGATCTTGCAGATGCTTGTATTTTTTTATTAAAGAACTATGATTCGCCACAAACCATTAATGTGGGGGTTGGAGAAGACTTATCAATTCGTGATCTTGCACATCAGATTGGAAACGTTATTGGATTTCACGGCGAGTTCGTCTTTGATACGAAAAAGCCTGAGGGGACGCCTCAAAAACTTCTTGATGTTTCGCGTATGAATAATTTGGGCTGGAGGCCACAAGTCTCCCTTGAAGCAGGTCTCAAAAGCGCCTATCAAGATTATTTAAAAAGGAATGCAGAATGATATATCCCATTATTCTTTCGGGGGGAGGCGGAACGCGGTTATGGCCTTTATCAAGAACCAGTTTTCCAAAACAACTTCTCTCTCCTTTAGGAGGGCCTACTTTGTTGCAACAGACAGCTTTACGGGTAAAAGAATCTCAATTTTTTGAGCCGTTGGTTATTTGTCATGAGGACTTAAGATTTTTAGTGCAAGAGCAGCTCAAAGATTGTGATATTATCCCGTCGCAAATTATTCTTGAGCCATGCTCTCGAAATACGGCAGCTGCGATCGCCCTTGGCTGTTTTTTACAGAAAAATAAAGAAAATTGTTTGCTTTTTATGCCAGCAGATCATGTCATTGAAAAAAAAGATCTTTTTTTAGAAAGGGTCATTTTAGCCCAAAAGGCTGCTCAGCAAGAATCTAAAATAATTTTATTTGGGATTCCACCCCGTTCTCCTTCAAGTGCCTATGGATATGTTACGGTCGAAAAATCAGGGAATGATGTCTCGCAAGAAATTCTAACAATTTCTAAGTTTCTTGAAAAGCCCTCAGTTCAGCGTGCAGAAAATTTGATTGAGCGCGGAGATTGTTTTTGGAATAGTGGCATTTTTTTAAGTCGGGCGGACGTGATGTTGGCAGAGATAAAGAAATTTGAGCCTCTTATTTATGAAATATGTGAAATTGCTGCCCAAAACGCTAAAAAAGACTTGGATTTTTTGAGAATAGATGCTTTAAGCTTTGAAAAATGTCCAAATGTTTCAATTGATTATGCCGTGATGGAAAAGACAGACAAATGCGTCATGATTGAAGCAGATATGGGATGGTCTGATGTTGGATCTTGGAAAAGTGTTTGGGATCTTTCACCGAAAGATGATACGGGAAATGCTTTTGTAGGAGATGTTCTTTCTCAAGGAACGTCAAATTGTTATGTTCGAAGTGATGATCTCCTTGTCTCTTTGGTTGGCATTGACAATATTGCTGTAATTGCAAGTTCTGATAGTGTTTTGGTTGCAGATTTGAATGCAACGGAAGAGATCAAAGAAATTGCGATTCAGTTAAAAGATCATAAAAGGTCAGAAGCTGATTATCATAGGCGCGTTTATCGGCCTTGGGGATATTATCAATCCGTAGATCAGGGGGACAGGTTTCAGGTTAAGCGCCTTATGATAAAACCTAAATGCCGAACGTCGGTTCAGACGCATCAATATCGTTCTGAGCACTGGGTTGTCGTGAGGGGGACGGCGCGTGTTTTAAAGGGAGAAAACGCTATAGATGTTCATGAAAATGAGTCGATTTATTTGCCTCAAGGGATCATGCATCGGGTTGAAAATCTCGGAGAAACAGAACTCCATATTATTGAAGTTCAGTCAGGAAGTTATTTAGGAGAAGATGATATTGTGCGCTTTGAAGATGATTATGGACGTCATTCTCACCCATTGAAAGAAGAAGAAAAAAGATGACTCAAGAAATTTTAAAAGATCATTTTTTAAGGTGGCAAGAAAAACCTGTTTTAAGAGAAATTTATAATGATTTTTATAACCGTATTCTTAAAAATATGGTGCTCGGAAAGACACTTGAAATTGGGGCTGGAACAGGAAATTTAAAAGAATCTCTCGATTTCGTAATCGCGACTGACATCGTTTCTTCACCCTGGGTCGACTGCGTGTGTGATGCACAAAGGTTCCCTTTTAAAAAGTCATCATTTGACAACATTATAGGAGTAGATGTTCTCCACCATATTGAAAGACCCCTTGAATTTTTTTATGAGGCACAAAGAATATTAAAAAACTCTGGAAGAATCGTTTTGCTAGACCCGGCCATTACACCTTTGAGTTGGTTTTTTTATAATTTTTTTCATGAAGAACCAGTTCTTCTTTCTGAAAATCCCTTAGAAGAAAAGAAGGCGATAAAAGAAAGAGTTCCTTTTGATGCGAACCAGGCGATTCCAACGCTTATTTTTGGAAAGTACAGACATGATTTTGAAAAACTCTTTCCTGCTTTAAAAATTATAAAAAAAGAATATTTAAGCTTATGGTGCTATCCTCTCTCCGGAGGATTTAAAAAATGGTCTCTTGTTCCTTTCAAGGGCGTGCGGTCTTTCCTGAAGTTTGAGCAAAAATTTGAGCCTTTTCTTGGCTTCATGATGGGGTTTAGGTTAATGGTTGTTCTTGAAAAAAAGGAGATTTGAGTGTTTAAATTTAAACCTTTAAAGAAAAAATTTTTACAAAGAGATATTCTTTGTCTCGCCCTTTTTAAAATTCTTTTAGTGGTTGGATTGAGCTTTTACTTAAAGAGTTTTTCAAAACCGCACATGACCTTTGAAAAAATTTCCAAACATTTGGTCAGTTCTCTTAAACAGGAAAGAAAGCTTGGATGAAAGATTTATCGATTGTTGATTTTTCACGTCTTCAATTTGCCGTAACAGCTCTTTATCACTTTTTGTTTGTTCCTCTTACGCTCGGGCTCTCTGTCCTGATTGCAATTATGGAGAGCATTTATGTCATGACTAAAAAAACGATTTGGCAAGACATGACAAAGTTTTGGGGAATTTTATTTGGTATTAACTTTGCCATGGGGGTGGCAACTGGGATCCCACTTGAGTTTCAATTTGGAACCAATTGGGCTTATTATGCTCATTATGTTGGGGATATTTTTGGATCTCTTCTTGCTCTTGAGGGGCTTATCGCTTTTTTTCTAGAGGCAACATTTATTGGTCTTTTCTTTTTTGGGTGGAAAAAGTTGAGCGGGGTTCAGCATCTTTGTGTGACCTGGCTCATGGCTTTGGGAACAAATTTTTCAGCGCTTTGGATTCTCATCGCAAATGCATGGATGCAAAATCCCGTAGGAGCAGAATTTAATCCTGAGACCATGCGCATGGAACTCTCTTCTTTTTATGAAGTTGTTTTTAATCCTGTCGCGCAGTGTAAATTTGTTCATACTGTGAGTGCGGGCTATACTATCGGGTCTATGTTTGTTTTATCAATTAGTGCGTTTTATCTCCTTAAAGGAAAACATAAGGAATTTGCAAAACGTTCTATGGTCGTGGCGGCGAGTTTTGGGTTGGCTTCCTCTCTTTCTGTCGTTGTTTTGGGAGATGAAAGTGGGTATGTCCTGACAGAACATCAGAAAATGAAACTTGCCGCAATTGAAGGTCTGTGGGAAACCCCCCCGGCACCAGCTCCTTTAACGATCATTGGCTGGCCCGATCAGAATCAGAAAAAGACGTTATATGAGGTTAAGATTCCTTGGGTACTTGGGATTATTGCAACACGTTCTTATGATAAACCTGTTTATGGAATTAAAGAATTAGTGACCCATGCGGAAAGTCGAATTCGTGAAGGTATAAAAGCTTACAAGGTTTTGGAGTCTTTTAAAAAGAAGACGTCTTCAGGATCCCAAATTAATTTTAAAGAAGTGTCAAAAAATCTTGGGTATGCATTGCTCTTAAAACGATATACAGAAAATGTTACAGAGGCAACAGAGGATATGATTCAACGTGCTGCTTGGGATACGGTTCCTCGTGTGCTTCCCCTCTTTCTTTCTTTTCATATCATGGTGGCTTTAGGCTTTTATTTTATTCTCCTTTTTTCATCGGCTTTTTATTTTGCGTGCAGGCATCAACTTGACCGAAATCGATGGTTTTTAAAATTGACCTTTTGGAGTTTGCCTCTTCCGTGGATAGCAGCTGAGCTTGGATGGATCGTTGCAGAATGTGGACGCCAGCCTTGGAGCATTGAAGGCATTTTACCCACATTTTTAAGTGCCTCTGAGGTTCCTTCTCAAACAGTTCTTTCAACACTTATTGCGTTTGTTCTTTTTTATACGATTTTGGCTGTGGTAGATCTCAAGCTTCTCATAAAATATGTCCGGCTAGGTCCTCTCAAAGCACTTGGAAAGAAAGAAGAAGGAGAGATTCATGGATTATGAAATTTTACGTGTTTTATGGTGGTTTCTCTTAGGACTTTTGCTGATTGGTTTTACCATTCTGGACGGATTTGATCTTGGGGTTGGGATGCTCCTTCCTTTTGTTGGGAAAAATGATGAGGAGCGACGTATTCTCATTAATACGATTGGTCCTGTCTGGGAGGGAAATCAAGTCTGGCTTATTTTAGGGATCGGTGCAAGTTTTGCGGCGTGGCCTTTTCTTTATGCTGCTGTCTTCTCAGGCCTTTATGGGGGTGTCTTCCTTCTTTTATTTTCACTTATTTTGCGTCCTGTTGGATTCAAATTTAGATCAAAAATGTCTCATCTTCTGTGGCGTCAAATTTGGGATTGGGCACTTTGTATAGGGGGGACTGGCCCTGCTTTTATGTTTGGTGTTATTGTTGCAAATCTCTTTACAGGTCTTCCCTTTTACTTTGACGATACCTTGCGTCTTTTTATAAATGTATCTTTGTGGGAATTATGGTCCCCTTTTTCTATGGGCTGTGGCGTTTTAAGTCTTTTCTTGATGATGCTTCAGGGGGCAACTTTTGGGGGATTAAAGACACGGGGAATTTTACAAAGCCGTTTTAAAAAAGTTGGACAGACTGCTGCTTTATGTATTGCAATCTTATGTGCACTCGGAGGTTTTTGGATTATGACAAAGATTCCCGGATTTCTTTTAAAAGAACCCTGGATTCAAAATGGTCCTTCAAACCCGCTTTATAAGGAAGTTTTTCGAGCTCAAAATTGGATGACAAATTATAAAAAATATTCTTGGATTTGGTGTTTTCCAATCTCTATTTACGTCTTTCTATTGTGTTCTTTCATTGCTCTTCACTTTAAGCGATGGGGGCTATCGTTCATAAGCAGTAGTCTTGTTATTGTAAGTCTCATGATCACGATCGGTGTGACTTTGTTTCCTTTTTTGGTGCCTTCTTCAACCTTTCCATCCCATAGTTTAACGGTGTGGGATGCCTCTTCAAGTCAAATGACACTTTTGGTGATGTTGGTTGCCACCCTTATTTTTATGCCAATCATAGCCCTCTATACTCTTTGGGTGTATCGGGTTTTAAAAGGGCCTGTCACTGCAAAGACTTTAGAGGATGAATCTCTCAACGCTTATTAGGAGAAGGGAAAAAAGATGTGGTATTTTGTGTGGGCTCTAGGACTCGGTCTTGCGTGTACATTTGCTATTTTAAATGCACTATGGTATGAAAGGCAGAATCAAAGAAAGCAAAAAGAAGTATAGAATTCAAAAAATAAGCGAGAATGAGGAGGAAGTAGATGGGGGTATGTTTTATTCGGAGTGTTTTGATCAATTTTGATCTTCTTCTTCAGTTAGGTGTGCTTTTGGGGATTATTTTATGTATGACCCCTTGGAAAAAATGGGGACAAAGAATTGTTGTTGTTGCCCTTGTTCCTTTGTTTGTTATTATTTTAACACCGTTTGGCCCGTGGATGATGACCCATCTTGAAACGCGATTTCCCCAACCAAAAGTTATTTCTGAAGATATAAAAGGGCTTATTTTATTAGGAGGAACGTTTTCAGAGGAAAAGAGTCGTCTTCAACAAAGGCCTATTTATAATCAATCAGCCTCACGTCTCTTTGAATTTATTGCCCTTGCGCAAAAATTTCCGACACTTAAGATTCTTGTGACAGGGACGCCTCTCGAAGTCAAATTAACGCGAGATGTTTTTAAGGAACACGGAATTAACCTAGGACGCGTTATTTTTGAGGAAAACTCTTTAAACACCAAAGATAATGCTTACAAAAGCTATGAACTTATTCAGCCAAAAAATGAAAGATGGCTATTGGTGACTTCTGCCTTTCATATGCCAAAAGCCGTTGGACTTTTTAGGGGAGCTGGGTGGAACGTTCTTCCTTTTCCTGTGAATTATCAAACCTCAGGGACGTATGCGATGAAACAAAAAGGGATTGGCCGTGATAATGTCTATGCCTTTACAACAGCTATTACCCAAAATATAAGTCTCTTATATCATTACCTGAAAGGGGATACAAAAGAGCTTTATCCTGAGGGAGATGTTTAAAGGCAGGTTAAATAAGGCCGTTCTGAATGAGTTAAAAATAATTCGTATGAGTTTTTTTGATAAGAAATTAAGTGTGTTTGAAAAAAAAATTTTGACATATGGGGCAGCTTATCTTGAAGAAGATAGTATTTTTCCAAAGTTGACTATTAATATAAAGGGTAAAGAATGATGCAAAGAATTTTATTTATGGTTTTAAGTATAGGTATTTCTTTTTTTCAAATAGCATCTGTTGATGCTGTAAAGGTTCTTTTTCATGGCAGAGAAATTAGCCAAGCTCTTGAGGAGGGTATTCTAAAACCAGGTGTGAGCAAAAAAATAGAGTCTCCAGGAAGTATTGTCTTATCGGAACAAGGTCTCAGTAGTGATGAAATGGTTCGTGAGCGTTATTATTTGAATTCCCTACAGTTATACCTTTCGCGATTGAAGAGTTGGTGTTGTGAGATGGCAACGACCAAGTTAAATTTCTGAAAAAACCCAGACGGAAAAAATTAATGAGTAGTATCT
>NCGZ01000084.1 GCA_002257235.1 Alphaproteobacteria bacterium 16-39-46
ACAAAAATTACAAAAATTGGCTGTGTCTTTCAACTCTATTTTTTATGGTGATATAAGATTCAAATTTTTACGCCATGAAAAGTTGAGAATCGCGTTAAAGTACCAAAAAGATAATGCCATTTGCTATAAACCTTCTTTTTTTGATCTTCTCTTGAACTTATAGGCGGAGAGAATGCTTCTTCTAAAATTCTCTTTGTTACAAAAGCCATTCCTTGCTCAGCTAAATTTTCCTTTTCTTCAGGAGGGAGTACTCTTAAAACTCTTATCAAATCTCTGAGATCTTTTGAGCTAATTTGAGAGATTTGAGAAAGCTTTAAGAGATGAGGTTGCACAAAAATCCGATTGTCTTGTGTAACTGTCCCAAGAAATACAATAAGCCTTTCTATTTCTGGAACATCAAATGGATTTGTTAAAAGTGGAAGAAGTGACCTGAGATAGGTATTAAGATCTTCCCGATCAGAAACAGAAATCTTTGAAAATGCCACAAGGAGAGGAGATTTTTTTCCTTCATTCCACAGATGGAAGGAGCGTTGATTCTGACGCGTAAGAAGGCAAGTCGTTTTTAGGAAAGAAACGACTTGATCCATGACGCTTTCTTGATCATCACAAGAAAGATTTCCTAAAACTTTTGCACTCTCTAGAAAATCACTTGGGCTCATTTGGAAAGAACATTTAACAAGTTTTGAGAGAAGTCTTTGTGTAACCGCGCGCTTCTCTGGAAGAATAACTTGAACAATTTCAATCAAAGCGCCAAGGTCTTTTCCCTCTATAAAAGACTCAGCCATGGCCTGAGTCCGATAGCATACATCGTCACGATCTTTTAGAGGAATTTTTGAGAAAGCTTCAACGACGGCAGAAAGAGTATAAGTTTTAGGATAATTGTGACGTTTGTCTCGCACTTTAAGAGAATGAGATTGCTCAAAATCATTCGCAAGAGCTTCAAAATCTTCTTCAGCAGGAATTTCCGCAGAAGCCTCTATGTGAGAGATTGATCCATCCTCAGAAAATAAATTTTGTAAACTATCTTCGCAAAAATCTAACATTCTCGAAAAACTCCTTACTTCTTCTTTCCTCTTGATCATTTTAAGTAAAAGGAGAGTATGATGCGTGATGTTTTCTTGTTCACTTTTCTTCATGCAACTTAGAGTTTTCATAAAATTTATTATCTCAGTCGTTGTCCTTTCAGACGCTTCAAGAAGACTTAAGAGAGAGGGATGAATTGTTTCCCGGTCTCTCGGAGATATGTCTCTCACGTTTTCAATAAGAGACAGAATATCTTTCAGAGTCATATAGGGGGCAATGAGAGAGTGGACATAACACCTTACAAGATCTCGATCACTTGGAGGGATGCCCCAGAAAGACTCTAAAAGAGGATTCCGAGAATCTTCTTTCTCTTCTTCTGGTTTTGGAAGAGTTTTTTCAGGTCTTCTTTGGTAAGAATTCGTATAATAATGAGAGCTGCTTTCGGAAGCATCTCTTTCATAATAATCATAATCCTTTTCATGGGAATAATCCTCATAATGCTCTTGCTCATAACGTCCATGTCCGTCCCAATCACTACACCAATCCGTATAAGATGCTCCTGGCAAATACTGTCCATATCGAGACCAATCTCTCATTTTATAAAAAGCATCACCATCTGGATCTCTTCTATAATGTGATCTCACATCTTCCACATCTCTATCTTCTTCGCTCTCTTCTGGATCTTCCAGAAATGCTTCTTCTCCCTGAATTTTTTTCAGAATAGATAGAGCAATTTCTGCTATGTCATCCCACTCATGAGAAGCCATTTTAGAAACCGTTTTAGCAAGGCTCAGTTTGTTTTCTGGTTCTCCCCGAGAAGTGTTTATAATTTTCAAAACAGAAGACTGAAAATGATCCCTTTCTTCAGGAGAAATCCCTTTGAAAACTTTTAAAAAAGGTACAAAAGCTTTTTGAGAAAACTGCTTTACACCTCTTTTTAGAGTTATAATAAAAGGTTTCGTTAGTTCTATAAGGCTCTTTAATTCTTGATCGGACGTCTCTTGGAAAAACCCAAGAATCTCTAACTTTTGTTGAGAGGTAAAATTCAGCTCAGAAAGCCCCTGAAATGTCTTGAAAAGACCCTCTCGCTCTTCCGGGGGAATCTTTGAAATTGCTTCAATAAGGGCACACTTTTCTTCTCCCTTTATCTCAGGCCAACTTAAACTTAAGATACAATTTCCAACAGATTCCATATGATGAGGAGGAACCTTTGCAAGCCTCTCCATAATCATGATTCGATCTTTACTTCTCCCACTAGTCTCTGGAATTAATCTTTCTAAGGTTTTTTGTAAAATAGAAAGCCCTTCTTCGGGAAAAAATCTGAGACTTCTATATATTTTTCTATTTTCATCCTCCCATCGAGAGGCACTTTTGACCAGAAAGTCTCGAGAATTTCTTATGGCTCTCTCTCTGTGTTCCGGAGGCGTTTCTCTCACATCTTCAAACACTTTATCGAACCCATAAGAAGAACTCTTTTCTTTAATTAAAGTGCTCACATGACGCGCAACACTTTCTTGATCTTCTAATGGAGATTTTTTTAAAGCTTCCATGATCTCTTTACCCTTTTTAAAATCATGTATTTCAAAAAAAGGAAGACACCGCTGAAAAGACACCCTTTGTACCGATGAAAAAAGAGTTCCATACTTTAAGATTTCTATTATTTCTCTCTCAACGCTCAAAGAATCAGAGGTTTTAAAAAAATGTTGAAAAAGGAATAAAGAAAATTCTTGTACTTCAAGTCGCATTCCCACTGGAATAGAGATTAAATCTTCTAGAAAGCGTGAAGACGGGACAGAAGAGCTTCTTTTGTTAACTTTTTCTGGAGAATTAAAAAATTCTCTTAAGGAGCTTAAACATGCTTCAACTTCAGAGATTTCAGAAGAAGATATCTTCTGAAATACTTTAAGTAATCCTGAATCATAGGTAAACGCCATAATGATTTTTACAAACTTTTCCCTTTCTGATTCTTCAGAAAGTTTTGTAAGGTCTCTCAGAAAATCCGTAAGATGTCGATCTGAAAGATGGGGGGTCACATGTCTTAAAAGTAGAGCAATGTTCTCCCTTTCTTGAGGAAGAACTTCTATAAAGGCCTCAATAACACTGAATTTTCCAAAATCTTCGGATCTTAAATTCAAAAAAGAAAAAACCAACTCTTTAAAGGGATCTCTTTCTGATTGAGGAAGAGAATATAATTTTTTCAAAATAGATTTTTTGTCTCGGGAGGAGTCTCCAAGAGAGAGAAAAGGCAAAACATAAGAAGAAAAGGAACCCCACTCAGTCGTTATTCTTTCTTCCCGAGATAACTCTCTGACAAAATTAATTAGATCAATAACACCTGATAATTCTCTAAGCCTATTGAACTCCAACAAAACGGGTGATAATTTATTCAGTGTCGAAAAAATGGTTTCTCTCTCATCAAGTGGGATGTCTAAAAGCCAATTTATAATGAAAGACCTATTTTTGATATTGGTAAGTGTCTCTATTAAAGGCAGAGCAAAATCCTTAAATGGCCTTCTCGCTTGAGGGGGTATGGATTTTAAAGATCTTATTCCCTCCATTAAATCATTATCAAAATGAAAAGAACCAACAAGATCTGCAAAATCTCTTCTTTCATCTTGAGGGACATCTTTTATTTCTCTGATAAACTCTAATTTATTTTTAATATCAGGAAGTTTCTCTAAAAAAGGACCCGTAAGATCCTTAAAGGGGCCTCTCTCTTGATGAGATAAGGATTTTAAACATCTTATCCCTTCTATTAATCCACTCTCAAAACGAAAAAATCTTACGAGATCAGAAAAATCTCTCCTCTCATGTTGAGGAATATCCTGTACTTCTTTAATAAGCACTAATTTATTTCTGAAGTTGAGAATTCCATCTAAAAAAGAAAGAGCAAAGTCCTTAAAAGATCTCCTCTCTTGATGAGAGAAAGATTTTAGATGCCTTATTCCTTCTATTAATTCACGCTCAAAACGAAAAGATCCAACAAGATCAGCAAAGTCTCTTCTTTCATGTTGAGGAATCCCCTCTATTTCTTTAATCGCTTCTAAAAGTCCATACCACCCATGACTAGAAACAAAATTCAATTGTTTCAAGCAATCTGAAAGACCCTCTCTTGATACTAAAGGAGTTTCTCTAACATAAGAAATAACACCGTGATACTGTTCTTGAGTCTGCTCAGGCCCAAGAATTTGAAGGATTTGGCAGATCTCTCGACAAAGACTAGATCTTTCATGAGAAGGCATCTGAGCAACAGTTCTGATAAGTCCAACTTTTGAACTTTTATTCATATAAGTTCTTAAAGAATGAACATTTACCACAACACTTTCGAGATCACTGGAAGGGATTACTTTTAAAGCATCTACGATCTCTCTTTTTTTCTCAGGATTCCAATATCTTCCCAAAAAAGATTGGGCATGTCTCTCTATTTCATAATCCATCCCCCATACTTGAGAAATCACAGAAAAAAGCATTCCAACCGTAAAAACAACCAATTCTTTTTTTATAAATCCGATGATCATTTATGTGTTCCGATCTATCTTGACCCCGTCACATTTGTTAGAAAAATGTCACGATGATCCCCAAAAAAAAATTTCTGGAAATACATTTTTTCTTTTGTGCGAGGTATTATTTTTTATCAGCATCCTTAAAAAACACATCCTCAAGCCAGTGAATGTCATAATCTCCTTTTTGGATATCTGCATTCTCCGTGAGTTTTTTATGAAGAGGAAGGGTTGTATCAATCCCATGAATAACATATTCACCGATAACCCGATTCAAACGGCGAATACATTCTTCACGGGTATCTCCATAGACAATTAACTTTGACACAAGGCTGTCATAATAGGGAGAGACTTGATACCCTGCATAAAGACCGCTTTCAATCCGAACGAAAGGCCCTGAGGGCGCATGATACTCAAGAACCTTTCCAGGACTTGGCATAAACGTCTCCGCGTTTTCTGCATTTATCCGACATTCAATCGCGTGCCCTTGAAACTTAATATCCTCTTGCGTAAAAGAGAGTGGCAGTCCTGCAGCAACACGTATTTGCTCCCGAACAAGATCAACACCTGTAATATACTCGCTAATCGGGTGCTCAACTTGGAGACGCGTATTCATCTCAATAAAATAAAACTCTCCGTTTTCATAAAGGAACTCGAGCGTCCCAACACCCCGATAGCCCAGTTTTTTAATGGCCTTGGTTACAATTTTTCCCAATTCTGTCCGTTGCTTTGAACTTATGGCCGGGGACGGTGCTTCTTCCCAAACTTTTTGATGACGCCTTTGAATAGAGCAATCGCGCTCCCCCAAATGAACAACATTTCCATGGGAGTCTGCAATAACTTGAATCTCAATATGACGCGGATGGACAAGATATTTTTCCAAAAACACCTCATCACTTCCAAAAGACGCCCGCGCTTCATTTCGGGCCTCAGTCAGAGCTTCTTGCAAATCCTCAAGACTATAAGAAACCCTCATCCCTTTTCCACCGCCCCCTGCCGCTGCTTTGATCAAAACAGGAAACCCCATTTTTTGAGCCAATAGAGCAGCCTGCTCATTACTTTCCAGAGCGCCTGCTGACCCTGGAACAACGGGAATTCCGAGCGCTAAAACCGCTTCTTTAGCCGTAATTTTGTCTCCCATCATTTGGATATGGTCTGGGGTTGGACCAATAAACGTAAAACCATGTTCTTCCACCATGGACGCAAATGTAGCATTCTCAGAAAGAAATCCCACGCCTGGATGAATGGCATCACATCCTGTGATTTCAGCGGCAGATAAAATTGCTTTGATATTAAGGTAACTTTCTTTAGACATAGGAGGGCCTATGCAAACACTTTCATCAGCCAACCTTACATGCATCGCCTGATTATCTGCTGTTGAATGAACGGCAACCGTTTTAATACCCATGTCCTTACAGGCTCTATGGATACGCAGAGCGATTTCACCTCGATTTGCAATGAGAACTTTTTTAAACATGAACTCTCCTTGACGACTATTGCCCCTAAAAAATGCACACCACGCACATTACCTATTCAATCACAACAAGAGGCTCTCCAAATTCAACAGGCTGTGCATTTTGTATAAGTATTTTTAAAATTTTTCCAGCCTTTGGAGCACGAATAGGGTTCATGACTTTCATGGCCTCTAAAATGAGAATTGTATGCCCCTCTGGAACATGATCCCCTTCCTTCACAAAGGGGTCTGACCCCGGTTGAGAAGATAAATAAGCCGTTCCAACAAGAGGTGATTTTAAAACGCCTGGATGCATCGCCCAATCTGTTTCTTGAGACACAGGAGGAGAGAGAATTTCAATCGGTTCAGGACTCGAAGCAGGAGTGACAATCTGATGATGTCCAGAATGGTATAACGGGGGAGCCATATGAACAGCCCCTGTCCTCACAACTTTTATACGGCCTGAATCAAGTTCGTATTCGATTTCAGAAAGATTAGTTTCATTTAAAATACGCGCTAATGTTCTAACAGCTTTTGCATCTATTAGAAAAGGTTTTGATTCTTTTTCAGAAGACATAGAATTTCTCCTCATTCATCCTAACATCGAATATCCAAATATCAGGGCTTTATACCATGATTCTGAAAAGGTACAAGACTTGTTTTTTAACTAACGGGGTAAAACGCCCCACTGAGCAACTTCTTTCGTATAATAAGAAATGATAAAATCTGCGCCCGCACGACGGATCGCTGTTAAAATTTCCATCACAGCTCTTTTTTCGTCCAACCATCCTTTTTCGGCAGCTGCCTTTATCATGCCGAACTCTCCACTGGTATGATAAGCCCCGAGGGGAATATAAGGATAAGCTTGTTTTATGCGATAAATAACATCTAAATAAGCATGAGCTGGCTTTACCATCAGCATATCCGTGCCTTCCCGAACATCGGAATGAGCCTCCCCCAGAGCCTCGGCTGCATTGGCAGGATCCATCTGATATGTCTTTCGATCCCCGAAGGAAGGCGCTCCTTCCGTTGCAAATCGAAAAGGTCCATAAAGAGAAGATGCATATTTGACGGCATGACTTAAAATGGCAACATGTTCAAATCCAGCAAGATCCAGAGCCTGTCGAATAGCACCAACAGCCCCATCCGACATACCACTCGGACACAAGACGTTGCTTCCTGCTTGCGCATGGCTGACGGCCTGCCTTACCAGAAGCTCTAAGGTTTTATCATTATGAAGATCGATCTTTCCCGTATGATCACTTAAAATACCGCAATGCCCATGATCCGTATATTGGCAAAAACAAATATCAGACATAATCAAAAGATCTGGGTCCAGACTTCTAATTTTTCGAAGCGCCTTTTGCATAATCCCTTGATCTGAATAAGAATCAGACCCAAATTCATCTTTAGTATTTGGAACACCAAAGAGCATGATCGTTGAAATTCCAAGGCTTTTAATCTCTTTAATTTCTTGCTCTAGGAGACTCAAAGGAATTTGAAAATGTCCCGGCATTGACGCAACAGGATGCTTTTCTCCCATCTCTCTTTTTACAAACAGAGGAAGAACAAGGTCCCGTAAATTAAGTTCCGTTTCTCGAATGAGAGCCCTTATCCCAGGGTTCTGACGCAAGCGCCTTAAACGAAGAGAAGGAAAAGCAGCTCTCATTCTAAACCCTCAAAAACCATGTTTTTATTGTCCACTCTATACAACTATCTCAAAAAATTATCGGATGCTTTAAACAAGGCCACCTTATAATGCCCCTTTTCATCTGTCAATAAGAGCGCAAAAGCATCTCGTTGACCCACAGAAAATCAGTCTTTTAAGCGCTAAAAAATGGGCACCCGTTTTAAAGTTCTTGAATTAAGTTTCTATTTTTGATAAGCAACTGAGGATGACACGGCCGTCTCATAAATTGTCTGAAATAAGGCTATGATGAGGCGTCAAGACATGGTTTTACCGATTGAAATAATTAAATTATCCTCATTTTCTTCTTG
>NCGZ01000085.1 GCA_002257235.1 Alphaproteobacteria bacterium 16-39-46
CCATGGATTCTTCTAAGGTTTCACGGGAGGCTGTGAAGTGAATTTCTTCCTCTTTGGCATCGCTTGCTCCGCCAAAGTTACACCATCCCAGACCATCGTTTCTGAGAGCAACAAGAACCATTTCCTTCCCCTCATGAATGGCGACGGGTAAGATACCTGCAGCTGTTTTATCAGGTTCACTCGCAAAATGTCTTGAGGTCTGTAGGACAGCGACGGTTTTAAAAAGTTTTTCTCTTTTCTCAAGATCTTCAAGAGATGCGATCGTAGCAAGCGCTGGAAAAGCCGTTTGAAAAATAAAAACAACTGCTAATATAAAAGAAATGAAACGGCGCATCATGAAAAATTCCAATAAAAAAATGAATATAAAGTGATAGATATCACAAAATAAGAGCTGTTTTCAATAACTGTGAGTTATAATTTTTTAACTTTGACCCCTCAGCAAAGATAAAAGTTCTTTTACGACAGGGGCATTAAGAGCGTCGGGTTCTTTTATGTCCCCAAGCTCATCTCGCAGGGCCATTTGCATTTTAGGGTCTTTAAAAAATGTTTGAAGCAAAGAGGCAACAAGACCAATTTTATCTTGTGAATCGGCATAATAAATGAAATTTAAAAGCGTCGTTAACGAAAATTTTGAACGCGCAAGAGGTGTGTGGGCACAAAGAAGGGTGAAGTTTTCTGGGTTATCACTAAATATCGCATCAATAACAAGAGACGCTAAGGCTTGAGAGGGAAGTGTTTGAAGGGTTTCTTGATGTCGGATTAAGCCCGCTTCCACTTCAGCGTGATGGTTATGACGTATGAAGTACCAAAGATCCGAAAGATTAGTTGGGATAGGGTCTCTTCCAAATAAAGTTGAGAAAGGTGTTTCTTCAAAATTAGGCTCATAAATATAATGAAGAAGGGTCACATTTTCAGGACGATCTTGGAAGGCTGCTTCAATTTGGGTTATATATTTTTTATCATCATCTATGATAAATAAATGAATTTCTTGATCGGGATGAGACGCTTTATGCTGTTGAAAAAAAGGATGGTTGTCCACAAACCGGGCGATTGTTTCTCCTTTCTTAGAATTTCCGGTATAGAGGACTCGGTTTACAAAAATTCCTCTATGATAGCTCTCATCTCTTAAATCAAGATCATGGAGTTGGCCCTCATGATCTGAAAATGTAAGACCTAAGTTTCCAAGCATCTGGACAGAATACTCTTTATGGCGATCCCAGGATTCTGAATATGGAAGAGAATCAAAGTGAGTTAGGAAACGTGCGGTGGCAATGAGCGTGGGTGTCCCTTTTGACGCTAAAGAGGCAAGAGTCAAAGACGTTGAAAGGTCTCGATGAATCCCGTCTGTATCATAATCTGCTGTAAGAGCCCTGTCACAGTCAATCATGGCAACGACAGGGACTGAAGGATGTATCTGCTTGAAAGCATCAATATGAGATTCTAACTCATGAAACCCTGAAACAGGGATAGTAGTGACTTTTCCAGCAAAAATTTGATTTGGGGTCAGGCTCATTAAAATAAACGTAAAAAATAGAAATAATTTTAAAGAATGATTCATGACTAACCCTTTAATAACATAAAAAATGACGTTGTTATTCTGTAACAAGGAGGGGAATGCTTTTCAAGAAAATTAATTTTTCAGTATTCTTTTCAAGTGGTTAAAAAAATAGATTCAAAAGTAATTTAAAATACCCTTGAAAAGCTTTGAAATAGAAAAAAGTGCGATGGGTCCCAAAATCTGGACAGAAAATAAAGTGTTTTTCGAGCACAAATCTAAAATATATGTATCGTTTTGCAACAAAAATTTAATCTGCTGAAATTAGCCCACAAGCTGTGGACCAAATGCCTTGAGGTCAGTTATGTTCTTTAGACTCATTTGATAAGAAGGAAATCATTTTTTGGGATATACAAAAAACACTCGAGAATGGTTGGTCTCGTAATTCTTCTAAAGCAGAGGAATCTCTCTTGCTTTAGAAGCTGAGTTACAGGAACTATTGCGCGGCGGATCGTTCTATAAGAAGAAAGTCTTACTATCTTTTCTTCTTTTTTGGTTCAAACAATGAGGAGCACCTTAGAATCTGTGTGAAAGAGGAGAGAAAGAATGATAATAAAAGCTTATGGGCTTATTTTTTTTGCTCATGGTATTGAATTTCCTTAACGTGTCAAATATGATTTCCATCATTACAGAGAGTGGTTGAAAAAATCTTATAGTTCAGCATAAAAATGTGAGAAGATTATTAACAGAATGAAGAATGCAATAAACACGAATGATTACAAAGATTTTCTAAAAAATCTTAAGAAGAGAGTTGAAGAAGCTCGTTTTCAAGCTACACGGCATGTTAATAGCGAGCTTATATTACTTTATTACCAAATTGGTGTCGATATCCTTAACCAGCAAGAAAAGTTGGGGTGGGGTGCAAAAATTGTCAATAAATTAAGCAGTGATCTTTCCTCGTTTTTTCCAGATATGAAAGGATTTAGCGCTAGAAACTTAAAATATATGAGGCTTTTTGCGGAGACTTTTCCCAATTATGAATTTGTGCAGCAGGCTGCTGCACAAATTCCGTGGTTTCATATCGTCGTTCTAATGGAAAAAGTAAAAGATCCAGAGGAAAGAGTTTTTTTACATTCAGAAAACCATTGAGAATGGATGGTCAAGATCTGTTTTAACGCATCAAATAGAACTTAATCTTTACAAAAGACAAGGGAAAGCTGTTACAACTTTTAAAGAGAAACTTTCATTTCCACAATCAGATCTTGCTCATGAAATGGTAAAAAGCCCTTATATTTTAGACTTTTTAGGCATAACAGAGGGGGCTCTTGAGAGAGACATAGAAAATGCTCTTATGCAGCATATGCAAAAATTTTTAGTAGAGCTTGGAGCAGGATTTGCTTTTATGGGAAGACAATACCATTTAGAAGTTGGAGGTGAAGATTTTTATATGGATATGCTTTTCTATAATGTTAAGTTAAGATGCTTCGTGATTGTAGAGCTAAAGTCAGATAAGTTTAAGCCAGAGTATGCAGGAAAAATGTCATTTTATTTGGCTGCTGTAGATGATTTATTAAAAAATGCAACTGATAATCCATCTATTGGAATTATTCTCTGCAAAACGAAGAACGAAGTTGTCACTGAATATGCATTAAGAGAAATGAATAAAGCCATAGGTCTTTCAGAATATAAATTAACTGAATATTTACCTGAAAATATTAAACAAGTACTTCCAACAATAGAAGAACTTGAAGAAGAGCTCAAAAAAAAGAGTGATGCTTTAGAAAAAGATTGAGAGAGATGTTGTAAATGATCTCTTTCTGCCTTTCTATTTTTATTTTTCTAAAAAAAGAGGACTGTCAAAATCAGATTAGAAAGTATGTTTATGAAGAAGACTAAAAAAAACAGTCAAAGAGTTTCTTTTTTAAAGAGAATGAAAATCTTAAAACTTTTTCTGTGTGGCTTTGGAATCATTTTAATGATCAGAAATTTTTCTCCTCTTTTTGCAGAAGAAGAAAAAATCTTAAATATTTATAATTGGACGGACGATATTGCGCCGGATGTTCTTCGGAAATTCGAAGAAGAAACGGGCATTAAAGTGAATTATGATGTTTATGATAGCGATGAGGTTTTGGAAGCAAAATTGCTTCTTGGATCGTCAGGATACGATGTTGTTTTTCCATCGGCAAATCCCTTTTTTGCCCGTCAAATTAAAGCTGGGATTTATGAAAAAATTGATAAAACCCGTCTTAAAAACTATCACAATCTCGACGGAAGTGTTTTAAAAAGATTGGAAGAAATAGACCCCGAAAATAATTATGGAATTCCTTATTCATGGGGGACCATTGGGATCGCTTATAATCCTGAAAAACTCTCCAAATGTATGCCAGGGGTCAATATTGAAAAATTGACGAAAAGTTATGGCATCTTGTTTGACCCTGAGACTGTAAAACATTTTGCCAGCTGTGGGGTCTCTCTCCAATCGAGTGCTCTTGATGTATTTAATGCCATTTTGGTATATGCGGGGGTCAACCCGAACACAACGTCCCATGAGGAATTTGAAAAAGCCGTTGAAATTTTAAAATCTGTGCGTCCCTACATCCGAAAGTTTACCTCGGGGGGATTGATTGAAGATCTTGCAACGGGAGAAACCTGCCTTGCGTTGGGGTGGTCGGGGGATGTTTTAAAGGCCTCTTTCCGCGCAAAAGAACTCAATCAAAAATTTCAAATTAAATATGCGATTCCCAAAGAAGGGGCCGAGATTTGGTTTGAAGTGATGGCGATTCCGAAAGATGCTCCTCACCGTGAAAATGCTTATAAATTCATTGATTTTATCTTGCGTCCGCAAGTTATTGCTGAAATCACAAATTATGTTTATGATGCAAATCCAAATAAAGCATCTCTTCCCTATATCGCAAAGGATGTTCGTAATAATCCGATCATTTATCCGCCCGCGTCTGTTATGAAAACGTTATTTGTCAGCAAGAGTGCGCCTCAGAACTTTGAAAGATGGCGTTCTCGGGCATGGATTCGTATTAAAACGGGAATCTAAAGCGCGTTAAAAAGGTATGTAAAATGGCTTCAAAATCTCCAAAACGTTCCTATAAATTTGATCCTTGGCTGGATCCTAAAAATAGGCCTTATATTCGCATTGAAAATGTATCGAAAGAATTCGATGGGACAATGGCTGTCAATAATTTGAGTCTTTCTATTTATCAGGGGGAGTTTTTTTCGATCCTAGGAGGGTCTGGATGTGGGAAAACGACGCTTTTAAGAATGCTAGCAGGTTTTGAGACACCCACCTCCGGGAAGATATATATTGATGATATTGACATGACCACAACCCCTCCCTATGAGCGTCCTGTTAATATGATGTTTCAATCTTATGCGTTGTTTCCACATATGAGTGTGGGGCAAAATGTTGCTTTTGGGCTCAAACAAGAAAAACTTCCCAAGGCAGAGATTAAGGAACGTGTTGAGGGTGTTTTAGATCTTGTTCAAATGTCTGCTTTCATAAATCGTATGCCGCATCAACTCTCTGGGGGGCAACGACAGCGGGTGGCGCTTGCACGGAGTTTGGTAAAGCAACCTAAGCTTCTTCTTTTGGACGAGCCCCTTGCGTCTCTTGATAAGAAGTTAAAAGAGAGAACCCAGCTTGAACTTGTGACCATTCAAGAACGGGTCGGAATTACGTTTATTATGGTGAGCCATGATCAGGAAGAGTCGATGACCATGTCGACACGTATTGCTGTGATGAATGAAGGGCAAATAAAGCAAGTGGGTCCCCCTCATGAAATTTATGAATTTCCCAACTCTCGATTTGTGGCGGACTTTATAGGATCTATTAATATGTTTGAGGGCATTATTCTTGAAGATGCGTCGGATCATGTGATTATACAATCCGATAGTATGCCTTCGGAGCTTTGTATCAGTCATTCGGCAACCATTCCGCCGGGAGCATCTGTGACCGTTGGGGTGCGCCCTGAAAAAGTCAAAATTTCAAAGATGTCCCATGGAAAACCAGATGTGAGCTATAATTATACCAGCGGCATCGTAGATGATATTGAATATTTAGGAGATGTCTCCATCTATCACGTTTTAACGGCAAATGGACGTCGCATTCTTGCAACGTTGCCAAATTTGGTGCGTTTGACGGAACAACCCGTAACGTGGGAAGATAAAGTTTATCTCTACTGGCAACCCGAAAACGGGATTGTTTTAACCGTTTAGAAAAGGCGCAAACAGAATGATCCTCAAAATTTTTTGGCGTCTTTTTTCTTTTTTTAAAAGACGTATATCAAGTCGATTTTTCGTCATTGCCCTTCCCTTTACTTGGGTATTGCTTTTCTTTTTTATTCCCTTCTTGCTGGTGTTAAAAATTAGTTTTTCAGAGTTAACGGTGGGGATTCCTCCGTATCTCCCCATTATGGAGCGCATGGGGGAGGATGTTATTGCGTTTAAGCTCAACATTGGAAATTATTTTTATCTGGTTTGGGATGATCTTTACATAAGGGCTATTTTAAACTCTCTGGGGCTTGGTGCCCTTGCAACAATAGCGTGCCTTATTATTGGGTTTCCAATGGCCTATGCAATTGCGCGCGCCTCTCTCAAATACCAAACCCTTCTTCTAATGATGGTGATTTTACCATTTTGGACTTCTTTTTTAATTCGTGTCTATGCTTGGATTGGAATCTTGAGTTATCACGGCGTTGTCAATACGGTCCTCCTAAAATTGGGCATAATTGAGGCTCCTTTGAGGCTTCTCAATACAATTTTTTCTGTATCCATTGGCATTACCTATTGTTATCTTCCTTTTATGATTTTGCCGATTTATGTGTCCCTTCAAAAAATTGATCCATCCCTTCTTGAGGCAGCCTATGATCTAGGGTCAAGGCCTTTTCGAACGTTCTGGAAAGTAACAGTACCTTTATCTATGCCAGGGATTATATCGGGCTCTCTTTTGGTTTTTATTCCTTCTTTGGGTGAATTTGTTATTCCAGATCTCTTGGGAGGATCCGATACACTCATGATTGGACGTGTTCTCTGGAACGAATTTTTTGTCAATCGTGACTGGCCTGTAGCAGGGGCTGTTGCGATTGGTATGCTCGTTTTTCTTGTGTTTCCGATTGTGCTCTTGCAATATATCCAAAAAAATGTACAGCGCGATCAAATGGGAGAAGGAGGTCAAATGAATGCATAAAAAACTTTCTTCTTTCCTGTTAACATGGCTTCTTTTTGGATATGCTTTTCTCTACGTTCCTATTTTAATTCTGATTGCTTTTTCTTTTAATAAGTCACGTCTTGTCACCATTTGGGATGGTTTTTCTCTGAAGTGGTACAGGAGTCTTTTTGATAACGATCAGCTTCTTAAAGCCGCCTGGGTCAGTTTAAAGGTGGCCACACTTTCAGCAACTTTTGCGCTTATTTTTGGAACGCTTGCTGCTTTGGTTTTGGTTAGGTTTGGACGGTTTAAAGGCAGGACTTTTTTTTCAGGGCTTATTACGGCACCTCTTGTGATGCCGGAAGTGATCACCGGGCTTTCGCTTCTCATTTTTTTCGTCTCTTTAAAACAAATGATCGGATGGCCAGAAGCAAGAGGAGTTCTCACGATTACGATTGCTCATACGACTCTTGCCATGGCCTATGTGACGTCTATCGTTCAAGCCCGTCTTTTTGGATTTGATAATACGCTTATTGAAGCAGCTTTAGATCTCGGAGCCCGTCCCCTTAAGTCTTTTTTTGTGATTACGCTTCCGCTCATTGCCCCTGCCTTGGGAGCTGGGTGGTTGTTGGCTTTTGCGCTTTCTTTAGATGATCTTGTGATTGCAAGCTTTGTATCTGGACCTGGGTCAACAACACTTCCCATGGTTATATTTTCAAGTGTTAAGTTGGGGGTGACCCCTCAGGTGAATGCGCTTGCTACATTGATTGTGATCTTTGTAAGTATTGGTGTTTCTTTAAGTGGATGGCTTATCTTTAAAAAGTCGAAAGAAAAAAAGGATTGAAGTTAAAAATTAATCAAAAGAACGCATCGTCCTTTGATACGCTTCTAAAAATGGAAAAACTCCTTGAAAACAAAACACTTCATTCCTTGTTCATTATGGGGGTATTTAGTGTCGTATTTTTGGAAATTCATCCTCTTCAAGATGGCAATGGGAGGCTTTCTCGAGAAAAGATATTCAATCTTTATCTCTCAAGGCTTTCAAGTCAAATCCGATCGATACGGCCGCTGAAATGGACTTCCATCGTCTAGCGTGAGTTTATTATAAAAGAAGATAAAAAAATTCTGTAACCCAATCAGGGAATGGGTTTGGATGTTTTTTAGTTGTATACACCAAAGCCATTAA
>NCGZ01000086.1 GCA_002257235.1 Alphaproteobacteria bacterium 16-39-46
TCACGATTTTCAACAAAAAATCACTATTTTTTTATTCGAGGGGGGGGAATCGCTATCCACTACAGACTCATTACCCGGCGATATGGAGAGGATACTAAAATTTCTTATATTTCTTTTGTCACACTTGCTGTGGGAATTATATCTTTTCCTTACCTTTTGGAGGCAAAAAGCACTTTAAGTGATTGTAAAAAACTTGAAACTCAGTTGCGTGAACATGGCAATATTCCACATGGTAAGGGTTGGAGGCTTGGTTCCGTTCAATATGAGGAGCATACTAAAAAGTTTGACAAGCTTTTTGCTCATTTTGAGAAAGAGTGTCAACATTTTCCAGATTTTCCAGAGTTTCTTACAGCAGCTCAGCGTAAAGCCATTGAAGACGAGAAGTAAATGCTCAAGTTGACTCTCGGAATGAAGTCTTTACTATTCTTTAATTTGGCTTAGTCCTTTAATGCCTAAATTAAAAGAACCGTACTTTCATCGTCAATAAAAAATCCCTGGGTTGAATTTCCCGGGGATTTTTTTAGGGGAGAGAATGACGCTTTCTTGTTTATTTTTTTAGAGCATCTTCATTCTCTGTTGGTTGTTTTGATTCTGTCTTAATTTCACTTTACAATACTTCAGAACTGAGAGGATGAACGTAGACTTGCTGATCATCCTTCGTAAAAGGCTCTAATTTGAGCCACGTACTCCATCCAAGATAAGAAGATTGACCAAGGTGAAGTTCGGGGACTTCTTCCTTTTTAAGAATAAGGTTTAAATCAAATGTAATCCCAAAACCGACATAAAGCATCGTTAAGTCACAGAGATTTTGAAAAGCATTTTGACCTCTAAAAAAAGAGGTGAATTGAGAATAAGAAAGGGGACCGAGAATGAGGGTAATCGCACCAGTTTTATCCCATTCAGATTTTCCAAGGACACTGTTTTGACCCAGGAGATTAAATTTTCCGGAAGTGGTTCCCAAGCGTGTTTGTTGATCATCCTTGAAAGAAATCCATTTTCCTCTAAAATCTTTGATGAGAACAGGAATCTTAAAGTAATGCTTTATAATATTTTGGAGTCCAGCTTTAGAAGGATAAGCTTCCCAAAATAATCCAGCCATCCCCACAAGGGCAGAATCTGAAAGACTATACTGATTTTCAAAATCAGGATTTCTAAATCCAAGCCCTATGAAAGTACGAAGCATTCTTCCAAGGTTTGATTCAGAAGCTTTTACATCAGAGAGGTTCGGACGATATTTTTTGCGGATGCGATAGAGAAGAGAGATGATTCGATGGTTAAAAATATCCAAAAAATCTCGAAAAGCATAGTCTCTTGAGCGGAGTCGATCTAAAAGGATTTGTGTGTAAGGTGTCGGGAGAGGCCCCCCTACGCCAGCAATTCCTAGAAAATTAACGTTCAAGATGGGAGGGGCGTTTTCACGAGAGATGAGAGACGATAAATCACTTGAGGTGAACTCAAAAGTAGCGTTTGATTTAAAAAAAACAGATTCATTTTGAGGATCTGATGTCTCTCCTGGAGATTTTGTTCCTTTTTTAAGATGCGTTAAGATACGCACCATTTGAACGAATTCAAATGCGTACGCTTCTTTATAAATTTGCTCTTCTAAAGGAGGGGTTGTGTTCCGGAGATAGGTGCCCATTGTTTCCAATATCCTTCTTGATTGATTTTCTTAATATTAAGTTGTGTAAAAGAATTCAGTGAAACATAGAGACCAAAAAATTGATTTAGAACAGCTGTGAAAAGAAATGGAGATTTCCCACCTGTTTTGCTCTCATCAAGCGTTAATGTAATTGAAATTCCCCGTGCAAAATTCCTCCAGGCCTCATTCCCCATTCGCTCGACGCTATAAGAACAGTCCATTCCAACGAGCGAGTCTATTTCAGAACTACTTTCAGTATTTCCAAACTTTGTATAAAGGTTAAGAATGCCCTGAAGCCTTTCTAAACTTTGAGAAGAGCTTGAGAGAGAAAGTTTGTTTAAAGAAAGTTGTGAGATTAAGGCCCATAGTGTTGAACCGTCCGTGGGAGGATAAATGGGGGCTGCAGGACTTTTTAGACAGACCACACTGTGAATCGGGAAAGATTCATTGACTTCTAAAAGAGTTCCTGCTGGAAGCTCAGGAGCAAGAGAACGATTTGTGCATAATGTATAAGCGAAAATGGTTTCAAAGTTAGAGGAAACGGACGGGTTACAGTCCAAGGCCACGAAAGAAAGCTCAATATCTGTTCCTGGAAGACCTGGACGTTCGCTCGGAGTACGGCGTGCGCACCAGAAAAATTCTTGAGGCGTTGTGGAGGCCTCATAATCAAAAGAAAAATAAGGAGGAATTATTTTTGTTGTAATGCCATCAGAGGTAATCCCTTGAATTGAAATGAGGGAATGAATTTCAGTGGTGAGTTCACGTCTTTGATCTGGGACAAGGCGATGTTCACTCGTGAACTGAGAAAGCTTAAAAGGCTCTGAAATTTTTTTGAAAATGTTAATAATAGGGGTACACCCCAAACAAAAATTATCCTTTGAAAGGCTCAATTTTAAGAGTGTTTCTATGTTTGTAACAGGGATAAGAAGATCTATCGTTGTCTTTGCTTGGGACATATCAAGATTTGAGACATCAAAAAAGAAAAATTTATCTGTACAATAAAAATACTCAAGAAGAAGACCATATGCAGGATGCGTTTGATTTGATTGGGGAAGAATGGTTTCTTCTTCGGAAAATCCTACTGGCGTTAGAGAGTATTTTGGAAGAATGGTAACTTGGTCTCCCTCTTTAAGCGCAATACCTAAGGGTTTTTCTCCCTGAAAAATAGATTCGTAAAGGATCGTTTGAAAGGCGTTCGTCCCTTTAATGTAAAAGCGCAATGACTTACATCCAAGCGTATTTAAAGCATCTCCTGCGGCGTTAAGTCGGATGCGAAGACAGTAAGGATCATTTGTAAAAAAATTTGGAAAATTATAAGACGTTGTTGTAACGAGAGAGGCATCCGAAACATCAATAGGCCATAATTCAACATCATAGCTTGTCTGAAATTGACATGTGATGCCTTCGTTCGCATAAGCAAAGAGGGCAGTTTCTTTGGGAATAGAGAATCCTGACGTTAATTTTCCTTTGGAAGAATCTACTTGAAACTGGGCGACGCTGCAAGGAGGAATGGGGCTTGTAAATTGAGGATAGAGAGACTCTAAGAGAGCCGTTGATATTCTTGGAAACTCATTGTCGATGTCTTGTTGTAAAGAGGCGGTTAAAAAAGCAAAAGAATCAATAAGACGACTGACATGAGGATCAGAGATTTCGTCATGTCCAATATCAAGGCGCTTTGCTATTTTAGGATATTGCGACGCAAAACGTGCTCCCATATTTTTGAGATAACTTCTTTCACGTTCGTAATACGTTAATAATTTTAAAAAAGAGTCTTTCATGAAATTAATCGTTATGTTTGAGAAGAGGTTAAAGAAATGCTGAAGGAAAGAGGTTCTACCATTTCATTTATGAGAAGATCTCCGCTGATCATGGCTTTCAGGGTTTGAGAGGATGGAACGAATTTTTCAAGAACGACCACGACATTGTTTAAACGGGGTTCGTAGTGTTCAATGGATGTTTTAATCAGAAAGGTATAATGACTCCAAGTGGCTTGATTTGTCACGTCAAAATATGAAAAGTCAGGAAGTCCATAAAGTTCAGGATACCCTTTAAATTTATCGTTTTGAATGAGGGAATCAAAAACGAGAGAGGGAAGCGTGACGCGTGTATTGAGCAAATTAGAAATTTCTCTGATAACAGAGGCCTGAAGCTCTTCTTTTGAGAGGTACCTTAAGGGGGGAGCTTCTTTTTCCTGATCTACATTAAGGTCTTGCAGTTTCATAAATAAAGGGACAAAACTTCCCTCTTTCTTCCACTTTCCAAAAAGATCATCAGCGTTTTTTTTAAAAGGGATGACGTCTGATTTCATGGAAGAACAAAATTCTATTTCACGGCAGCATTAGTGGTGAGATCAAATCCAGCAGCAACTTTACCGCTTGCCGTTCCAGTATCTCCCACTGGGAAATAAGTCACTTTTATGGTATCAAATCCAAATCCAATCGTTATTGTTAATTGGGACGCAATAGCCGTAGAGATGCGACAATTGGTAAGATCAATTTGAGAGTCTATTTGAGCCGTCGCTCCTATGTTTCTGAGAAAGTAAAGAGATACGTTCCCCACATTGGCGCCGTTACATACACTTTGAATCGTTGTTTCAACAAAGGCATCATCGGGACAAACAATAAGGAGATCCTCAATAATGACGTTTCCACTTGCTTGTAGTTGACCATCTTTTCCTTCAACAGATTTTCTGCGCGCTGCAAACGAAAATCCATAAACTTCAATGGCTTTCGAAATTGTTCCCGCGCTTGAAGTTCCAGGGATATTTGCGATTGTAACGAGAATAGAAGGGGCTTCATTGATCCCTTCATCTTTACCAGAATTTGCGATTGCTTTTTTAATAGCGGCAGGTAAAGTTGGGTCTTCAAGGGTCGATGTAAAATCACTTGCTTCAGAAAGAGTTTGATTCAAAAGGAAGGAGGCGTTTGGGACATTTAAACTAGCCATGGTATTCTCCGTATTATTTTAAAAACGTGGACGTTTGTTTTTTTAAAGAAAAGGGTTTCCCTTTTTAACTGGTTTTTGACGTACTGACGTTTGTGGAGGCTGAGGTGGTCCCAGCTGCTTTTTGATTTTGACCGATGGAAGCACGTGTTTGTTTTAAGCTGTCAAAAGTCATCGTAAAGGAACATAAACCGCCATCTCTATCTCCCTGCATTGCCCATTCAATAAGATAAACATTGGTGAGAACGAGAACGCGCTGTGTCTGAGCCGTCTTTCCATCAGAAATGAGCTCTGTAATTGTAATGGTCCCTAAGTTGTTTCCGTTACAAAGAGCTTGAAGGGCCATCGGTGTCACACTTCCAAAGGGGGCAATAACCGTAATAGGCGTAATCCCAGGATTTGTAAGATTACGATTTCCAGCGCGCGTTGGACGAAAAGGGTTTTTAATGATAACGTCAGGATATTTTTGTATCCGGACGGCATTCGTAAACCCAGTTGTTGCAACATTTCCAGCAAGAAGACTTGCTTGAGACGACTGTAAGACAACGTTAACATTATTACCCGTAGCCATGGTTTTTTCTCCCGCAGTGATTTTCAGAAAATCTGAAAATTTTTTATCGTTTTTTTATTTCTTATAACATTATCCCCCTGAACTTAGACGATCAACCTCCCGCAGGTGGGGGAAGAGTCGCAACAAGTCTTAAAGAGGCAGTCAGTTCCTCAAGTTGGAAATGAGGCCTTAAAAAGACTGTTGCTTTATAGTTTCCTGGACTTCCAGGGACATCAAAGACATCAACACGTGCTTCTCTCAAAGGATACTCGGCCTTCAAGTCTTCTGGTGCATTATCATTGAGCAACACATAATTCGCAATCCATGTCTGAAGATAACTTTCAACATTATCTTTCGTCATGAAGCTCCCAATTTTATCGCGCATAATGGATTTGATATAATGGGCAAAACGTGATGCTGCAAGAATGTAAGTGATCCGTGCAGAAAGTTGCGCATTGGAATTTGCTTCCGCTGTATTGTAAACAAGAGGTTCTTGAACCGTTTGTGCTCCAAAAAATGCAGCTTTGTTTGTTCCTTTACAATAACATAGAGCAATAAATCCAAGATCGCTCAATTCTTTTTCACGCCGATCGGTAATCGCAATTTCTGTTGGACATTTTAGAGCGATATCACCTTCCGTTGTTTTAAAGGTATAAGCTGGGAGTCCTTCCACCAATCCACCACCCTCAACACCTCGAATGGCAGCTGTCCAATTATAAAGAAAGAACGCATTCGTAATACGTTGCCCTAAAGCATAGGCTGTATTTCCCCAACAGAATTTTGTATTGTCGGTCCCAGAAACATCTTCAACGAAATTCATTCCGTCAACAGGAACTGTATTAGGGCCATAGGGAAGACGCATTAGAACACGTGGAAGTGTCAAAACAACATACCTGGAATCTTCGGTTTGACGGAAAGCGTTCCATGCTGCATATTCCACACTGTCAAAAATGCTTGCGAGATCGCGCGGAACACCAAGATTCGTAAAGGTATCCAAGTTAAACATTGTAGGGTCTGCAGCTGCAATGAAAGGTGCAAAGGCTGCTGCCGCAACACCGGACATTTTGCTTAAAAACGCCATATCTTGAGGGTTAGGTCCAAAGTCATAGTCACCAATTAAACAAGAATAAGGATTTCCACCAAAGGTGCCATATTCTTCTTCATAGATTTTTTTGAACAGTTGGCTTTGGTCAAATTCAACAGCTTTTTGAAGATCATCAAGAAGTTCATCTTTTGTTGCATGAAGAACACGTAATTTCAATTCCGTTCCTGTGAACGTATTCATAACAAGGTAATTAAGACCACGCCAAGAACCTTCTAAGGTAGAAAATTGTGGATCATGTAAAACCAAATTAATCTGATTGGAAAGGAGTGTGTCAATGGCTTGGATACGTTGATTAATAAAAGCAACTGTATCTGTCGTTGTCACTTGTCCTTGTTCTTGAATTTGGTTGATAAACTCTTCGACCATCTGGCGGGCATAAGGAATCTGAGAAGGATCTCTGGCTAATTTACCAGTTTGGATCATTTGGTCTAAGAAATTTCCAGTGGGCGCCGCGCTTGTTGTCCCTGAAGTTTGTGTTGGATCAGCCATTCTATCGTACTCCCCGTCTCGTTTAGATTTTTTACTTTGTTTGAATGAAGAACGTATCTATCCTAAGTTTAGACTAACTGGATGATTTTGGTTGAACATCACCTGGTTTTGCATCTGCTGCAGCATCTTCAGCTTGAACTTCGCTTTGTAAACTTTTTTGTAAAGCTGAACTTGCTATAATTTCTTGGAGATACCCATCTAAAGTATCATTCCCATCTAGCTTTGTTAAGAGATCAGAAAGATGCTGACGCGCAGTCAAAAGCTGATTTAGCTCTGGAACTTGGCGTGCAATGCTCGCAGGATTGAAATCATCCATTGAATTGAATGCCAAAAGTATATTTAACTCTCCTCCTTGATTCGTGAGGACATTTGGAACACGCAAAGGAAGCGTTGGTGCCATTTTCCCCATGATCGTATTAAAGTTTCCGGAATCAATTTCAGTAAATTTCCGGTCTTTAAGTTTGGAGGGTGGATTTAAAGGAACGCCTAAAAGATCAGCCATAATTCCAACAACAAAAGGCAGTTGTTTCATAATAATAGCATCACCAATTTCAACGTCATATGTAATTTCTACACGTGGCGGGCGAATCTTCTCAAGAAGATGTTGGGTACTTTCTGTCATAGCAGCTCCCAGTATTTTTATTGTTTGTTTCTACTTTGTTTATATCTTTTGCATTCTAGAAAGATACTGTAAAAGATATTCCGAACTATTATGTATTAATTATTATATTCTACCTCTTTTTTGGAGAAATCAAGTTAAAATAACATAAAAAAATTAAAAGCCCCCTGATTTTCGTTTTTAAAGGGGAGAAAAAACATATTTTATCCAGAGTCTCTGTCAAAGATTTTTTGAGTTGTTTGTTCGAGATGGCGCCTTATAATTTTCTTGAGTTAAAAAATTTGTTTTTATATTTATCTAGGCCGTGTCCACTTTTGAGAAAAAACCACTTACGCGTACAAAAATAATAATAACACGTTGAATTAAATAATAAATATGTCTAAAAGAAGGAAAAA
>NCGZ01000087.1 GCA_002257235.1 Alphaproteobacteria bacterium 16-39-46
CTCCACTAATTGCGTTAGTTTGGATGAATTATGATCTCTTTCTACAAAAAGTCAATTATTTCAATATATTAATTATTCCTTACGTCGAACTGACGTTAATTTTATGGAAATCTACCCCTTTGGGCAAAAATTAAGAAGATCTTGATAGAAGACAATCTGATCGAGTGTCTAATTTAGAGAGACTTCTAATGAAGAGATTCGATGCTTAAACGAAAGCCGAGTCCATGTAAAATGGAGGCGACGGTTTCTAGTCGTGGGTTTTTTTTGGATGATAAAATACGATAAAGATTTTGACGATTTAGATGAGTTCTTTGTGCAAGTTTCGTTAATCCTCCTTGAGATTCGGCAACATCTCTTAAGGCTGTAAAAAAAGCTTCTTTATCTCCATCTTCTTCATACAGCTCTAATGCTGCCTCCAAGTATTCTTGTGCATCTTCAGGGTTTTTGAGTCGCTCTAAATGATATTCTCTGAACTTTTTCATGGATTTACCTCTTGATATGAACACCAATATTTTCTTGCATTTAGAATGTCTCGATTTTGTGAGGATTTATCGCCACCACAAAGTAAAATGATAATTTGGGACTTTTTTGTTCCAAAATATAAACGATACCCAGGTCCAAAGAAAATACGCAGTTCAAATATACCATCTCCGATAGATTTAACATCACCTAAATGTCCGAGTTCCATTCTCACAAGACGGTTGCGAATACGTACTTGTGTTTTTATTTCCAAAGTTTCTAACCATTTAGTAAAAGGGCTTTTTCCTTTTTTTGATTCATAGATGATGAGCGTATTATTTTGATGCATTCTTTGGTCTTACCTAAAATTGTATCTAATTAGCGACAGTTGTGTCAATAGAATTTAAAAATTGAAGTTTTATTAACGAATTTTTCTTGCCCTTTTCTTATTTCTAAAAAGACATTTCATAAAAGTCTAAAATGTCTTGGGCGGAATGAATGAGAGTGGCGCCTTGCTTGATCAGAAAGTTTGTTCCATAAGCTTGAGGATCTGAAGGAAAGCCTGGAACGGCAAAAACATCCCGGCCTTGCTCAAGGGCCATCTCGGTGAGTTTAAAGGCTGAGGACTCTACAGTCGCTTCGATGAGAATAATGCCTTTCGAAAGTCCCGATATTAGTCGATTTCGTCTTAAAAAGTGAGACGGGTTTGGAAAAGTTCCCAAAGGGATTTCTGAGATAAAAACTCCATGAGAATCTAAGATTTTCTGGGCGAACGCTTTATGTGTGCTTGGCGTAATAACATCAATGCCGCCTGCAAGAACAACAATGGTTCCTGTGAGAAGGGCCCCCTTGTGGGCTGAGGCTTCGATTCCCTCTGAAAGACCCGCTGCGATACCATAGCCTTTTTTTCCAAGAGTGCGTGCAAGATGTTCAGAAAACTGGTTGCCTTGAATGGATGCTTTCCGGCACCCCGCAACGCCTAATGTTTTTTGGGTTAAAAGGGTTTTATTTCCGAGAATGGTTAAGAGGGGAGGAGGGTTTGGAATGGCGGCAAGACTGTTTGGATAAAACGGTGTTCCAATGAGGATGATATCTCCGTTCAAATTTCTAACTTTTCTAAGTTCTTCTGCAGCTTCTTGTTCTGAGGAGAGGGAAAAACAAGGAAGGCGCCCTAATTTAGAAAGCATTGGAATTTTCTGAAGGGCTTCTTCTGTTGTTCCATAATGATGGAGAAGTTGATAAAAAAGCTTAGGGTTTTGATTGAGGGTCCGACTTAAGCGAATCCAACTGATGAGCTCATTTTTATTAGGAAGTCGAAAAGAGGGTGACAGAGGAGAGGGTGTCATCATAAAAGCCTTGCAGGGTGAATACGTGATGCAAAGGCTATCTGAAAATTAAGAGCGCTCCAAGACTGATGGGCTAAATTTTATAAGGAATGCGAATAATTGGGTTTGAAAGAGGAAAATCTTTATCGTCTCTTGTCACTAATAAACCGCTCATAAATTGAGCGGTACCAAAGATTATAGCATCAGCGATTTTAAGTTTATATCTTTTACGTGAAAGTATGGCTAAGTTTGCAATAGCTTGATTGATAGGAATGATTTCAAAAGTATTGATGATAAAGTCTTCAATTTTTTTCATTTCGAGGGAATCTTTAACGCCAACCCCAATCTCAATATAAGTCATGATGCTTATGGCTTTTGTTTCAAAGCGTGCAATTTCCTCTTGTGCTTGTGAAACACCATTAAGATAATCAATAATAATATTACTATCAAATAGAGCTTTCATTTACCACTCATCTCTCATTTTGCGTTGAAAAGAGAGACTATCAATGGGATGATCTTTTAATATACCAAAAACGTCTCCTGTTTTTATCTCTGTTTGGTCTTTGATCCATAAATCAATGGCTTTTCTGATGAGCACAGATCTTGACGAATGACACTGCTTGGCTAAGCTATCAAGTTTAGAAATGATATGAGGAGAGATATCAACTAATGTTTTGGTCATGCCAACTTACCTTTCATAAAGTATATAATAAAAATATATTATATTGAAAGAATATATATTTCAAGAAAAAAGTTCTTACCCTCGAAGTTAAAATAAATATGAAGCGTTACATGAGGTTAAAACAGGATATTCGTAATTTTTGTCAGATGATCTCACATGGGTTCAATGTGATGAAAACATGAAGGATCAAGATATTCGCATTCATCAGTGATTTTAAGATCGATCGATATCTCTCTCATTTCTCATAACACTTAGTCCCCCATTTTTCTTAAAGTAATTTTTGAGCATTTTTTAAATTTAAGATTAAAATCCCGTATAGTGTTGGATTTCGAGCTGATTTCAATATACGGCGGGCTTTTTGAAAGAGGTCCATTGCGCGCGTATGATAAGTTTTTGAAAGAGCCTCTTCTCGTGTAACTTGCGCTTCTCTTAGGAACAGTCGTCCAAGGTCATTTAATTTTGAAGGATCCACTATTTCTTCAAAAATATTAAGTCCTAATTTTTGAGATTCATCAAAATGTTGGAACATCTCTTCTTGTAAGGAACGACGTTTGTCGGGAGAAAGAGGAGACGGGGTCACTTGCAGAGAGCTTTCGAGCATAAGAGCGCGATGATACAAAGCAGAGGCAAGAGGTGGTTTTGCGCTTTCGCATCCTCTCGCATAAGAAGATTTCAAGAGATCAATGACCTCCTTTAAAATATTAATTTGGATGTGATGAGGCTTTCTTTTCATTGTCTTCTGGAGAAGATCGACATGCATGTTTTCTAAAATTGGGCGTTGCTGAAGTGCCAATTGGCATCCCCTTTCAGCATAGTGATTTGTTTTTTCGAGAGCGTGATGATAAATAGAAGAAAGCGCATAAATATCTTTCGAATGAAGACTCATATCTTCATTTAAAGAAACGACAAACTGTTCAAAATAGACATCTCTCCAATTTCGCAGAAGCATGTCTTGTGCAATTTTTCGATTTGAAGTTAAAGTTTCGTGGAGTTTTTGATCTTTTGGAGAGGGATCTTGGAGAACATCCTCGAAGAGGGTAAGGGCCCGTGATACAGAAGTTTTTGCGAGATCTTCCTCTTCCGTTGACTGAGCGACTCTTATGAGAGTCTTTCCCAGAAGTGCTTTTCTGACAGCATAATAGAGCTCTTCAGGAAATGACGCGCTGAATTTTTGGGACTCTTCAAGATGTTGAATCATCTCTTTTTGCAACTGAAGTCGTATAAAAGCAGAAAGAGGTGAGGGTTGTTTTGTTGTTAATTGTTCAAAGATGCAGGCGCGCTCAAATAAAATATAAGCTAAGTTTTTTTTGGCCTCTGGCTGAGCCGCGTTTTGAGCACTTCTCAAAAGAATAATCACTTCTTTCAACTTTTCGTTCTTCTCTTCCGGAGTTTCATCTTTCATTGCTTTATGTAAGTGGAGCGCAAGACTGTTTTCGAAACTTGGTTTTAGACGAGAAGCTGTTTGTGAGCTTTTTTTAATAAAACTATTTGTAATGTCTAAGATGTTGCGGAAATGTGTGGCAAGCATCTCTGAGTTTCCTTGAGACAAGACAATTTGGGGTCTTAGGGGTGCCATGACGTGTTCAAAGAGAACGTCAGGCCACGCCTTCGAAAGAAGCTGTTGGGCTCTAAGATGATGAGCGACGACAACATTATATAAGTGATGACCGTTCAGAAGAGGGTCGCTTAAGGCGTTCTCAAAAAGAGCAACAGCACGCGATAAATTCTTTTTTCCAGAAGCTTCATCTTCCATAGACTCAGAAACTTTTACGAGTGTTTTTCCGAGAAGCATTGTACGAGAGAGTTTATGAGGATCTTCAGTACAAGATGGTCCTATGGCTTCTGACTCTTCAAGAGTTTGGATTATTTCGTTTTGGAGCTGATGTTGCATCGCGGGTGACTGTGGAGATGTTTTATTTGCTAAGAGACCATCTACGATAACAGCGTGTTCAAGGAGAAGAAAGGGAAGAAATTTTTGAGCGTCTTTGTCTAACGTACGGTAAGCAGATCTAAAGAGGGTAATAATTTCTTTGAGGGCTTCATTTTTTTGCTGAGGAAGATAACTTTGCCTTTTTTCATATAAGCTCATGGCAAGCATCGACTCGATGCGTGGCTTTTGTTGAAGCGCTGCTTGAGAGCCTTTTGCTGCATACTCATTTATTACAGCAAGGGCACGACGGGAAATCTCAACGCGGGAGAGAGCTGCATCCCATAAGTTGATTTCCTGATGAATGGGATTGAAAGTATGCTGAAATAGATCATCAATGGTGTCCTCAAATTCATCTAAGGTCACGGATTTAACAGAAGGGTGTTTTTTTAAAGAAGTATAAAATCCTGGAAAGGAAGAGGGAGAGTCAACATGGAGCGTTTCCATTGGAAAAGGTTCATGAGTTAACAAGGGTAAACAAGAAGTCTCGTCGCTTACAAAAACAACCATTTTATTTTGAGAGAAGAGGGAGGCTCTGTTGCCATTTTGAAAGTCGATTTCAAGGACGTATTTAACGGCATTTGCGTTATCATAAAATAGAAAAGAAAATCCACAAAGGGAAAGAAACAAAAATTTTTTGAGCATCGTAATCCTATTTCTAATCCTGAAAATGAGAAGGATAAAGTTATATTAAAATGAAGTCGTGTTTAATCTCATGGTCTTAAAACTGAAAAGTCTATTTGTCGAGAGTGCATTTTTTTAAAGTTTTACCCAAATACGTTAAAGAACATTTTAGAAAATTCAAGCTGAGACATCTCTTGAGAAAATGATCTGACCGAAATTTCTTTCCCGTCCTTAAATTTTCTTAACTGGACGGATTGAACATATATTTTATAGGCCATACAAGTTCGATATTTATTTTCCTCATAGTTCTTTTTTAAATCGTGAAAAATGGTTTTAAGAGGAAGTGAGGGGTTGAACGAAAATCCGTCTAAATTAAAGTGTGTTTTGGACATTTTAAAGTCATCTGAAATAATAATAGCAGGTGCACCATTCTTTGTAATGATTCGTGTCTCGCCACCTTCTTTGACAACGATTTTTCTCTCTTCCGTCAGGTTTATGTCCAATTGATATGTTTTTACCGCTTCAACTTGAAAAATAGATAAAAAACAAAGACCACAAAGAAAAGGGATGGTATATTTGAATGTCATGAATAATGTTCAGCTCTCTAAATAATAAAATATGATAAAGTGAGGGGACATTAACAAAATTATTTTTTGAGTGCAAGGAAAGGATTTATAAAACTGAAAGAACAAGAGAAAACGAAAGAGAATGTGTGGGATTTCTAAAAGATCCTGAGAGATGAGAATAAAGAAAGGGGGTTTATTTAGAAGCCCCCTTATTTTTTTTGAAGGGTTTTTCCTCTCCTTTCACGAGTCGTTCGATATTGTCTGAGTGTCTAAAAAGAACAAGGAGACAGAGAGCGATAAAAAGAAGAAAAGATGAAAAACATGAGAACTCTTTATAACAAAGGGGACAGGGATAAAAGCATGCAGCACAAAAAGGTGCGCCGACAATAGAAATAAGGGCGCTTAAAGAGGAGATGCGGGAGATTGCAAAAACAATAACCCAGGTTAAAAGTGCGAGAACGCCTACGATCGGGAGGAGGACAAGAATGCCTCCGGCGAGCGTTGCAACGCCTTTTCCGCCTTTAAATCCAAGCCAAATTGGAAAAATATGGCCAAGGACAACGCCGCAAAGGCCCAGCATCCCTGCTTCAAAGAGACCCTCACTCAAATAAAAAGCAAGGTAGACTGCCAAAGATCCTTTTAGGGCATCACAAAAAAGAGTGAGAGCTGCAATTTGTTTGTTTCCGGTTCTCAAGACGTTTGTCGCCCCAATGTTATGGGATCCAACCGTGCGTATGTCTTGTTTTAAAAAAAGACGTGTCCAAATAAGACCAAAGGGAATGGACCCCAAAAAGTAGGTGGCCAGAAATAAAAAAGCAGAAGAAGATGAAAGATAAGTCATGATTTCTCTTGAAGCTTAGAGGACAGGGGGAGATTTTTCTGGCGATGATTTTCATAAAGACAAATAGCGGCAGAGGTGGACACATTTAAAGTTGGAAAAAGAGGGGAAGTGGGGATTTTCAAAAGAAGATCACATTTCTCACGGCTTAGGCGGCGGAGTCCTTCTCCTTCACTTCCTAAAACAAAGACGACTCTTTCCGGAAGATTTGCCTCGGAGAGGGTTTGATCTGCGTTTTCATCAAGACCAAGACACCAAAAACCATGTTTTTTGAGAAGTTCCAGACTTTGTGCAAGATTTCCGAGGAGAAGGAGAGGTGTGATTTCAAGCGCCCCTGAGGCTGCCTTTGCGAGCGTGCCTGTGATCTGCGGAGAATGACGTTCTGTGAGTCCCAGGCCTTGAATGCCGAAAGCGGCAGCACTTCGCAAAATGGCCCCAACATTCTGAGGATCTGTGACTTGGTCAAGACAAAGAAGCGTCACAGGACCTTGTGGGTATTGATCAAGGATATCTTCAAGAGAGAGAGAAGAGATCGGAGACGTTAAAAGGGCAATTCCCTGATGAACAACATCTTTTGGAAGGACTTTTTGAAAGACGTCTTCGTCGACTAGTGTGGGCGCAATAGAAACGTGCGGACACTTCTTTTCTAAAAGAAGGGTGAGTTCTGGGGCTGTTTTTTGCAGAAAAATCAGTTGTTCAAACGTGCGTTTCTTATTCTTTAGAGCCGCCATAACAGCATGGACCCCATAGAGCCATACTTTTCCGGAAGAGGATGGATCATAAGATTTTGAGGGCTTTGGAGGATTTTGAGGGAATTTAAACTTTTTTTTGCGGGACATGAGATAATCTTTAAAAGGAGAGATGATGATGAATGACAAGACTATAGGGGAAGCTTTCTTTAAATGCCAAGTATTTTTTTTTAAAGAGATTCAAACGAAGTTTAAGAAAAAACGATGCGGGGATTTTGCCGCCTCTGTGCATGTATGTTATTACGATCTTCTCTTAAGCTTCTCCAGTTTGAAATTTCTCTTTTTCTGTTCTGATTTCTGAGGGCTTATTCTCTAAAAGCGACCTCAACATCTTTTCCACCAAAGGCGATTCCGACTTTAAAAGTGGATTCGACATTCTTATAAGATTTGATCTGAGCCGCATAATTCTTAAGCTCTATTTTCTGATATCTTGCCAGGGGCTTTGGAATGAGCAGAAGATCAGCGCGTCCCACTCCAGATTCTCTCTCAGCGTCTACAAAGTACTGAGAAGAAACAGAAGAGACAAGACCCATGATAAATCCATTATAAAAAAGCTCTGAATTTTTAGGGCCGGTTGCAAAGAAGCTTGCCGATGTTTCAAGATAATCTTTCAGTTTTTGCGTAAAAGCGTCTACATTTCCCTTGAGAAGATCATTTAGAAAGGCATTATAGTCATTCACATCAATGTTAAATTTTTGGGCGATCCATTTTTGAAGAGATCCAGAAAATACGCTGCGTACTTCACGGTTCGGGATCTTAACCTCGCAATTATAGGTCGTATCATCATTTTCGATGCTTCTTTCCACAGTTAAATAACCTGAAAAGAGCAAGAGATTATAAAGCGCATTGGGAGAGGATTTGATATCTGCAAACACCATTTTGGGATCCGCAATCATGTCAACGCTTTCCCCTTCAATG
>NCGZ01000088.1 GCA_002257235.1 Alphaproteobacteria bacterium 16-39-46
ATTTTTTCCTTCTTTTAGACATATTTATTATTTAATTCAACGTGTTATTATTATTTTTGTACGCGTAAGTGGTTTTTTCTCAAAAGTGGACACGGCCTAAAGCAATATGAAATTTTTCAAAATCCTTTTTCTGTTCTATTGGGTGATAATTTATAATTTTCTATAATTTTTTAAGTATGTTCGGGTAATATTAAGTCATGAAATGAAGAGATTTTCAAGGGGATTTTGAGGCTTAAAACAGCCACTCGGGAAAAAGAGATCTTGCTTTGTAAGTTTACTTACGTAAAACATACCGTTTTTTTGGATCTGTTACACTTGTTGAGATTTCAGAAATGATGCCATTATTGACAAGTTGTGAAAGTCTTTTAATAACGGTTCGTCGGCTTAGTTTCAGAAAATCAACGATTTCCTTGTTTGAGAGAGACCCTTTTTCTCTCAAGTTTTGGATTATTTTTTCTTCTACATTATCTGTTGTTGGCGTTTTTATCTGTTTTTTGAAAAAAGTAACCCGAATACGTGCTCCTATCTCTTCAAACAAGGGCGGAAGGAGGCCTGCTTCTTCACAAGCTTTTATCATTCTTTGGATGCCACTGCCCCATTGTTCGATAAGACCTAATTCTTTAAAAACACGTGCGATGACAGGGTTACGCAGTTTTGAAATTCCTGTTTTTAAATCTTCTATCGTTAATCCCCAGAGAAGAAGTCCGCTGTTTTCAATTTCTATTCTATCTATAAAGATGGCTATCCGAATCGGTGACCCTCTTAGGGAATAGTCAGAATGGACAATTGCATTAATAATAGCTTCTCTTAAAGCTATTTTTGGTATTTCCCAGAGTTCTATGTGCCTTATATCTTCTGTTTTTATCCCAATACGAATATGTCTTTTTACAAAGTTCATTGCCGCATCAATAATTTCCGGTAAGAGGGTTGTAATTTGCTGGCTATCGATGATTTTCTTTTTATCGTTCCCATCAAAAGCACCAAGCTGAACCCAAGAATCTGGAAAATAGTTTAATCGATTTTTAGAAAACAAGAGGATACCCCCTATTGTGGGTATAAAGCTCTCTCTTTCTTTGATCATTAATCCAAGAGTAATAAGGTCATGAGAATTGATCTTTCTGTGCTGTTCAAATGATTTTGAGACAACAGCAAGGCTAATTTCTTCAGAAGTTGCCTCATAGCATAACTCTTCGTCAAATGATTTAGGAATGACAGATCGTTCAATAACGCGAAGCAAATCAGCGTCAGCAACGCGCGTTGTTGAGCCGATACGAATATAGGTTGATTTTAACTTGCCTTTTGATCGCTCGTAATGGGGACGCAAGACACTCGGATAAATTTCAATTATAATTAAGTTTTTGCCTCGGAAAGATATAACTTTAACATTCGGGAGAAGCCTTGGTTCAACACTGTCATGAATCATATTGACAAGAGACTCTGCCAGATCTTGAGGGTGTTCGACCCCAATAACCTGTCTTGTTTTATCTTTTATACCAATGATGATTTGGCCTCCAGAGGTATTTGAAAACGCAATAATGGTGGAAAGAATTTTAACTCTTCCCTCTGTATTTTCTTTAAACTCTAAGGTTTTCCCTTCTGGAAGGGTAATAATTTCTTCAATATTCATACTGTGCATTTTACTGTGAATATACTGTGAAGTCAAAACTTATTTGAGTCTTTGTATTTTTACTTGTCCCTGAAAATTGTACTCTCAAAGAGCAAATTTCAGGGAAGAAATCAAAGTTAGAAAGAGAGATCCGTCTTAACAAAGAGGCTCTCTTCTTAGAGGAAATCTTTCCAAAAAAAGCACTTAAGACCGTCTTCGGGGTTTTTTATTGAATTTTTGAGGCCGCTTTCCAGATTTTTCTGTAGGGCAAAAAAGGAGGGAATTTGTGTGAGAATTTGCTTCTAAAAGCGTGACGTCGAGAACGTCTCCAATTTTAAACGTTCGATTCCGCCCCTCTAGGGTAAAGAGTTTTTCGTGATGGATGTACCTGTCATGGGGAAGCAGATGAAGAGGGATAAATCCATTGGCCCCTGTCTCTTTGAGTTCAACAAAAATGCCTGAGCGATGGATTCCAGAAATGCAGGCTGCAAAAGAAGCATTTACGTGGTTTTCCATATAAGAGGTAATATAACGTTCTAACGTATCCCGTTCAGCCTTCATGGCTCTGCGTTCAGTATCGGAAAGATGTTGTCCGATGCCTTCAAAGAGAGTGACTGTTTTTTCCGCAGAGAGTCCATCGGGCCCGAGCTTAAGAGCTGTAATAATTGCTCTGTGGACGAGAATGTCGGCATAACGACGAATGGGGGAGGTAAAGTGAGCATACTGCGATAAATGAAGCCCAAAGTGACCAATATTGAGAGGACTGTAATTGGCTTGGCATTGAGATCTCAAAATAAGTTCATGAATAAAAGTTTGTTGGGGGAGATGCTCCGATTTATGAAGAACCTGATCAAGATCTTGGGGGGTAATCTTCGTATGGTGAGGAAGAGAAAATCCCAGAGGCTTAAGAACAGTTCTGAGGGCCTCAATTTTCTCCAAAGAGGGCTTATCATGGACACGGTACATACAGGGAAGATTTTTTGAAGACAAAAAAGAAGCCGCTGCAATATTTGCCAAGATCATGAATTCTTCAATGAGGGAGTGACTTTGAAGACGAGGACGGGGAACAATCTTTTCAATGGTGTGATTTTCATTAAAAATAACCTGGCGCTCTGGAAGATCAAAATCAAGCGTGCCACGTCTCAGTCTCTCCTTTGAAAGGGCTTGATAAGCTTGATAAAGGCAAGGAATAAGGGCTTGAACCTTTTGGGGAAGAGATGTGAGATGAGAGGCCTTTTTATCAAAAAAAGATTGGACTTCCGTATAGGTAAGACGTGCTTCAGATTGAATGACAGCTCTTATAAATTTATATCGGAGAAGTTTTCCAGAGGCATTAATCCACAAATGGACGGCAAGAGTGTTCCGTGGAACATTGGGTTTTAAAGAACAAACATCATTTGACAAGTCTTCTGGAAGCATGGGGACAACCCGGTCGGAGAAGTAAACGGAGTTTCCACGTTCAAAGGCTGTTTGATCAAGAAGGCTTTCTTCTCTTACATAAAAAGAGACATCTGCAACGGCAACAAGGAGATGAAATCCTCCTTCATTTCCAGGGGTTTGATCAGTCTCTGCCCAAATGGCATCATCAAAATCTCGGGCATCCTCTCCATCAATGGTGACAAAAGGATAATTTCTGAGGTCTTCCCTCAGAGAAGACGCTTCGTTACGGGCAGAAACTTTTTGAGCTTCTTTGAGGTCTTCTTCCCGAAAATGATGCGGTATTCCAAATTGATGAATCGCAATAAGGCTAAAGAGCTTGGGGTCGGAAGCGTGTCCTAAAACGTCTTTGATGCGAACTTCAGGAGGCCGACCTTTATAAAGATGAGCACGGACAAAATCTCCAGATTTAGCATCTTTCGAATGGTGAGAGGAAACACGATAGCTTTCATTTAAGCGGCGATCGGTAGGAAAAACGAGAGCAGAATGTTTGCCGCGACCTGCCTGAAAGACGCCAAAAAACACTTGAGAGGAACTCTCTAAAAGACGGATGGGCTCTCCTATTGGAGTTGATTTATTTGTTTGTTTCTCAAGGCGTGCCAGAAGTCGATCATGAAGGCTCAGCAGATGATCTTTAAGGACTTTTGCATTTAATTGGAAGCGCGGGCTTTTAAGAAGGCGTCCGTTCTGAACAAGAAGCGCAATCGGAAAGTCCTCTTGATCAAAGTCCACAATTTCCACGACGGAATATGTCGGATCACGCGGGGATGAAGAAGAGCTTTGAGGGAATTTAGGACGTTTCACTTTTTCTTCTTGCGCAAGGGCGGACGTTCTTTTTTAGGTTTTAGAGCAGCTTCTGCGAGAAGGGTGACTGCTCGATTTAACCCGATGGTTAAAACGTCGTCTTCTTTCTTGAGAGAGGTAAAAGCCCCTTGATGTTTCAGATAAGGTCCAAATCTTCCAATGCCTGCAGAAATCATCTCTTTCGTTTCCGGATGGTCTCCAATATCGCGTGGAAGGCACAAAAGAGATTGAGCATCTTCAAAGGTGAAAGTTTCAGGGGATGCGTTTTTAGGAAGTGCCACGCGTTTTGGTTTTTTGGATTTTTCTTTGGAGGCATCTGGAAGATCAAGTTGAATATAAAAGCCATATGGACCTTTTCGAAGAGTAACGTCTCCTTGTGTGAGAGGATCTGAACCAAGTATTTTTGGATAATCCCCTGTTTCTCCTTCTCCAGCTTGAAAAGAGTCTTCTTTTTCTTCCAAGGTTCCGATGGGACGCGTAAATCGGCAGGTTGGATATTCAGAACATCCAATAAAAGCACCGAATTTTCCAAGCTTCAAAGAAAGTTTGCCAAGGTTACAGAGAGGGCATTGTTGTGATTCCCCCTCTTGGTTCGGAAGAGGCGGGAAAAGATGATGTTTTAACTTTTCATTGAGAAGCGTTAAAACATCTGAAACGCGCAATTCTTTGGTCTCTTCCGTAGCTTCCTTAAGCGGCGTCCAAAATTCTTTGAGAAGATTTTTCCAGAAAAGTTTTCCTTCAGAAATTTTATCTAAATTGTCTTCAAGGTCCGCTGTAAAGGTATATTCAACATATTTTGAAAAGTAATTTTCAAGAAAAGCGGTGACAATGCGTCCTCGTTCTTCTGGAATAAATTGTTTTTTTTCAAGCCGAACATAATTTCTTTCTCGGATCACGTGAAGAATTGACGCGTAGGTGGAAGGACGACCAATCCCTAAGTCTTCAAGTTGTTTTATAAGACTTGCTTCTGTATAACGAGGAGGCGGCTGTGTAAAATGTTGCGTTGGTGTCACCGTTTCAAGGGAAAGGGGATCTTTCTCTTGAAGCGGAGGAAGAAGAGAAGCGGGTTTTTCACCGATAGCCTCTTCCGAAGACGGTGCGTCGTCCTTCTCTGTGCTTTCTTCGTAAACTTTCAAGAATCCATCAAAAACAAGCGTCGTCCCTGTGGCTCTGAGCACCACTTCTTTTGAAGGGGGCGCTACATCGATACTGACTTGATCGTAAGAGGCGCTGACCATTTGAGAGGCAAGTGTTCGTTTCCAAATCAAGCTGTAAAGATTGATCTCATCTTTATTGAGGAAAGATTTTAGAGAGGCCGGATCTCTTGAAAGATCTGTGGGACGGATCGCCTCATGGGCTTCTTGCGCATTTCGAACTTTTGTTGTGTAAAGGCGTGGCTGGTCTGGAACATAAGATTTTCCAAAAGAACGGTCAATATGGGCGCGGGTCTCTGTAATGGCATCTTTGGAAAGCTGGACGCTATCGGTTCTCATATAAGTGATAAGACCCACAGTCTCGCCTTTAAGATCAATGCCCTCATAGAGAGATTGTGCCACGCGCATGGTATGAGATGCTGAAAAGCCAAGCTTTCGAGCAGCATCTTGTTGGAGAGTTGAAGTGGTAAAGGGAGGGGCCGGGTGACGGGATGTTTTTTTCTTTTCAATGTCCAAGACAGCAAAAGAAGGTGCTTTTTTGATGATATCAACGGCATCTAAAGCTTCTGATTCTTTCGAGAGGGTTAATTTTTGGAGTTTTTTTCCTTTTAAATGGGTTACCCGAGCCTGAAAGGAGACCTTTTTCTCCGTTTGGAAAAGAGCCTCAATGGACCAATATTCTTGAGGAATGAAAGCTTCAATCTCTCCTTCACGAACCGTCACAAGACGTAACGCCACCGACTGTACCCGGCCGGCCGACCTGCTTCCAGGAAGTTTGCGCCATAAAACAGGGGAGAGCGTAAATCCCATTAAATAATCAAGCGCCCGACGGGCAAGGTAGGAGTCAATTAGATTCCGATCAAGATCCCGGGGATGTTGAACGGCCTCTAAAATAGCTTTTTTTGTGATCTCATGAAAAACAATGCGTTTTGTTGTTGCTGGAAGGGCTTTCTTGTGGCGAAGAACTTCTTCCAAATGCCAAGAAATGGCTTCTCCTTCACGGTCAGGGTCTGTGGCAAGATAAAGAGTGTCTGCTTTTTTGAGGGCTGAGACGATGTCTGAGATGGTTTTGTGGGATCTTGAAGACAAGTCCCATGTCATTTCAAAGTCTTCGTCAGGCTTCACAGATCCCTCTTTGGAGGGAAGATCACGAATATGCCCAAAACTTGCAAGGACAGTATAGTCCTTTCCAAGATAGCTTTGAATGGACTTTGCTTTTGCGGGAGATTCTACAACAACAACTTTCATGGATGACTTTCAGAGGGCCGTGGCCTTTTACGATGTTTCGAAAAATAAAAATAGCTCTTCAATTTGGCACCGACGAAAGATTTCGTCAACAGGCCTTGGGCTCTAAACGCAAATAATTTGATTTGAGGGAGAATTATTGTGAATTTTTTGCTTCTTTTTTTTAGTCCCACGCTAGAAGTTCTTTAAGGAGTTTTTCTACCTTTTCTCTTTCTTCTTGTGAGGGGGCTTGGTAGGCCAGTTCGGCCTGTTCACGCTTTTTCTTGTAAAAGATGATCCATTTTAAGTGATCTTTCACTTTTTCTGAAACTTTCTCAAAAAGCATGAAAATGCCAACTTTCTTTTTTTCATCAGCAGTGCCATAATAAATATTATGGCAGATTTGAGCAAAATCAAGAAAAGCAGGCGTTTTATGTATGGATTGGATCACAAGATCATAGAAATTTTCAAAAGCACGAAGAGAAAGGTATTTTGGATCAAGAGGATCTCGATCTCTGAGGAATGATAAGCTTGTTTCTTGAATTTCTTCAGCTTCTTTTTCGGGTGTCTCTAAAAGTCTTGAGACAGAAAATATTCTCGATTTATATCTATTTGCTTCGATTTCTAATAATTTTGCATTGTGCCCCTCTGAAATCGATGGCATGAAGAAAAGAAAGACCGTAAGCGTTTTTATTAGATTAAGATGCATTTTTTATCCTTTCAGAGCTTTAAGATCAATTTTAAATTTTAGAGAGGGACTTGTTTTCCTCTTTTTTTTTGGTTTCTCCATTTTCAATGGTCCTTTTTCTCATTTTTAGGATCAAAATTTTTTATAATCAAGAAATTTATTAAAAGATTTATGTATTTTCTACCTTACTACCGGACAAAATAAAATGAGAAAAATATAAAAAAGGTGTTGAAAACAAACACAAAATTGATGATCTTTATTTTTTACCACAAAAATGAAAGGTCAATTCAATGCAGATCAACACCCTTCTTAAAAGATATCAAACATTATTTGGAGGGAACCTTGCAAGAATAAAATGCTTCACTCAACTGATTTTAGGAGTGATTATTTCAGGAAATGTCCAACAACATAAGTGCAGCCTTGGATTTCAAGGAAAGTCATCCCAAGAGTCAACATGTCGAAGAATACGCAGGTTTTTATCGCAGTTTTCATTTTGCAAAGCAGAAATTGCTAAAGCTCACGCGATTCTCAACTTTTCATGGCGTAAAAATTTGAATCTTATATCACCATAAAAAATAGAGTTGAAAGACACAGCCAATTTTTGTAATTTTTGTTT
>NCGZ01000089.1 GCA_002257235.1 Alphaproteobacteria bacterium 16-39-46
GTTCACTTCCTCCTCTGTAAACCCAAAATGTTCTGCATAATCTTCATCTAAGATCGAATCCTCTCCAAAATTATTGAGCCCCGAGAAAAGACTTGCTTTCGCCACCCTCAAAATTCCTGTGACCACGCCCTTTTCAAGATAGTCGTTTCCTTTCAAAGTCTTACCAAAAATTCCTTTGAAGAGCTCTAACACATCTTGAAAGTATGCCTCCTCTTGAGAAGAAAGAGTGTCTCGTGCCAACTGAAGAGCATACCAATCATTTAACGGCGTATCGTATTCATCGATTAGAATAAAAACTTTTTGATCAAAGTGTTTAAAAAGAAAATGACTCAGCGTTTTTAGAGATTTAAGAATCATGGGGTTTGTGAGAGGACCCGTGATATATTTCTTAAATTCATCTTTATCGATCTCATCAAGTTTTGGGCTTTCAAGCAAATACCGATGAGCTTTATAAAGTTCTTGGACAAGATCGGCTATGTTTTCTTGCATTTCCTCAAGAGTCTTAGCTTTCGTATCTTTAAAACTGATAAAAATGACCGGATATTTTCCACAATAGCCCTTTATGAGATCTAACTGTTCTCCAATCTTCAATTTTGAGAAAATATCCAGCCTTTTTGATCTCTCTTCTTCATCTATCTCTCCGTTTATTTTAACGGGAATCCCAAAAAAATACTGAAGCATCGTCATATTAAGCGTCTTACCCCATCGGCGCGGGCGCGTGATGAGAGTCACATGATATCCGCTTCCAAGAAGCGTGGAAATTAAAGAAGTCTTATCAACAAACAGGGTAGTGCTTGTTGCCATTTTTTTAAAATCATCTACACCAATATTTATTGTGTAAGTCTTGTTTTGGAATTCTGTCATCGTTTAATCCTTAATATCAGATCAGAGTATATCATAACTTTTTTGTTTTTTTACATCCTAAAATTTGGGGAGACACTTGAAGAATATCTCAAGCTTGGGAGAAGGTTACACGTAAGATAAAAAAATAAAAAATTTACGTGATGGTGAAGCAACAATTTAAGTCTTTTCAAATAAATTTTCGAGCGTCACAAGGCCATCTACCATCTCTTCTGAGTACATATTTTTTTAAGTCCATTGGCGGAAATTATTGAGAGGAAGATCCATTTTTAGTTCCTGTAATATTAAAAAAAATAGCTTTTTGTTTCTCAAAAAAATGACGGATGAGGAATGTTTTACCAACACGTCTTCTTCCGTAAATTGCTAAAAACTCAGGAACGTCAGAGGATAAAAACGCTGTTAATTCTTGGGATTCTTCTTCTCTTCCTATAATAGCCATGAGAGCTCTCCATAATATACTTCACTCTGGAAGAACACTCCAAAGTGAAGGATAAATCAATAAACTATCTTATTCTTCACCTTGAAAAGTGAAAGGAGCGTTCAGAATGAAAGAATCATGGTGTTTTTTGAGAAGTTTCTAAAGAAAAGCAGATTCTCTTTTTTTTAGAAAGTTGACAGAGAATTCTTCTTTTAATCTTCTTTCACAAGATTGATATCAGGAGCGTCAATGGCTTTCATGCCAACGACATGGTATCCGCTGTCGACATGATGCACTTCTCCTGTAACGCCTGACGAGAGGGGGCTTAAAAGATAAAGGCCTGCGCCTCCAATGTCCTCAAGAGTGACGTTTCTCTTAAGAGGCGCATTATACTGATTCCATTTTAAAATGTATCGGAAATCTCCAATGCCAGAGGCAGCTAAGGTTTTTACGGGTCCCGCGGAAAGCGCATTAACGCGAATGTTTCGGCCTCCTAAATCAACCGCTAAGTATCTAACAGAAGCTTCAAGGGCTGCCTTTGCAACGCCCATGACATTGTAATGTGGCATCACACGTTCAGCGCCATAATACGTGAGTGTTAAAAGGCTCCCGCCTTCGGTCATGAGAGCCGCCGCATGACGCGTAACGCTTGTAAAGGAGTAACAGGAAACGTCTAGGGTGTTTAAGAAGTTTTGTCGCGTGGTATCGAGATAAAGACCTTTGAGCTCTTCCTTATCAGAATAGGCAATGGCATGAACGACAAAGTCTAAGGACCCCCACTTTTTTTTAATCGCATCAAATGTTTGAACAAGACTTTCTTCATTGGTTACGTCACAGGACATGAGGAAAGAGGACCCAAGAGACTCGGCCAAGGGACGTACACGCTTTTCAAAGACCTCTCCTTGATACGTAAAGGCAAGTTCAGCGCCTGCGGCTGACAAGGCTTGGGCAATTCCCCATCCAAGAGATTTATCATTGGCAACGCCCATAATAAGCCCTTTTTTACCAGCCATAAGATTTGAAGGTGAGAACATTTGAGACTGTGTCATGTGAAAACCTTTATGTAAGCGATTTTATTTTGTTGGTAGCTTTTACCAACTCTGCTTGAAGCGGAGGATCAAATGCAGAATGACCTGCATTTGGGACAATGATGTATTCTGCTTCCGGAAAAACCTGCACAAGATCATCGGCAGATTTAATGGGGCAAACGATATCATAGCGCCCTTGAACGATAATGGTGGGAATGTGACGAATTTTATCAATATGTCCGAGCAATCCTTCGGGAGGAAGAAACGCATCATTTACAAAGTAATGGGTTTCAATGCGAGCAAAACAAATGGCCGTATGATCCACTTCAAAGGTTTTGACAAGCTCTGGGTTGGGCATAAGCGTTGAACAAGTCCCCTCATAGCCGCTCCAAATTTTGGCAGCTTCGAGTTCAAGTTCTTTATTTCCACAGGTTAACCGCTTGTGGTAGGCTTTTGTGATATCTTGACGCTCTTCTTCGGGAAGGTAATGGGAAAGCTTTCGGAACGCTTCTGGAAAAATCATTCCCGCATCTTGGTAGAACCATTTTATTTCTTCAGGTCTACACAGAAAAACACCTCTCAGAACCATACTTAAAACACGATTCGGATGTTCTATGGCGTAAGAAAGAGCAAGCGTTACACCCCACGATCCCCCAAAAAGATGCCATTTTTCAATCCCTAAAAGAACACGGAGTTTTTCCATGTCAGAGACGAGAAGAGGCGTCGTATTATCCTGGAGTTCTCCCATGGGGGTTGATTTTCCGGCCCCTCTTTGATCGAACAAAATAATACGATAATGGTTGGGGTCAAAATACTGACGATGTTTTGGAGATGTTCCACCCCCTGGGCCCCCATGAATAAAAAGGACGGGAACACCTTTGGGGTTTCCAGACTGTTCCCAGTAGAGCGTATGAAGACCGTCAACTGGGAGCATCCCAGATGCATAAGGTTCAATAGGAGGGTACAAGGAAGACATGTAAAATTTCTCCAAAGAGGGCACGTCTTTATTCTTGAACGTCTGTTGGCGTCTCTATAACTTCTGCAGGCGTTTCTACAGAAGAGGAAGCTTTGGACGCTGCAGAGGCTTCTGCTGCTTTCATTTTGTTCTGAGTCAGCCAGTAAGCACGTTCTTTAATACGCGCGCTCTTACCTGTGCGTCCACGAAGATAATAGAGCTTTGCCCGGCGGACATCACCAAATCTAACAACCTCGATATTAATGAGGGGAGAATAAAGTGGAAAAACACGCTCGACACCTTCTCCAGAGGAGAGTTTACGAACTGTAAAGGAGGAATTAAGCGCTGAATTTTTACGCCCAATGCAAACACCTTCAAAGGCCTGAACGCGTTTCCGGTCTCCTTCGATCACATTCACGAGCACTCGAAGCGTATCTCCGGGAGCAAATGTCGGGATTTTTTTATCCTTTGTGAGGTCTTCAATTGTGCGTTGTTCAAGTTGTTCAATAATATTCATATTTTCACCTTTAAATTTAAATTTCTAGTCCGTCAGTTTGTACGTCTTTGCTTAAGCCCTTCTCCCTTTTCCTCTTTGAAGGAAGGGGGGTCGGCTCTTTCGCAAGCCATAAGTCAGGCCTTTTTTTCTTCGTGATGTCTTCAGATTGAAGACGGCGCCAAGAACGAATGGCTTCATGATGGCCTGATGTTAAAACATCCGGTACAGAAATTCCTTTCCATAGAAAGGGTCTCGTGTAGTGTGGGTATTCCAAAAGGCCCTTCGTAAAACTTTCTTCACATAAAGAATCTTCTGTTCCTATAACACCAGGGATGAGTCGAATGCAAGTCTCTAATACAACTTGAGCTGCCACCTCTCCTCCAAAAAGAACATAGTCCCCGATGCTAAGCTCTTGAATTTTATAATAATCAAGGAATCTTTGATCAAGGCCTTCATACCGTCCACAGATAAAAATAATTTCAGGGGTGCTGAGAAAAGTAGAAGCTGTTTCTTGTTTAAAGACTTGTCCTCTGGGGGACAAGTAAAAAAGAGCAGGATTTTTTGTTTCAGTCGTCTTTAAAACAGATTCAAGGGCATTTTCAAGAACATCAGGTCTTAACACCATTCCAGCCCCGCCCCCGAAAGGTGTGTCATCAACGCTCCGATGGCGATCAAGAGCAAAATCACGAATATTGATAACGTCAAGTGACCAAAACCCTAAGGAAAGAGCTTTTTGAGCCAGAGAAAAACCAAGCGTTCCCGGGAACATTTCAGGAAAGAGGGTTAAAACTGTAACTTTCCAAGTCATCTGTCTTTGGGGTCGTGAGAGGGAGGGGTCAATGCTGAAGCGAGATAATCACTCTCTAAGATCAGAAATCCTTTCTCAGGATGAGCTGGATCGGGCGAGACTTCAGGAACAATGTCTTTTTGGAAAGGGACGAGGAGCATTGTCCCATCATTAAGCGAAATATCAAGTATATCTTGAGCACCATAATTATGAATATGGAGGAGTTTCCCAATAGTTTCTCGTTCTGTGTTTAAGACAGCGGCCCCCAAAAGGTCTCTTTGGTAATACTCTTCCTCCGATAAAGATTTTAAGGCCCGGCGCTCAATGTAGAGCTTAAGGCCCTTTAGAGTATCAGCTTCTGTCCGATCATGAATCCCGTCAAGACGCGCAAGAATATGTTTTGGCGTGATACTCAGAACATCAAAGAGGTATTTTTTTCCTGATGTGTTGAAAATAGGGGAGTAGAGTTTAAAATCATGGGGATTGTCCAGAAAGCATTGAATTTTAAGGACGCCATGAATTCCATGCCCCCCCACGATTTGAGCGATATAGACAAGATCAGAATCGAGGGGAGCAGGAATAATGGTCATTTAAAAATCCTTTTTTAAGCCTCAGGAGTTGCTTCAGCAATTTCTGGTTCTGCAGAAGGTTTTTCTTCTGGTTGAGGCTCAGAAATTTCTGCAGGCGCCTCTTCCGGCATAGGAGCGGAAGTTACTTCTTCGGCAACAGGAGCTTCCTCAGGAGCAGAGGGTGCCTCTGAAGCAGCAGGAGTATCTTCTGGAGCAGGAGCAGAGGTTGCCTCTGGGGCAACAGGTGCTTCTTCATGAACTACAGTCTCCGTTATTTCTTCAGCAGGTGCTGCTTCTGGAATGGGTGCTGCAGCAGCTTTTGTCTTTTCGTCCTCAATATTCTGAAGGCGATCGGCTTCTTGCTTCAAGCGTTCTTGTGCTTTTTTCTTTGGTTGAGCTTTCTGAACGCTATTTTTTTGAGCAGGAACAGCAATGATTTTTGCTTCGCCTAAAAAGCGTGCCACGCGATCCGTCGGGAGAGCTCCTACGGAAAGCCAATATTGGATACGCTCAGCTTCTAAAACAACGCGGATAGGATTTGTTTTGTCGAGCATTGGGTTATAGGTGCCGACCTTTTCAACGAATCGCCCGTCGCGCGGGCAATCTGCCTCTGCCACAACAATTCTATAAAAAGGTCGTTGTTTTGCACCACCACGGGCAAGACGAATTTTTAAAGCCATACTTAAGTCCTTTCTTTACCAATTTACGTTACACATATTTTTGGAGTCTCTTTGGGGAGATACCAAAAAATATTTCTTTTAAAGACCCCTTTTTTATACTCATACTTAGTGAGACATAAAAAGAAGGGATTTTTAACACATTTACCGGGAAAAAAGTCCCCCGATTCCTTGTCTTAAAAAACCTTTTTTACCCAATTTCCCCATGCGTTTCATCATCGTTTCCATATCACGATGTTGTTTGAGAAGCTTATTGATATCTTGGATTGTTGTTCCTGAACCTGAAGAGATGCGTCGTCTACGTGACGCATTTAAAATCCTTGGATCCCCTTTTTCTTGAGGTGTCATGGAGGAAATAATAGAAAGTTGTTGCTTCAAAAAGCGATCATCTAAGCCTGCCGTCTGGATTTTATCTTTTATTTTTCCAATTCCTGGAAGAAGATTCATGATTCCAGACATGCCCCCCATTTTTGAAATCTGCTTTAACTGAAGCGCCATGTCGTTGAGATCAAAAGAGCCTTTCTGCATTTTTTTGGCAAGGTGTTCAGCTTCTTCCTGATCGATCGTCTCCATGGCCTTTTCGACAAGACTGACGACATCTCCCATGCCCAGAATTCGATTTGCCAATCGGTCGGGATGAAACACTTCTAATTGATCAATTTTTTCGCCAGTGCCCAAAAACTTGATGGGAACGCCTGAAATAGAACGCATGGAGAGGGCAGCTCCGCCGCGCGCATCCCCGTCAATCCGTGTTAAAATGAGGCCAGTAAGACCAATCTTTTCTTGAAACGTCTTTGCGATATGGGCAGCGTCCTGTCCTGTCATTGCATCGGCAACGAGAAGGGTTTCTAGCGGTTTTGCTTTTGCTTTAATTTCAGAAATCTCATCCATCAAAGCAATATCAATGTGAAGGCGTCCCGCTGTGTCCAAAAGAAGAATGTCATAGCCTTCTGTCTTGGAGATTTTTAACGCACGCTCTGTGATCTGAAGGGGAGATTCATTGGGGATAATCGGAACAGTATTTACGTGAATGGATTTTCCCAAAACGTCAAGCTGATGTTGTGCGGCAGGTCGATAAATATCCAAAGACGCCATGAGAACTTTTTTGTTGTTTTTATGGACAAGAACATTGGCAAGTTTTGCGGTTGTCGTGGTTTTTCCAGATCCTTGCAATCCCACCATTAAAATAACAAGGGGGGGAGCACCCGCAAGATTCAGCTCTTTATTATCGGCATTTAAAAGGCGAATTAAATGATCATGAACGATTTTAATGACCATTTGAGAAGGATGAATGCTTTGCAGAACTTCTTGGCCGATAGCTTCTTTCTTAACGTCCTCGATAAAGCTTTTGACAACAGGAAGCGCAACATCTGCTTCTAAAAGGGCAACGCGTACCTCTCGAAGAGCTGACGTGACATCTTCTTCTGACAGTTTGCCATGGCGTTTTAATTTATCAAAGATGGACGTAAGACGACTGCTTAAGCTTTCAAACACGTAAAAAATTCCAAAATCACCAAAAACAAAAAGTCAGTGCGCGAGACTCGCGGACTGACTACCCTTAAATTGTTTATCACTCTTAGGGGGCTTTTCCAAAAAAGTCAATTATTTTTTTGTATCCTCTCCATATCGCCGGGTAATGAGTCTGTAGTGGATAGCGATTCCCCCCCCTCGAATAAAAAAATAGTGATTTTTTGTTGAAAATCG
>NCGZ01000090.1 GCA_002257235.1 Alphaproteobacteria bacterium 16-39-46
AATTCCACAAAAAGTTAAATTTTAAAATTTTGGGAAATTTTATTGGGGTCAAATTTTAGAGAATTTAGAGAATCTAGCCTTTTCGGTCCGGCACTATTTAGGAAATATCACTTTTTTGAAATCCCACAAACCAAAAAAAATCTTTCCTACACCTCAAGAATTCTCTCAAAATACTTCTTTGCATCTCTTCCAGTGGCTCAAAAAAAGAGAGGGTTTCAGCTCAAAAACCCTCTCTTTTTCTTAAGTAAACTCTTTAAGATTTAGAAGCATTTTCCGAAGATGAAATCTCCATTGAACTCCCCACAGTATCGAACAAAAAGCTTTTAGATTGGTGGTTCTGTGCAATAATAAGGCTAATAAAAGCTTGAAACTCAAGATTTGAAATCAAAGACAAAGCGTTTGGTACTCTGATTTGAGATGCAGCCAAATTTCCTCCCGCAGTCTCTATGAATCCAGCACCTTTTAGGCTTTCAGCCTTAACAGGATCAGCGGGAGCTTTAACGATTAAATCGACTTTTGCGTCTGGATCTAATGGATCTAATTTTTGAAGGACTTTTACAGCAAAGTTAGAGTCCACTATCTTTACATTTTCGGAATTGAAAGCACGAGACGCAAGTAGTTTTTTTCTCTTGGTGTCATAAAGAACTTCGCCCTTTTTATTTCGTACAACAGCCAGATCCTTCCACATCCAAATAGAATGTGGTTGGACCTCTCTTGGCCCTAAGCCAAGACCATGTGGTGAAAAATGGCCCCCACCTCTTACCCCATTTACCTCAATGAAACCCCAGAATTTTTGAGGTGCTCTTTCTTGCATCAAGTTAACAAAATCGTCTCCGTGCATTTCTACATGATTACCATCAGAAACGATCCCATAACTTTCTAAAACTGCCAGATCTTCAGAGGAAGCCGTAGGAGAAATTTTCATTGAAACTGTAACATTTTTTTGATCTTCCGGAGACCAAGGCTTTATCATTTTTGCAATTTTATGAGCATCCGTCCCGCTCCAGTGATTTCTTTCCATGTCCATATAAACATAGGGTTCTCTCCCCATTTCAGAGACAGAGAAAAATACAGAGGGAGCTTCCGTGCTTAGCCGTGCATCTCCTGCATGTGCTCTTTTATGTCTCACACCATCTCTCCCCGTCGCCTCAACCGTGGTAAAGGAAACACCACTTTCTAAAATCAGAGCTCCAAGGGCAATCAAGGTTATTTTGGTCGTTTTCATGTTATTTTCTCCGTGTTTATTTTTTATTTTTTTTGATTCTTTAAGAATATCATTTTTACCCGAAATTAACACCCTCAAAATTCTCTTAAGATTTTTCGCCTCTTTCAAGGGAATTTTTGTTAATCTTCCTGAATTCCAAAGGGTTTGAGCCGATCAAAAAGATCTTTTTTGAGTTTTATCAATCCATCTAAGGTGTCTGCTTCGACACGTATCGTTAAAACATCTTGTGTATTTGAGGCCCGGATGCCCCACCATCCTTCTTTAAAAGAAACACGAAGCCCATCGAGATCATTAAAAGAAATACCTTCCTTTAAAAGACCCTCTTTCAGGGCATTTAGAATCTTTTTTTTATCTTTTCCGGCACTGTCAATCCTGATTTCAGGGGTGTTTTCACGCTTTGGAAGCGCTTCATAAAGATCACTCAAGGACTTGTCTGTATCATTTAAGATCTCAAGAAGCCTGAGGGCGGCATAAAGCGCATCATCATACCCATAATAACGATCCGCAAAGAAAATATGACCACTCATTTCTCCTGCAAGCGGCGCCTTCATTTCGCGCATCTTTGATTTAATGAGAGAATGCCCTGTGCGCTCCATGATTGGGACGCCCCCAAACTCTTTAATCTTATCAAAGAGAAGTTGACTCGCCTTCACATCCGCAATAATAGGCGCTCCGGGAAGTGTTTTAAGCACCCCTTCTGCAAGAAGTATCAGAACTTGATCACCCCATAAAATCCGCCCTTTCCCATCCATGACGCCCAAGCGATCTCCATCGCCATCAAAGGCTAATCCTAAATCTGCTTTTGTATCCAAAATGGTCTCTTTCAACTGCTCTAGGTTTTCTGGCAAGGTGGGGTCTGGATGATGGGCCGGAAAATTTCCATCAATTTCTGTGTTGAGAAGAACATGTGTCCCCGGAAGATGCTTAACCAAGCGCTCGATGATCTCACCTGCTGAGCCATTACCAGCATCCCAGACAACTTTTAAAGGTTTTTTAAAATCAAACCCCTCAAGAAGCTTGTCAACATAGAGATCAGAAAGGTCGTGTGTTTCAAAGAAAGGCGTATGAACCGAGGCTGATACCTTTGGAAGATCTTTAAGCCTCAAAGAAAGATTTTGAATCTCTTGGCCATAAAAAGGGTGCTTTTGAAGCGTCATCTTCACCCCATTATGGTTGGCCGGATTATGCGATCCTGTGACCATCAAAACAGCATCAACGTCCAATGCATAATGAGCAAACGAGGTCATCGGTGTAGGTCCACACCCAATAGAAATCACATGCGCTTTCTCATCCAAAAGACCGCGATGGAGGGCTTCCACTAAGTGCGGCGTACTGAGTCTTCCATCAAATCCAACCCCAATACGTGGCTGTTCTTGATTTTTTTTTTCACGCACGAGCTGTGCAAAAAGACGTCCAATTGCATAAAAATCCTCTGGAAAAAGCGTTTCATTAAAAACGCCCCGAATATCATACTCTCTTAAAATTGACGGATGGAATGTATGCATGTCAGACCTTTCTTCATAAAGTTTGCCCGGTCACAAGAGCGCGCCCTAAAGAGACGTAGGTAAAAGGCGTCCTCTTCATTTCATCCAAGGTATAGATATTTCTAAAATCAATCAACAGAGGGGTTTTCATAATCTGATGCATTTTCTCAAAATCAAGGGCCCGAAACTCATTCCATTCCGTTAAGATAAGAGCCGCATCAACATCTTTAAGCGCATCATACACATTTTTTTCCCAAGAAACTCCTGAAAGAAATTTCTGGGCTTCCGTCATCCCAGCAGGATCATAGGCTTTCAGAAAAACCCCTTTTTTCTGCAAAAGAGGGAGAATCGTAAGGCTTGGACTTTCGCGCATATCGTCCGTATTGGGCTTAAAAGTAACCCCTAAAACACCGATGGTTTTTCCCGTGAGATCGCCTTTAAAAAGAGCTTCTATTTTGTCAACCATGTTCTCCTTGCGTGCGTCATTCGAGGCGACAACAGCTTCCACAATTTTTAAAGGACACTCAAGGTCTTGGGCCGTTTTGACAAGGGCCAACGTATCTTTTGGAAAACAAGAGCCTCCATATCCGGGGCCCACATGCAAAAATTTTGCGCCAATTCGTTTGTCAAGACCAATGGCTTTGGAAACAGCCTGAACATCCGCTCCTGAAACTTCACAAACATCTGAAATCTCATTAATAAACGCAATTTTCGTCGCCAAAAAACCATTGGCTGCATATTTAATGAGCTCTGCCGTCTCAAGATTGGTAAAAACAATAGGTGTCTCTAATAAATTAAGAGGACGGTAAAGTTCCCGGAGGATCTCACGTGCGTTCTCTGTTTCTGCACCCACAACCACGCGGTCAGGACGCATAAAGTCCTCAATTGCAGACCCTTCTCTTAAAAATTCAGGATTTGATGCCACATCAATTTTAAGGTCAGGGCGCTTCTTCTGAACGATCTCTAAAACCTTTCGTCCTGTTCCCACAGGAACCGTCGATTTTGTCACAAGAACAACGGGCTGAGATAAATTCTCTGCAACCTCTTCGGCAGCCGCAAACACATAACTCAAATCCGCATGGCCATCTCCTCTGCGGCTTGGCGTTCCAACCGCAATAAAGACAGCATCCGCATCCTTAAGAGCGTCTTGTAGATTATCGGTAAAAGTCAAAGATCCCGATTGCAATCCTTGTTGAACAAGAGCTTCAAGACCAGGTTCATAAATGGGGATCTTCCCCCCTTGCAGATCTTTTATTTTCTGACGGTCCTTATCAACGGCTGTGACATGAACGCCAAATTGAGCAAAACAAGCTCCCGAAACAAGTCCAACATATCCGACACCAATCATTGCAAGACGCATTTATAAGTCCTCGTAATCTTAAGAGTGAAGCTGATAATCTTTTAAAATAAGCAACATTTCGTCTTTTAAATCTTCCCGAGCAAGCGCAAAAGCAACGGTTGCCCTTAAAAGCCCCTGACGGGTTCCACAGTCAAACCGCGTCCCTTCAAATAAAAATCCGTGAAGCGCCATGGGAGAGGAACAATCTGTTAATCCCTTCGCCAACGCATCCGTCAATTGTATCTCTCCGCCCACGCCTTTTGCTTGAGACTCCAATACCCCAAAGACAGAAGGATCTAAAATATACCGCCCAATCACAGCCATTTGAGAGGGCGCCGTGTGCGGCTCTGGCTTTTCAACAATCCCTTTTGCTTTAAGGAGAGGCTTCGAAATCGTATCGATTTCCAAAACCCCATAATGCCGTGTCTCTTCCAAGGGAACTTCTTGAACGGCAACCATATGTCCCGAACTTTTGTTTTTATAAGCGTCCACCATTTGTTTCAAACAAGGTGTTTGGCTTTGAATCAAATCATCTGCCAAAAGAACAGCAAAAGGTTCATCCCCTATCAAGTGACGCGCACACCAGACGGCATGCCCGAGACCCAGAGGTTCTTGCTGACGTATATAAGAAATCTGGCCAGGCGCCATTAAAAGATCATTAATTATTTCAAGATCTTTGGTTTTTCCGCGCTTCTGAAGCTCTGCATTCAATTCATAAGAATAATCAAAAAAATCTTCAATGGCACTTTTCCCGCGTCCCGTTACAAAGATAAATTGTTCTATTCCTGCAGCACGCGCTTCCTCAACTGCATATTGGATAAGCGGCTTATCAATAACTGGAAGCATTTCCTTGGGGCTGGATTTTGTGACAGGCAAAAATCGTGTTCCAAGTCCTCCCACGGGAAAAATAGCTTTTTTAACAGCCGACTGCATAAAAAATAGTCCTTTTTTTAGAATCTTGAAAAGTGTCCCTACCCTACAAAATTATGAGAAGATTTTCAATGAGGGATATAAGATTCTTTTTCAAGAATAAAAATTTGATACCTCTTTCCTTGAAAAGTCAAAAGAACCGCTCTATGGTCACACAGTATTTACAAACAAAGAGATCTTTAAAATGACCCCAAAGAACATAGCCCTTTTCTTTGAAGCTTTAGAAAAAGCCATTCCTAACCCTCAAACAGAGCTCTTCTCGACAAATCCCTATACACTCCTTGTTGCCGTTGTTCTCTCCGCTCAAAGCACAGACAAAGGCGTAAACCGTGCAACGCAGGATCTTTTTAAGATCATCCACACACCCCATGACATGATTCAATTTGGAGAAGAAAACCTAAGAAACGCCATCAAAACCATTGGACTTTACAAAACAAAGGCCAAAAATATCATGAAGCTCAGTCATCTTTTGGAAAGTGATTTTAAAGGATGTATTCCAAACACACGCGAAGAACTCGAGTCCCTTCCCGGCGTTGGACGAAAAACAGCCAATGTCGTTTTGAATGTTGTCTTTGGTCTTCCAACATTTGCAGTGGACACTCATATTTTTAGAGTCTCAAACCGAACAGGTCTTGCCGTTGGAAAAACGCCCCTGGCTGTTGAAAAAATACTCGATGCTATCGTTCCTGAGAAGTTTCGACAAATTGCCCATCATCTCCTTGTTCTCCATGGGCGCTATACTTGTAAGGCTCAAAAACCTCTCTGTCCCACATGTCCTGTAAAGAACTTCTGTTCATACAAATTTAAAACGCAGGAGACCCCACCAGCTTATTCTAAAAATTCTCTTAAAAAGAAAATGACAGGACCAATCGAGCTGCCATAAAAAACAGTCAGAAAATGAAGCTCCCTTCTCAGAGCTTAAGACAGAAAGATTTTAAGCTCTTCCTGGGAATAGCCCGTAATCATCGCAATGGTATTCAATTCTATTCCATTGGAAATCATAGCTTTTACCATTTTTACGCGTTCCTGCTCAGCATTCACACGTTCTTGTACTGCTTTTACAAGCTCCTTCTCTATATTTAAACGCGTCTGTTGCTTTAGTCTCTGACGCTCTTCTTGTGCTCGTTTATTTTCCTCTTTTCAGCCCTTTTCAAACCCTATTTTAAAAACTTCTATTTCTAAATATTCTGCAAGGGACTGCATTGTCTCCTCCTTATCAATATTTTCCAAATTTTTAACCACATTGAGAAATTCCTCTTTATCAGGCACTTTTCCAGCCGTGGCAATATAGCTAATGACCGTATAAATATATCTGAGAAGAAAACTCTTGAAAAGAGCGATGGGCTTTTATTTATTTTATTGAGAAATGGTTCGCGTGATTTTTATCTCTTAAATTCAGGAAGAACAAGGGTTGGAACTTTGCCATGTTTTTGGAACACCTGTTCCAAATTTTTCTCGAAAGAAAGCTCATTTTTTGTCTCCAAACACTCAGATTTGTGAATTCCTCCTGTAATAAAGGCCACATCCAATCCTTGACCAAGAGCTCCAGTGACATCCGTTCTTAGGGAATCTCCAATACAGAGAATTTTTGATTTATCTTCTACATCCAACGTGTTTAAAGCGCGCTTATATACAGGACCATGTGGTTTGCCATGATAGAAAACATCGCCCCCTTGAGACTTATACCAGTCAGCCAATGTACCGGCACAAATAATTTCTTGACCCTTAATATGGACGATTAAATCGGGATTAACACAAATAAAAGGAATGCCTTTTGTAAGACCCTTTTCCAAGAGAGGAGTATAAGTTTCCAAAGAATCCTCCCCCTTATAGGTATTGATTCCTAAAATGAAATCAGCTTCTTCCAGAGATGTAGCTTCATTCAGTCCTTTTGCATCAAGCATATGACGATCTTTTTCTCCTCCCAAAAAAAAGGCACGGTGTCCAAATTTTGGAATATAGGTCTCAATCATCGTCTCAAATGCATCATCTCCAGACGTAACAATCCCTCTATAAAGATCAGGGCTTATCTTGAGCTCAGAAAGGCGGTCTTTAATGAATTTTGATTTGCGCGGCGCATTTGAAAGAAAAACAACCTGTTTTTTTAACGCACGAAGCTCAGCCAGACTTCTTAAAACATCAGGGTAAAGAACGTGTCCATCATGAATAACGCCCCAGAGATCCACAATGTATCCATCATAATTTTCCCAAATATCTGAAAGACCCTTAATTATTTTAAAAGACATCTCACCGCTCCTCCTCTATAATACAACATATATTTAAACTCAGAGACTATAATAGAAACCCAAAAAACACCATACCGCTAATCGTTTTTGTCTTCTTATCTTATGAGCCAGAACTTTATGAAAATCATACAAAATCCTAAAATTTACGCGATTCTCAACTTTTCATGGCGTAAAAATTTGAATCTTATATCACCATAAAAAATAGAGTTGAAAGACACAGCCAATTTTTGTAATTTTTGT
>NCGZ01000091.1 GCA_002257235.1 Alphaproteobacteria bacterium 16-39-46
AAATCTAGGCACAAAAAAACCACAACACTCTGATTTATCAGCATATTGTGGTTCGTTTTTTACGTCTCAATCTACTTTTGTAATAAACTCACGCTAGAGGATTTCGCGTTTCGTGTTTATTTTCTCCATCCTCCTCAATCAAGTTCTTAATATGCGTTAAATCATACTTCGAATATTCTTTTAACGTACGCGTTGCCGTGAATCCTAAAATGCCTGCTCCGATTAAGAAATAAGCAGGCGCATTTGCATCTCCTGTAAAGGTTGTCAAAAAAGTTGAAATTAGCGGTGTTGTTCCTCCCAAAAGAGCTTGTCCCAAAGTAATGCTAAAGGCAACGCCACTATAGCGTTCACGCGCTGGAAAAAGAGACGTAAATAAACCAGAGATAGGCGCCACGAAGCTCACACCAATAAGGGTTAAGGCCACTTGAAATATCACATGGCTTTTAAAAGAGGCTGTTGTTGTCATGTACCAAAAGAGAGGATAGGCAGAGACAATTGCGACGAGAGCCCCAAAAGACATGAACCGCTTTATGCCAACCTTGTCTGCCAAAAGTCCAAAAAGAGGAGAGATCAAAACCCACAAAGCAAGAATCATTGTATTTAAAACAAGACTGTCATGGGAAGAGAGGTGTAGATTTTTTGTATATAGAACGTTCATGTAAATAGTGGCCATATAGAGAACGCAGTGCCCATATCCTCCGATGGCAATACCGCAAAAGATATTTTTTTTGTGATATTTAAAAACATTTTTCAACGGAAGCTTGGGGAGGGTGACCTCTTCCATAACTTTTGTAAAAACAGGGGTCTCATGCATGCGACGTCGAATGAGGTAGCTGAAAAACGTCATAAATGCGCCTAAGATGAAAGGGAGGCGCCATCCCCAGGTGGGCATATTTGAGAGGGTTACCACCGAACCCAGAGCTGTTCCAATCAGCGCTCCCAAGAGGCCTGTGGAACATATGAGACCGCCGCCCAGGCCTTCTTGCCCTGCTTTTATGTGCTTTCCAACAAAAATGCCGGCGCCGCTAAATTCACCGCCCCCGCAAAGTCCTTGCATGAGTCTGCAGGCCATCAAGATGAATGGCGCAAAAAGGCCAATTCTGTTATAGGAGGGCAAAATTCCTATGGTGAGGGTAGGAATAACGACAAGTAGGATTGAAAGTGTAAAGGCTTTTTTTCTTCCATATTTGTCGCCTAAATGCCCGAAAATAACACCTCCAAAGGGTCTCATGAGATATCCTGCTGCAAAAGCCCCCAGACTCCAGAGAATGCCTAAAGAGTCTGAGTTTGGAAAAAAAATAGGGGCTAAAAGGGCTGAAAAGTACCCATAAAGAGCCACATCGTAGCGCTCAAGCGTATGACCGATGAGGGCCGCTGTAATTGATTTAATTTTCATTATAGAAAATTCTCCTTATAAATTTCAACGAGGGCTGAAATGGTATGCACGTCTATTTTTTTCTTTAAGTTGTTAAAATAAGACTCCACGGTGCGCGGGGATAAATTTAAAGCGTTTGCGACTTCTTTTATTTTTCTTCCTTCACAAAAAAGGGCGAGACACTTCATTTCCTGTTTTGCAATAAACACATTAGATCCTTTATGGGCTAAAAAATGTTTTTTAACTTCTGTTTGGTCAATAAAATTTTTGATTTTATCAGAAGGCTCATCGAAACAGGGCCAATTAAGAGGAGATTTAATCAAAAGATTTTTATCAGGAGGATAGAGGAGGTGAGATGCTTTATATTTAAAGAAAGAAATATATCTTTCAAGAAGATCGATATGGTTTACATAGAGATCTGTAATATCAGTCGTGAGATCATCGCTGCAAAAAGCAAAACTTTCGATGTACTCCTCATGTTTTCGAAGCATGGTTATGCCATTCCATATTTTTAAGTCATAAAGGGCATTATAGTTAGGATCGTTCAGGCCTTCAGGAGTTGTAGGCCAAACAAAATTTAAAGATTTTTTAGAAGGGAATGATTTTATTCTTTTTTGAAAGTTAACACTGGTCCAGCATTCATTATTAAAAGAATGCTCCATCCAGGAATGATTATTAAAAATATAAAAAAGATCCCCGTTCTTATTAAACCGTCTGTAGGCTAAAAATGAAACTCCTAAATTATCAACTAAAGGTTTATTTAAAGTCTCTAATTCAAAACGTATAGACTGACTGTAATTAAATGCTGACAAAAGTTTTTCTTGCATATAAACTTCCTTCCCTTAATTGACAGTTCCTGATTAATTTTTTTTTAAAGTGTAAAGGATAGAATATTTAAGACGTGTAAGTGATTTAAATCTTTAGTTAAAGTGACTTAGAGTGTTTCTATAAATATTTATCAGAGGCTATCTAAATTATTTTTCTTTGTCTATCCCAAATTTAAGAAATTAAAAGGAAAAATAAAATTTTTTTTACCGTAAATTTTACGGGTAGAGAAAATTTGAATTTCTAACTACCTTTTTAAATTCAAGATATATAGGGAGATAAATACATGTTTTCTTTTAAAGACTTGTCTGTTCGAGCTGACTTTGATGGCAAGACGGCTTCTCAGAATTGGATTGTCTCACGTATGTTTTTTCTTATTAAATTCTGCAAATTTAAATTTAAGGTCTATCAACATAAAAAAAAGAACAACTTTCAAAGAAACCTTTAAATAAAAAGATTTTTTAAAATCATTAAAAATAATGATGGATTTACATTTCGAATATTTCTTGTAAAGATCTAAAAATTTTTGTAAAAAATACTTAAGAGAAATTCTGGAGCGAGGAACTTGGCCTTAGGAAAGCTCTTTCTCATCTAAAGGATTCTAAATTTTACATTTAATTAAGAGGATTTATCAAAAATGAATTTTCAGAGATTTTTAAGATCATCAGCTCTTCTTGGCGTTCTCGGAAGTGTATTTCTAAATACTTCTTCCTATGGGATGGAGGATCCAGCGGATCCTGAAGATGGTGCTCGAGGGTTGGCTTCAAGAACTGCGGCTTTGAGTGTGAGTGCTCCGGAAGTACTCGTTTCTGACGTTTCTGAGGAATTTCTTCAGAAAATTATGGGTCTTCCTAAAATTTATGGAACGCGACCTGATCAGTTCCCGATCAATTTAAAAGTTAAGTTTGTTCCCATTCTCGGAAAAGAGGAAGATAAAATCGGCTTACAGGCCCTTTTTGGAGATAAAGATGAAGGACGCGCTAAAGTCTCTCAAATTCTAGCCGAGCAAATTGCTGCGATGAAAGAGTGTATAAGGACCAAAACACTCGGAAATTTGAAATGGCTGTATCTTGTATCTCATTCAAATGAGTCCTTTGAGCCTGCGGGATATTTTGAGACTCAAGGACATGAAGATTATAAACTAACGGAAGGATCTCTTCCTTCAGAAAGAAGAGACTTTTTTAATAGTCGAGGAAGTTGTATAAATACTTTCTGTTTTGAGGATTTTCACAGGAAAATTAGAAAAAAATTTCCCCTTCCCTCGGTCAAAGATACGGTTCCTCCCCATAGGACGATGTGGGAAGCGGTTGCAGATAAACCACTCATTGACGCATTTGTGGCTCATTTTGACTTTCATGGATTTCAAGATCCCACGAACGCTACTATTTCTTATCAGCCCTCGCTTCTTGGTGTTGGAGGGCAGACAGATTCAAGTGATCTTGAGGATTTGGGAGTGCGTTGTATGACGCTGGGAGCCAGAGGCGTTCATCCTGTTGTTGCTCTTCAAAACTCAGCCAACTGTGACGTGATGATGTCTGATCAATTAAAGGCCTTAAATAGTTTCCGATATCGGATGCATGAGCCAATGAATCTCGACAAGACGACTTTCTTACTGAGAAGATCAACGGATTCTTGTGTGGTTGGACTTCTCAAATTCAAAGAGAGTAAACTACAGCTTCAGATGGATCCTTCCTTTTCGAGACCTATTGCAGAACAGATGCTCCGATCTTTTGTGGATGGTGAATTTGTTGGGACAGGGTTTGGTCTGCGCCGTCTTCGTTCAGCCACAGCGTTTTTTGAGCAACAAGAATGGACTCAACTCCATTTTGCTTGGAAATACCTGGAATAGGGTGATGGTCTCTCGGGTTAAGAGCCCCGATATATCTCTCTTCAAGAGTTGTCTGCTGATGTGAATCTAAAGGAGAGAAGTTTGGAAGACCATCTTCTCTCTCTTTTTTTAAATTTTTAGAGGGCGATTTAAAAAACAAAAAAGAGATGATGTAAAAATGATTACGAGCATGAATCACATTACCCTTGCTGTTCGGGATATCGAGCAGTCCTTTGTGTTTTACAAGGATGTTTTAGGTCTGGTTCCTCTTGTAAAGTGGGAAAAGGGAGCCTATTTTTTGGTGGGAGAAAATTCTGAACAACCTGGCTCAGGATTTTGGTTTTGTCTCAGTGTCGATAATAAACGGGTTTCTTCTCCGTGTTATACCCATTATGCCTTTACAGTTTCTGAAGATAATTTTGAAGCGATGACAATGCGGATTAAAGCTTCGGAAGCGCCTCTTTTTAAAGAAAACACGTCTCCAGGGGATTCTTTGTATTTTTTGGATCCAGATGGGCATAAACTTGAAATTCATACAGAGAATTGGAAATCCCGGATTGCTGCAAAAAAAGAGGATCTTGGAAACTGGAAGGAGGTTGAGTGGTTTGTTTAAGATGTCTTTTTTTGAGAGAGCACGAAGAATCTCAGCGTATTTTTAAGTTTTTCTCCCTCGAAGGTTGAAAGTAATATAACACATCTCTATATAATACTCATTAGAGTGCTTTTTGAATTTATATAAATTTTTTTGGATAATACTACATTTTATAAGGACGTTTTTATGTTAAAAAAACTCATTTTTTTTATGGTAAGTCTTAATCTTCTGTGCATTTCTTTTGGAACAAAAGCAAGCCTTGAAGAGGAAGTTCGTGGAATTGATCAAGTTCTTTCGATCTTGGGAGCTTCAGGTTCTTATGCAAGCGTTTTAAAGAGTTTGGAGAAAGACGGAAATTTTGAATCTCCCTTTTTAAGGCAATTTCAGAAGCTTGTTATTGAAAAAGTTCAAAGTAAGCCTGGGGCATGTGCTGATCAAGAGACCTCGGATGTGACGGATCGTGCTCAATTTTCGAAAGAAATGACATTTCACGAGATTTATAGAGACTCTGTCTTTTTTGAAGATATAGCGCATATGTTATTTTTTCTAAAAAAGAAACTTAACGGTGAAGAAGATCAAACTTCTGCTTTTTTGAACAGAGGGTATCAAGAGATTTTGATCGAACTTGAAAATTATCTCTTTAAACTTCAACAAGCTATTATAATCGAGTTTGTTGAGCAGTTTGGAAGTTCTGCTGAATTTGAAAAAAGATATAAGATAAAAATAGAAATAGTTAATGGAAATTATAAAAAGAAGTCAGGATCTATTGCTGATGAAATGCAGTTTTGCGAAACAAAATTGTGGCAAGAGATAAGCGCATCGAATGGAATTAAAGTAGGAAAACCGAAGCATTATTCTCATGAAGCAATAGCTCGTTTTGAAGAAGTTATTGAAGATATTATAACCGCAAGTGAGTTTGCTTCATGCGAATTTTCTTCGACACTCACAGGACAATATGCCTGTCAATTTTTTGAGCTCCTTGAACCTTATAGAATTTTACGAAAGAGAGTGCAAGGGAGCGATCAAGATCATCTAGAGTTTCACCCCCTCTATGATCGATACATTGAGTTTTCTAATTCTTTGGTGTCGAAATATAGAAAGGCTCAGCATGATTATGAAAAAAGTTATGGAAAAACGGCAGTTTTTGATCCTAAGGAAAAAAGGCTGAGGCGACGAAATAGTGAATTTGAGAGATGTAGACAAGAGTTTTTGGAGGGGATTAAAGCAATTTCTTCTGAACGAATAAGAAATTTTAAAGGACTTATTCAAAGAGAGCAAGAAAATCAAATAAGACTGAAAAAGCAAAAAGATAAAATGAATCGACGTATGAGAAAAGAGGAAGAAGAAAGAGAAAAAGAAAAAGCTTTAGCAAAGGTGGTTAAGGATGCTCCTGTTGTAGAAGAAAGATTTTCTAAGGAAAAAGAAAAGCCTGAAGTCTCTGCACAAGCAGTTTTGGAAGATGTAAATGAAGACATAAGAAGCTCAGAGGAGATATTTGAAGCCCCTCAGATGATGAAAGAAGAAGAGAAAGAAGGCGCCTCTGCAGGAAGTGCTGCGGAGTTACCAGAGAGAGAGAATGTAGAAATGTCTCCTGCTGGTGCGATGGCGGCAGAAGAAGTGAGCCCTAAAGCAGTTGTATCAGAGAAGAGTGATGCAGAGGATTTTGAGAAATGGTGGGAAGCTTTTCAGGTTCCTCACTCGAAAAGGAAAAAAATTGCGCGCGCAGCAGCTGCAGCTGCAGCTGACCACTCGATTGCAGAAGAGGATGCGGATGTTGAACTTTTTGAGTGTGAGCTAAGCTCTAAAGCTTTTGAATTTTTTTCAGTCATGGGAGGATATGCACCCTGGAGTCCAAATTTAGATATACGGGATTTGAACGCTTTTCAGTCAGAAATCATTCGTCAGTATGAGTCTTATCTTAAAAAGGGGATATATCCAGGATCTGTTCTTCCAAAATCGAGCCCGTTTTCGAGGCCTCTTTTTATTCTTCCTAATTTGAAGAGAGTTCTCGGATCACAAGACCTGCACTATCGTATTTTTAGACTCCCACACCTTCCCCATGGCCGCTCTGAAAATACTTTCTATCCTGCCTTAAAAGATTTCTATAAACAGTATTTTGAAGAAGCGGGGCTTTCTTTGGAAAATGTTAAGATGAAATAAGAGAGGGTATTATGGTTTATCGGGACCGTTTTGAGAAAGTTGTTTAATAACCTCTCTAACGGAAATTTTCCAGTCTTTTGAAGAAACTCCAAAAGTTTCTTTAATTTTATGACAGTTAAGGGCAGCGTAAGGGGGTCTGTTTGCAACCCCTGAGGTAGATGCTTGATAATCCCTTGAGCTGCTGGGATTGATAATCATAGACGTGCGCCGTTCTTTTGAAATCTCTTCTAAGATAAAACGTGCAAATTCATACCATGTTGTCTCTCCTTGTCCACACAGATGAAAAGTTCCATAAAAGGAGGGTTGAGGATTATCAAAGTGAGAGACAATCATATGACGTGCCGCTTTTATGACGTCCCCAGCGAATGTAGGGCAGCCAACTTGATCATCAACAATTGTAAGAGTGCGATCTTGAAAGCTCCAATCCCACATTTTTTTGACAAAATTATGTCCAAAAGTGCTAAAAATCCAGGAACTCCGGATTAAAAAATAAGGACATCCGACACTTTCCAAGATGAGCTCTCCGACATATTTGCTGCGTCCATAGACATTGAGAGGATTTTTGGCGTCATTTTCATCATATACCTATCATGAATGAAAGAGTGGAAAAAAAGAAAAAAATATTGTAACAAATTGAATATGAAGAATTTTTTAACACCTCAAGAACAAAACGGATTAA
>NCGZ01000092.1 GCA_002257235.1 Alphaproteobacteria bacterium 16-39-46
AGAAAGTGGGCTTCCTTATTTTAAAGATTTAGAACTTCATACGATAGAGTTGAAAAAATTTTCTGAGAATTCTCAAGAAGAGTTATCAGAGGTTGTTGCAAAAGTCAAAAATGCATTGGATATGTGGGTGGCTTTTTTAACGCGGCATGATTTACTGAATAAAGATCATTTACCTCCAGAACTTGATAACGAAGATCTCAAGAAAGCGCTTACCGTTCTTGATGTTATGAATTTTGATGATGAGGAAAGAGAAATCTATGAAGGGCATCTGAAATGGCTCAGAGTAGAAGCCAATACCCTTAAGAAATCTGAAGCTAAAGGGTTTGAAGAAGGGGACAATTTTAGAGTTAGAAAAACCGTTTTAAACATGCATAAGATGGGGATGGATATTGATACGATCTCTAAAGCAATAGAACTTACATGTGAAGAAGTCGAAAAGATTATAAAAGAAAGGAGGGATGAGAAAACGACTGAAGAGAATAAAGCCTCTACCTCAAAGACAGGTTTGTGAGCTTCTTGTTGCCTATTATAGAAGTTATTCTCGCTTTTGAAAATTAGGCTGTCGCCATCGATGAGATCTAATCACTCTATCCTGACTTTCCACCCTCTTTCTCAATCTTTGAAAATTCTGCAAGGCGTTCAAATAAATCCACCACACTCTTCAAAAGAAGAAGCCGGTTGTCCCGAAGCATCGCATCGGGAGAATTCACTTGAACCGTCTCAAAGAAAGAATGGAGCGCAGGGGCAAGATTGGAGAGGATTAAAAAGGCCTGATTAAAATCGGCATCTTTTTTATCAAAGAATCCTTTTCCAAATTCTGCTTGAGCCTTCTGCAGGACATCCCAGAGAAGTGTCTCTGAGGGATCTTGAAATACGCCAGGCTGAACTTCTTTTAATGGATCAAAAGGGCTCTCCTTTAAGATATGACTTGCTCTCCGGTAAACCGTTAAGAAAATTCCGCCTTCCTTTGATTTAAGGAAAGAATCAAGCGCCTCTGCAAGGCGGCAGGCTCTTGGGATATTATCAAACCAGGTGCCCGTTAGACACGCCGCGACCCGATCCGGAGAAACGCCTTGATCTTTCAGGCTGACTTTAAGTCTCTCTTCAAAAAATTCCAGAAGTTTTTGAACCGTTTTTTGAATCTCAAAATCTGTAATTCCTTGAGTTTGGTAAGATTTTAAGACCATTATCATAAGGTCCTTCAGAGACACGTCAAGTTGATGACATCTCAAAAGCCGAATAACGCCAAGGGCTGAGCGCCTCAGAGCGTAAGGGTCCTTTGATCCCGTGGGCAAAAGACCAAGCCCAAAAAAACCCACCAGGGTATCGAGCCTGTCTGCTAAGGCAAGCGTCATGGAGACCTTCTTCTCAAGGACATCCGGCTCAGACCAGAGGTCATATTGGTCATAAATTGCCTCTGAGACCTCTTTTGCCTCTCCTTGCAATGCCGCATAATAAGATCCCATGATGCCCTGCAACTCTGGAAACTCTCCCACCATTGTACTGACAAGATCTGCTTTTGCGAGGAATCCAGCCCGTCCACATTGTTTTAGCGTTGTCTCTTCTTTCAATCCGATACTCTCAAGCACCAAAGATCCAAACTGTCCCATCCCTAAATCTTTTAAGCGTTCCGCCTTATCATAAAGAGACCCAAGCCCCTTTTGAAATACCCGCGTCTTTAATTTTGTGAGCATGGCCTCTAAAGAGGTTTTTTGATCTTGCTCCCAAAAAAATAAAGCATCCGACAAACGGGCTCTTAAAACGCTTTCATTTCCGTTTTGAATGATAACGTGTGCTGATGCTGGAGAAAATCCATTGGAGACCACAATAAAGAAAGGGGCGAGCTCCTTTTCTCCCTCCTTCTTAAGAGAAAAATAACGTTGATGAACCCGCATTGACGTTGTGAGAACTTCCCTTGGCAACGCCATAAAGTTTTTCTGAATTTCCCCGAGCAAAGGAATGGGCCATTCCACAAGACCTGTAATCTCATCGAGAAGCCCTTCATCCGGTACAATTTGAAGGCTTTGACCCTGCGCAACTTTTAAAGCATCTTCCCAAATTTTTTGCTTGCGTTCCTTTTGATCAAGAAGAACAAAATGCTCTTTCAACTTTTGAACATAATCTTCAAAGGATTGGACCTCGAAAGAAACGGGACTTAAAAACCGATGTCCCCATGTTGAATTGGAAGACGTCACACGCCAGACACCTCTCCCCACTGTCACAGGAATGACATGATCTCCAAAAAGAGCCAAAATGCCCCGGATCGGGCGCACCCAAGAAAGATCTTGATCTCCCCACCGCATGGACTTTGGCCAGGGAAAATTCTGAATCAGACGCTCAACCAAGGCCCCTAAAAGATCCTCCGTCTTTTTTCCTTTTTCAAAAGACCGATACATCCAGAAAGCACCCTTCGGACTTTCTTGCTGTGTACACGCCTCAAGTGATGGAAGGTTCTGAGATTTTAAGAACCCTTCAATGGCCTGAGCCGGCGCATCAATCCGTGGACCTCGAATTTCAGTCTCAAAATCATCTTGGATCTCAGTCAAACCCTGAACGACGCCCACAAGCCGGCGCGGCGTGACATAAGCCGTCACGCTTTCAAAAGAGAGCCTCTCTTCCTTTAACGCCGCAGCGAGAAGGTTTTTTAAAGTCTCACACGCCCCAAATTGCATGCGTGCTGGAATTTCTTCCGATAAAATTTCAAAAAAGAACGATTTCATAAGACTCTCATTTTATAGAAATAGGGGAGGAATTAACCCAAGCTTCACAACAGGCCCGTGCAAGATCGCGCACACGCCCAATATAAGCAGCACGCTCCGTGACACTTATTTTACCTCGTGCATCAAGGAGGTTAAAGAGATGACTTGCCTTGATGCAGTAATCGTAGGCGGGACTGACAAGTCCTTTCTCAAGAAGGGAACGACTTTCCAATTCTGCATCCTCAAATCCCCTCAATAACAAATCTGTATTTGCAAATTCAAATCCAAAAGCTGAGAATTCTTTTTCACGCCTGAGGAAAATGTCACCATAGGTGATCTTTTGATCCCCCTCCCCGCCATTCCAATTCAAATCCCAAAAGGAATTCTTTCCCTGTAAAATGAGTGCAATACGTTCAAGTCCATACGTGAGTTCCACAGAGACAGGATCACACACCAAACTTCCCATGTATTGAAAGTAGGTAAACTGGCTAATCTCTTGCCCATTGCACCAAACCTCCCATCCCAAACCAGAAGCTCCCAACGTTGGACTCTCCCAGTCATCTTCGACAAACCGGATATCATTTTCCGTGAGGGAAAGGCCGATTTCTTTCAAACTCTCCAAATAAAGCTCTTGAGAATTCACGGGAGAGGGTTTCATGATCACTTGAAACTGATGGAAAGCCTGCACACGATTAGGGTTTTCACCATAACGGCCATCAGAAGGCCTCCGGGAAGGTTGAACAAAAGCGGCATTCCAGGGCTCTTTTCCAAGCGCCTTCAGTGTTGTTGCCCAATGGAACGTTCCCGCGCCCATTTCAAGGTCGTAGGGCTCCAGAATGGCACACCCCTGACGGCCCCAAAACGCTTTGAGTTTAAAAATAAGATCTTGGAAAGAAAGGCTCACGTCGTTTCCTTTTTTAGAGTTATTTGAGGCTTTGAGGAATCGTCTGTTTGATAAAGCAGTTCAATGTCTCCAATATTTCCTTTATGGGGAATAGGGGTATTCCCTTGAATCCATGGTCTCAACCCTCTCTTCGCCCTTGGGGTCCAATGTACAAACCAATAACCCAAGTCGCAGAAAGCAATAGCCCGTTTTTGAAGGGCATCACTACTGCCTAAAGTATAATTTGAAGGGGATTTTTGTGCTTTGATACGGGGCACCGCACCACGTTTTCCAATTCGAAAGATATCTTTTGATAAAGGACTTTCGTTTTGCGCTGATAAAGCGCTAGAGGCCTCCACCAGTATCTTCATTCCAAAAACAGAACTTTCTGCACTGAGCCCCAAGACGCACACAATTCCTAAAAAGAACCCTCTTTGAATAACGTTAGCCATGATTAGATCTTCCTCTATACATTTTAGAATTTTCAAGATTCTCTGAAAGAGAGAACCCGGACCAATACTCCATTTGAAAGATAGTTCAAAGCCTTACATCTTTCAACGAAAATAGATCTAACGCAAAAAACAAGATCACCTTCTTGCGTAAAATTAGATCTTTTTTGACCCCTCCGCAGCGCGCCTTAATCGATCATTAATAGCGATTCCCAATCCATGTTCTGGAATAGATTGGACTGCAATTCCTGTAATGTCTGATCTTTCATCCAAGAGATGTAAAAACGCAAAAAGATTCTGTGCCGCTTCCTCTAAATTTTCCGTCTTACTCAGGTTAAAAGTAACTTTGGAGCCAGAGAGTGGGCTCCCAAAGGCTAAGAGCCCCTCTTCAGAGTCCACGTCCTCGGCATTGAATCGAAGTGGAAGATGGGGCGCATAATGCTTTAAAAGTTGCCCAGGAGACTTAATTTTTGAAACCGTTTGATTCATGAAGATTTTTTGCCCAAGGAATTCTTGGATCTTTTCAATCTCAAGTCCCCCGGCTCTTAAAAGAATGGGAACATCTTCTGAAAGATCCAAGATGGTGGACTCTAACCCCACCTCTATCGGAGGGCCTTCCAGAATCATTGCCACTTTAGAGTGAAGATCTTCTAAAACATGACGGGCAAGTGTGGGAGAGAGAAATCCGGACCGGTTCGCGCTGGGCGCCGCAATAGGGCGTCCAAAAGCTTTTAAAAGTGCGCGTGCCGTTGGATGAAGAGGAATTCGGACAGCCACCGTCTCAAGACCGGCTGTCACAATCGATGGCAAAAGAGAAGGCGTCCTTTTTTTTAAAATCAACGTCAAAGGACCCGGCCAAAACTGAGCGGCAAGTTTCTGAGCGTCTTGTCCGAGGAAAGCAAGCTCCTCTACTTGAGTGTTTTCTAAACAATGAACAATCAGCGGATTAAAGGAGGGACGCCCTTTAGCTGTATAGATTTTCTGACACGCCTTTTCCTGAAATGCATCTGCCCCCAGGCCATAAACTGTCTCCGTGGGAAAGGCAACAAGCTCCCCTTCCCTTAAAAGTTGAGCTGCTTTTTGAATGTTTTCAAAAGTGGGCGGAAAAAGAGACATAGGCATATCCTTTGGGCTCTACGCCTTGGCATCTGGAGAAATAACGCCGGCCCCAATTAAAAGATTACGGGTCTCGTAAAGAGGGAGCCCAAGAATACCTGTGTAGGATCCATTAATCTGTTTTACAAAACCGCCAGCATACCCTTGAATGGCATACCCACCAGCTTTTCCAAACCCTTCCTGGGTCTTAACATAGGCCTCTTTTTCAAGAGCTTCGAGGCGTTTAAAGCACACACGTGTCTCAACAACACGCCGCCAAACACGCTTCTCAGGAGAAATCAGACAAAGCGCTGTGTAAACCCGGTGGCTTTTTCCCGACAAGAGATCAAGACACTTTCGGGCGTTTTCCAAAGAATCCGGTGCGGCAACAATACGGCGTCCACACGCCACAACCGTATCGGCGGCAAGAACAAACTTGGGCTCTCCTTTTTGTTCCTTAAAAACTTTCCAGGCCTTCTCCATGGCAAGTCTTTCTGAAAGAGCCTTTGGCAGTTCTTTTTTGCGAGGGGTTTCATCAAGATGCGCCGGAATGACCTCAAAATTATCCACACCAATGGATTTTAAAAGATCACGGCGTCTTGGAGAGCTGGACGCTAGAATAAGCTTCATGGCTTATTTCTCGCGGAAAGAAATGCGCCCTTTGGTCAAATCATAGGGGGTCATTTCCACCATCACACGATCCCCAACGAGAACACGAATTCTATTTTTACGCATCTTACCCGACGTATGGGCAAGGACAATGTGCTCATTGTCTAACTGTACTCGAAACATGGCATTCGGCAAAAGCTCAATCACCACACCTTGAAATTCCATCAAATCTTCTTTGGACATTCTATCCTTTCTCTCATATTTGTATAAACCACATCAATAAACTCTTATTATAGGGGACACGTTTAACTTTTCCAGTGATTTTAAATTTAGAGAGAGAATCTTAATAAAATTTTAGAGAAACTCTCTTTTATGTTTCTAAAATGCCGTTAATCTGGAAATTTTGGTAAAATATTTTCATTTTCTGAGGAAAAACTGGATCAAGTGCCACACCTATATCATACTTCGAAAGAAACCTCATAAAAAATAGGATCGTCTCATTCCAATCCCCTCTCAAAATCATAAAGAGCAGAAAGAGACCATACACCCTATGAAATCCAACGCTTTTCGTCCCCGGTACGTTACTCTGCTGAAACTCAGCTGAATTTTGGGGCTTTTGAGGGATAGGGCCCGGGTTTTTAGTTACCGTTCAACACGGTAAGTTTTCCATGAGAGATTTTCTTAAAAATTCAAATTTTCAAGTTTTACATTTCTCTTATAGAACATCCTTGTCCTGCGTGCACCCTCTCTATTGTTAAAATCTGCCCTTCGAAAATGAAAGAGAGAGCGTTCCATACCAGGGGCGCTCTCTCTTCCTTCTTTAAGAAGCTCTTACGGATGAGAAGGCGTAGCACTTGGCCAAAATGAGGTTATCCCTTCTGCAAACTGCCCCATTTCAACATCCCCCTTTCTTATATCATCCATATCTGCATCGGAAAGATTTTTAAAGGTAACTGCAGGGAAATTTGTTCCTTGGATTGATTTTCCGGGTGCTGGGTTAAATTTAGTCTCAAATCTTTCTTTATGCTTATCCCAATCTTTATGGTTATCCCAGTATCCAAACTCGTCAAAAATCTCATGAGCTTGTGGAATCAAGGCTCCCTTAATCCCGAATTTTTCATCCTCCGTAAAGTAATAGGTAAATCCGGAGGCTATTGCGAAATCCAGATACTTAGGATGGTACTTTTCCCATTTCAGATCAACGATTGCTCCAGACTGATCATGGCTCATGGCCTTCATACGCTTTAACGTTTCAGCCGGAATATTTGTACGATAGATTTTAGTCTTTGGATCGAAGAAATCATAGTTTCCATTAACCACATCAAACTTTGCCCATGCACCATCAGCATAAGTTGCTATCCTCTGAGATCCTTTTGCGTAAACGTCTACAGAAGTGTTATCTTTCAAACCATCGCTCCAACTCGAAACTAAAGCAGGATGTTGGGCACTCTCTTTAGATGCACCTTCCCCAAAGAGGAAACGAAAATTTGAAGGAGGAGTCCACTCTTTTGTATACCTTAAAGTAAGGGATGCGTTTTCAGAAAGCTTTTTATCCTTTGAAACATAATCTCAGAACTCCTGACCTCTGGAAGTTTTTAAGATTTTAAGATGATCCCAATTTATAAATCAAACGCAAGGTTGTCCCTGGGAAGATGGTTTCAGTT
>NCGZ01000093.1 GCA_002257235.1 Alphaproteobacteria bacterium 16-39-46
ATTGATCATTTTTGAATTCCTCCTGATAAAGAAATTCTTAAACGATTTCAATTGATTACTCAACCTCTTCTTACATTTGTGTCATGTACTGTGAAGAAATCTCTTAGCACTCTTAGAAGTTGCATTAGAGAATACCCCTGCCTCCATGTATTTTGATTTTCTGTCCCAAGCTTGGAAATGTTTAAAAGTGATGCCATTTTTAGTAACGGTCATATGATCAATTTGCACCCGTTCTCCAAGAACCATTGTTTTGTAGTCTTTGAAAGTCCAAGGCTTTGCATGTTTTTTAAAAACACGTTTCCGTTTTGTACGCAAAGCAGAAGGTGATTTTGTAATGAGTCCTTTAAGAGATAGTACTTTTAAAATACGACCTACAGTGCTTTCACTCAGGGTTTGTCCATGATCCCGCTTCAAAATAATAGCTATTTTTTCTTTACCGTAAGTAGGGTTTTCTCTGCGAATAGAAAGAACAAGCTGTTTTTGTGGCTCTCCTCAAAGAGGTTTTCGGAGATTTTTTGGTCTTTTTGAAGGAGGAAGAATGCCTTTAGATATCTCATCGAGGCGCGTATTGTAACGATAAAAGGTGGCTCGACTGATTCCCAAAATATCTTGGCATATTTTATCAGACACGCCTTCAGACTTTAGCTTTTTCCAGCTTTCAACGAGAGACACATATTTTTTTGATGAAATTCAAGTTTTTCTTGTGACAAAGCATATGAAGCGAGAGCTTTGCATAACTTAAGAAATGAGCACTAAAAAATTATAACATGTAAATTTTCATTTCAGTTTTTTTGAAAAAACTATTTTTACGTTGAAAACGTTGAAAACGTTGGATATTTGTTAATTTTTTTGATATCTTGAGGGAGATAACTATTTGAAGAGGAAGATTAAATGCCCCGTTTAAATGTTGGAACTGCGACTTTATTTGATACAATGATCGTTGATCATAAAAGCCTCCATGAATTTGATGATATTGAAAAACTTCTCGATTGGAAAAAAATCGAAGAAATTGTTGAGGGTGTTTATAATTCTCCCGAGGGAGGAGCTTCCTATCCTCCTCTTATGATGTTTAAAGTAATGCTATTGCAGGTTTGGCATAATCTCAGTGATGTTCAACTCGAAAAAATGTTGAGTCGAGACTTATTGTTCCGTCGATTTTGTCGTCTCTCATTGACAGATAAAATTCCAGATCATTCAACAATTTCAAGGTTTCGGAATGTTCTGGTTACAAAAAACCTGTATAACGTTCTCTTAAAAGAGGTCAATGATCAGCTAGCCGTAAAAGGAGCTATTGTTAAAATTGGAGAGGTAAGCATTGTGGATGCAACTGTCATAGAGGCTCATCAATGCCGAAAAAAGCCTGGCGTTAATAAAGAGAACACCCAAGATGAAGAAGCGGGTTGGTCTGTCAAAAAAGGAACCAAGGGGAAAATCGAAGCAACATTTGGATTTAAAGCGCATATGAACGCAGACGAAGATGGCTTTGTAAAAGAAGTCGACGTAACGGCAGGAAACGTCCATGACTCTCAAAAATTAGAAGATGTTCTGACAGGTTCAGAAGAAGAGCTTTATGCCGATAGTGCGTATCGGAGTGAAACGATCAACGAGAAACTGGCTCAAAAAGGCATCAAGAACAAAATTAACCAGCGCGCATATCGAAACAATCCCTTAACGCAGGATCAAAAAGAATATAATAAGATTGTGAGCAGCGTAAGATATGTTGTAGAGGGGACTTTTGGAGTTTTTAAGCGTCATTATGCAGCTGGTAAAACCAGGTTCTTGGGTGTAAAAAAAACACACGATTGGATTATGACGATTGCCATTGCTCATAATCTCAAAAAGGCTGCTGTTATTCTCTATTCGGATCCCCCAGGGATGAAGTGCGCCTAAATTTTAGAAAAAAGGCTTACTACATGACAAAAAATGAGAAAAAATAAGTTAATGGGTTTTAATGCATTGAAAAATATCTAAAATTTGGGATTACGACATCTCAAAAAAAGGATAAACAAGAAAATCGATTCTATTCTGACAGAAAAAGATCCCTAAATTGACGTTAATTTAGGGTATGGTTCAAATTGATAAGAGGTTTTTGATTTTTAAGGGCACTTTAAGTTTGTTTGAAATTCAGAGTCTTGCTTTCGTAAAAAGAGGATGTATACTGATGGGAGGGTCTTGATGATCCGTTGATACCTAGATGGTGGACGTGTTGACCTTATTCATTCCTGAGCTAGTACAGTCGGTCATTAATTATGTCCTGTGAAAAGAAAAATCCATCTTATATTGAAAGCTAAGCCTCAAACTAAAAAGTCTCTCTGTCCTGATTCTTAATTCCCATCCAACTGGACACAATTAATGACCGATTTTACTAGACAGTTTTTTACCAACCGCAAGTTTAGTTATTAGATTTGCAAAAGCTTCACTTGAAACAGTCCACTAGACACCTGATTTTGGGAATATGCAAAGATCTATAAAGGAAAGCATTACAAAAATCAAATTAGATGCGCTTAGAAATGGGGGACGTATAGATATAGAACGAAGTCTTGGCACTGGTGTGCCCGCCCATGGCTCTCAACTAGCTGGGGAAAGTCCAGATATGGCCCAGAAAGGAGGGAACATCTAAGAAATGTAAAACTTGCAAACGAACGCTCAAATCATTTATTGGAAAAGGATAGCGGTCGACTATAAATTAATTCTCTCATTTTGAGAGTTTTGCAATTTCTTCTATATAGAAGGAGAGATTTATTATGAATAATTATAATGTACAATATCTTAACCTCATCGTTTTAAGAAAATACTTTATGATATTTCTGTTTTTTCAAACACAAGTATTTGAAGTAAGTGCTAATAAATACAAATTTACTGAGGATATTTATGCTCAGGAAGACGTGCTTACTCGATTACGTAAAGAGGGAGTTAAGGAAGGGAGCGACATTTTTAACGAAGAGCTAAAGAAAGAATTGTTACGTAGAAAAGGAGTAGAACTCTCTGAAAATACTTTAGCAGATACCCAGAAACGCTATGCAGAGACATTACAAGAACTTAAGGAAGCTGAAACAGTAGAATTTTGGAAAGAATTTTCAAAAAATATGGGATTTGCTTTTTCATCAATAGGAGTAGAAATTAAGTGGATCGGTGTCATTGGCATGGCTATAAGTGCTGGATATGAAAGTTATATTAGAAAAAATGGAACTTTAGCTCAAAAAACTCCCTCTCATGATATTATTAGTGAAATAAGAGAGTTAAGAGAAGAAATGAGAAAGTCAGTCGAAGGGTTAAAGCATGAGCCAATGATTGATCTCGAGCATAAGTATATCATGCGAAAGCGTGAAATAAAAAAGCATAATCCTTCTTTAGCTCAAGAAATAGAGAGAAGCTTTATTCAAGCACGTGCCGATGATTATTTTTTTCAATTAAATATTCCTTCCATTTCTTGTGCTTTAGGACTTCCCTTTCAACCGAAGCTTTTATTAGACAGGGATAATATTTTGGAATCACGAAACCAATGGATAAAGAAATTTCGTGAAGACCAATCTTTTTCTATTTATTCACACGATATAAAAGAGCATTTACTGAACATTATTTGTCAAATAATTAATAACTCCATATCTTCATCACATACTTCATCGTTAAGAGTCGTTGAACATTGGTGTGGATTGGGGTCAACAGGAAAGTCAACAGCAGCTAAACTAGTTGCACGTTTTTTAGGACTTCCTTATTTTGAAGAGAGAATAACTGATCCGAGTGAAATTAGGACAACAAGCATGCAAGGCACACCGCGCTCTATACAAGGAACTTTTGAGGTGGGATGGCTTGTAGAGGCCCTTCTCCAAAAAACAGAGGAAGGGAATGCAACCTATAATAATGGTCTTTTAATTCTAGATGATTTTCCAGTGAATAGTCCAGAAGCTCAAAGCGTTCTTTTAACGATGACAGATCCAGAGAGAAGAGAGGTCTTTAATCATAAATTTCAAGTACCTATAGATATAAGCCGATTAAATATCTTTATTATATCTAATGAAGAACTTAGACCTACATCTGAAGCACAAAACCTTACATTCGGAGCTTTAAGAACACGGTTTAGATCGATAACATTTCCAGAATTTGATGAAGAACAAAAAAAGAGCTTAGCAGAGCCGTTTCTAAGAGATTTTACCCATACATACAAGCCCTCAGTTTTGCATGTTTTTAAGTATCTAGATCCCACCCGACTTGGAGTAATATGTGACCCTGAATTGCTAAGGGATATGGGATTGAGAGATAAATCATATGAAATTCCTACCGGCATAGCTGTAGAACAAAGATCAACCATTACAATACGAGAGATTAAAAGATTTCTAAAAGAAGCTGTCAATAATCATGCTCATTCTTATGTTGAGAAAGGGGTTAATTATTTTAGAATTGCTAAAGAATTTAAAGGAAAGCCAACAACAGTTGCTGAAGTATTTTTGAAGAATGCAGCTTATTCAGGACATCCAAAAGCCATAGGTGAACTTATTTTACAAAGAATGGAAAGTCAGGATGATGACGGCAAAAGACAAGTCATTTCTCGATTCATTGATCGTTATAAGGCGAATGGAGAAACTAAATATGCCAAAAAATGGTTGTTAGAGGTTTTTAGAAAATGGAGGTATGACATTGTAAGATATCAACCTTTATTATATGAAATTGAAAGCGAAGAAGATCATCAGCTTGTTGTAGGTTTTTATGGAAGCTTTCCTCTAGATTATCAGTATATGAATGATGTGGGTGTTTACCTATATGATTTAGGAATGTACATTAAAGATAAACCCTATCCTTCCTTTAAAAGAGCAAAGGACTACTTAGTTAAAGCTGTTGAACTCGGAAATCAAGCTGCCCCCTCTGCCCTCTATGCCTTAGGTAAAAAAATAGAAGGAATAGAAGAATATGGCAGCCGAGATGCTATAATGTGTTATGAGAGTGCTCAACAACACCATGAAGATGCGAAATATCACTTAAATTGGTTGAAGTTTTCTAACGATTTTGAAGCTTTAACACTTTCAAGAGAAACATGTCTTGTATCTGGCATTGCTCGTGATGTTCTGGGCAATGATACTAAAGGCGTTATGACATTGTGTTTTAGAGAACCTAGGGGTTATATTGCTTTAGTATTTGAAATGTTTCTTCCTAGGGTACCGTCGAGTATTTCTTTAAGGATGATTCATTATGATCGAGCAGATAGCTGTTTTGGAAGAAGTGGTTCTGAAAGAATAAAGATTAAAGGGATTCTTACCACGTTAGAAAAAGTTGAAAGAAGAAAAAGTCCGAGTGCAAAGGGACATTTTCCTGAATATGAACGCTATGCGTGTTGGGTTATTTCTAATGAACTCTTGAAAAAAGCCTTAGCGCAAGCGGAAGAAAATAAAACGTCTGATAAGAAATTCAATAATATTATGGTTATTAGAAAACTTATGCAAGTAGCAGGTCTTGAAATGGATGAAGGGCTAAAGTCTTCTCAAGATCTCAAATCTTTCGTTGATAAAGATGTGAAGCCAAAGCCTCATCGTAAAAGAGCAGACTTTTCAAAATAGTTGATGTTGAAATTTAGGATAAAAGAAAGGAATAAGATATTATGATTGTAACCGCGTTTATAAATTTTAAAGTTTTAGTGCTAAAGAGAAAACATGTCTTCACTATGTTAAGAGTTCTTATAATGTGCATGGCTTTTTATGCAAAAAATCTTTTAGCTATGCAAGAATCTTATCCTGAAGATTTAGAAGAGTCTCGTAAGAGATGTTTAATATCTGGATTTGAACGAGATAAACTAGAGGGGAACACGAAAGGGGTTGTAACTTTATGTTATAAACCAGTAGGATTATTTGATTTTGATCATGTAGCGCTTGTATTTGAGATGTTTCTTCATGAAAGTCCTGATGCTATATCTCTTAGAATGGTTCACTATGGAATAAATGACGTTTGTTGTGGATTTGGAGGAACAGAGAGGGTCTGGGTTGAGGGAGAGGGAACTGTTTTATTTAAAGTACATAGACGTAGGGTAAAAAGAACTACAGGTGAGATAATAGAAGAAAAAGATTCTGCATATGTAAGGCATTCCAGTTGGATTATTTCTAATGAGGATTTGTTAAAAGGGATTGAAGAAGCAGAAACAGATTGCACGAATGCTAGCATCGATGAGAACGCTTACAACATTAAGAAAAAATTAAAAAAAGGAAAAGATCTACAAGAACGAGCAAAGCTTAAATTAGAATTAGAAAAACTCCCTTCTGAAAAACAATATAAAGGGCCTCATAATTGTGTTGAATATGTTCGAAGAATTATGAATATCATCGGTATTGAAACTAAATTTTCTTGGTGGCGGCCAAATACACCAAATCATTTAAAATCGTTAGTTGACAATCACGGTGACGGAAAATATTTATCCCCAGCACCTGATCGTACAGGTGATGACCTTCCAAGATATCCCTATGAAAAAGAGGATTAAAAATGATAATCATAAAGAGGTTTATCCTTATTACAGGAATTAGTTTATCAATTTTTTTTGGTCACTTGGATGGATTATATGGAATGAGATGTTTAATATCTGGATTTGAACGAGATAAACTAGAGGGGAACAGGAAAGGGGTTGTAACTTTATGTTATAGAAAAGGACCAGGATCAATTTTTGATCATGTAGCGCTTGTATTTGAGATGTTTCTTCATGAAAGTCCTGATGCTATATCTCTTAGAATGGTTCACTATGTAAGAGATGAAGATTGGTATGAATTGGGAGAAACAGAGAAGGTTATGGTTAATACAGAGAGAAATGTTTTATTTAAAGTACATAGGGTAAAAATATATAAAAGTAGTGGGATAATAGAAGAAAGAGCTCCTAACTATGTAAGGCATTCCAGTTGGATTATTTCTAATGAGGATTTGTTAGAAGGGCTAAAAAAAGCAGACACAGATTCAGAAGACACTATAAGCGATCAGGAAGCCGTGAGGGCACGTGAAAAGATTAAATACGAATTAAAAAAAGAAAAAAATCAACAAAAACGAGCAAAACTTAAATTAAAATTAGAAAGACTCCCTTCTGAAAAAAAGTATAAAGGGCCACATACGAGTGTTGAATATGTTCAAAAGATTATGAATATCATCGGTATTGAAACTAAATTTTCTTGGTGGTGGCCAAATACACCTGACCATTTGAAATGGTTGGTTGACAATCACGGTGACGGAAAATATTTAAGCCCAGTTCCGGATCGTATGCGTGCTGACCTTCCAAGATATCCCTATGGAAAAGAGGATTAAAAATGATAATCATAAAGAGGTTTATCCTTATTACAGGAATTAGTTTATCAATTTTTTTTGGTCACTTGGATGGATTATATGGAATGTGTAAAACATCTGTGAATGCAATTGTCCCTTATGATCATGTGGCTCTTGTTTTTGAATTTGTGCTCCCTGATCAAGATCAAGATCAAAATCCACTTACCTTGCGTATGGTTCATTTTGGAGGTGATGGACAATCAACGGTAAGAGAAGGGTTTCCTTGTATTGATAATGCTTCAGAGACCTTAAGAAAAACATACAGGGGAGAAGAAACATCTGATTTCAATTCGTCTCGGAGACAGATAAGTCCTCTTTATGTGAGGGAGTGTGCGTTTGTTGTTCCAATAAAAGATGCTTTAAATGCATTTAGCAAGGTTGAGGAAGATCAAGGTTTAAATTATTTTATAACAGGTAGATATTGGCTGCGATCTTTTCTACCTTTTCTAAGAATAAAACCTCATACTTATAATTGTTGTACTTATGCAGATAGAGTTTTAGCAGATGCGGGAATAGAACTTGAGTTTAGAACATCATATAAGTTGCTTAACAACGCTAAAACTTTCTTGGACTACTGCAAGAGATATGAAAAAAAAGAAAGACAAACAGAATTTCGAGAAATAGAAGAATATGTTTATGATGATGGATTGCTTAATGCTCAAATAGGAGCCGTTGAGGCAATTAGAGAAGAGTCTCCAGTGCCAAGTGAAATAAGCCCCCCCTCCGTCCACTTAAATGCGCCTATAAAAACAAATTCTTTTTTTAGTCGTTTGTTTGGCAAGAGCAAGAAAGACCATCCAAAACCGAGTGGTAGTATCTGAATACCCTATAAACAGAAAAAAATGGAAGTAAAAGATTTTTATACCCATGGATTAAAAAAAAGATTATAATACCCCAAAGGTTAAAACTTCTTAAAAAATTTTATATTTCTTAGGCCATGTGTGTATTTAAAGGGTAGAAAGATATGTCGACAGATGATTATTCAGGGTTTGAGCCTCGGTTTTTTGATCCAAGGAATGATGTGGCCTTTAAAAAAGTATTCGTCGACCATGCAGATCTTACAAAAAGCTTTCTCAATTCAACTTTGAGACTTGAAGGAGGAAGAAAAATTCAAACAGTAGAATTTCTGCCCACAGAACAACTCCCGAAAACGTCAGAGTCTAAAAAATCAATTCTTGATGTCTTATGTACAGACGAAAGAGGGTTTAAATATATTATTGAAGTCCAAAATAAGTATATGCAAAACTATATGCAACGTGTTCAATATTATGTGTCTCATCTTTATTCGAATCAGCTAAAAAACAAACAAAATTATTTAGAACTTAAGCCTATAACGCTTTTGAGTGTGTTGAATCATTCTATTTTTCCATCTCAAATTAATTACCTAAGTTTTCATGAGAATATTGAGAAAGAAACAAAACAGAGCTACTTAAACGACATGTCTTATGCTTTTATTGAATTGCCTAAATTTAATAAAAAAGAAAAAGAGTTAGAAACAGTCGAAGACTATTGGATTTATACGATGAAAGAGGCACCACATTTAAGAGAAGCTCCAAAAGATGCCCCTGAAGAAGTGAAGCGTGCTTATGAAATATTGGAAAAACATACATGGACACGAGAAGAGTGTCTTGAGTATGAAAAATCAAAAATTGCGCTCATGGATGATATGGATGCTATCATTACGGCTAAAGAAGAAGGAAGAGAGGAAGGAAGAGAAGAAGGTGAAATTATTAAGGCTAAGAAAACCGCTCGAAAGATGATTGAGGATAAGATGGATATTGAGAAAATTATTAAATTTACAGAACTGTCACGAGAAGAAATAGAGACCCTCATAAAAGAGGAAGAAACGCCGGAAGATGAATAGAGAGTGCTCTTTAAAAACCCAGTAAATGTTTAATACTGTCTTTACTAAATCTGTATGATAAAAAAAACTAAAAAACGTATTTTTCCTGTGATTCTAATGAATTACTGGTAAAAAATCCCTTGTTTTTTCTATTCTCTTAAGATAGCCTTTTTAGGCTATCTTAAGAGAACTTTGGACTCTTAAGTATAAGCACGCAGTCGACAATAGACACCTAAAGTCTTTGTGTTTATTATGGTTACTAAAAAAAAAGGGAAAGTATAAATGTATAAAAAATCTCTTCGAATCTCAGAATTTTTAAATTTTAAGTTTAAAGATTTAATTCAAACTAAGTCAGTTGATAATAGCTTCAAAACAATGCAAGCGGCGGGGCGCGCTTCTGAAATAACGGCTGGTAAAGCTGGGGGCTTCGTAGAAAATATCATGCATGCGGGTAGACGTCAGGTCCCTTAAGAAAGTGACAAATGTAAAGAATCTAATCATGCGTAAAATTTTTAACTAAAATTAATAATTTTATTTAAATTTGATTGAAATTTTTGCATCACTAAGGCAAGAGTAATTTAGTAATCCAGAAAATTTTTCTAAAAGCTTGTTCTGGATTACTAAAACTCATTAAGGATTTTACCTTTTGTTCGTTTTAGGCTAAATGGGAATATTTGTGAATTGACATCATTACCTAGGTGAACTCTCAAATAATAGGCACCTCTATTGTGTTCTGCCTTTAATGGAAACTAACAACAAAAGAAAGAATTGTTATGTATAGTTTCCTCGACATTCTTCTAAGTATTAGCTTAGCAATAAGCAGACTAAAACTGTCCTTAATGCTCATTTTGATAACGAAAAGAAAAACCTGTGTACTATCATCTTCGTGATCACATTTACGTAACTCAGTTTAGAGACGAGCTTGTTCTACTGGATACGAAAAGAGATAAGTATACGATCTGCTGTAAGCAGATTTCAGATTTAATAATAAGTGCTATTGAGAAAACCCAGGCTAATACGGAGGTTTCGTATTTTTCTTTTGCTGTGCCCCCTACTCTTCAAGATATGTCTACTCTCCAAACTCTCATTGGGGACAACATTATCGAAGAAAAAGACAACTCTTACCCTTTTTACATTGATCGCAAAGTTGACTCTGATGGTGTATCAAATGTGGATTGGGTCCTCCCATTGGAAAACAAAAAAGTAAGGATGAATTTTTCGGTCGTGAAGGCCCTAATGACACTTATCAAAGTCAATTTTTATATAAAGGTCTGTGGATTCTACCGTACCATTCGGATGATCAAAAAATCTCGAAATTCTGAACTAACCTATATTATTCCATCCACTGAAGAGCTGAGAGATCTTGCCAATATCGTCAACAAGGCCTGTCTTATTTACCCCACACGCACAAAATGCTTAGAATGGGCAATGACTTTTGTCTTGTTGGCCTTGAGACAAAGATGGAAGTGTAACCTTGAAATTGGTGTACAGAATTATCCTTTCTTTGCGCATGCCTGGGTGGAATGTGATGGAAAAGTCGTTATGGATTCACAGGATTTAAGAGAAGGATTAGGCATTGTTTTAAATGAACCCTTTAGAAAGTTGAAAGTATGATCTACGCAGGCCTTATTCATTTTAATGATGCGCAGAAGCATATTGATAAACTTAGTTCTGTCCTAGCATTATATACACAAACCTCTCCTACAGTTATGAAAAAAAACGCTTTTACCCTTTGGTACGGCAAGCTTTCTAACGAACAAGATATGGATGAAATTTGGGAGAATGACTCTTCCGTTTTAATAGGACGTATTTTTGATAAGGTGCAGGGGGGCGATTTTAGAACGAAGGATTTTAAAAATCTCTCCTCTCTGAACAAGGAAGAAGTTCTAAAAAAAATGTGGGGAAAGTATGTTTACATTCATAGCAGCGAAACAGGCTCTCAATTTGATGTCGTTGTTGATTCAACCGGGCAACTCCCTTTTTTTTATTATATTTTCTCCAATGGAAATATTTTATTCGCATCTGATATCGAGATTATTTTTAAAGTTCTCGCTCAAAAATCTGAAATAAATTGGACTTACTTATGCTCGTATCTTATTTATGGAAACAGTAGTGCTATCCAAACGCCTTTTCAAAATATTTATGAACTCCCTCCAGCTTGTTGTTTGAAAATTACAAAAAACGAGAGAACGACCACCTCTTTTTGGAATCCCTTGCGCTCTTACCAACCATCTCTCCCTCAAGAAAAGGACGCTGTGGAGGTGCTCCAAGCTACCTTAAAACCCTGGGTTAATCCCTACAAAAATATATGTGTTAGTCTTTCTGGAGGGCTTGATTCTTCTTCCCTTGTGTATTGCTTAAAAGACATCCTCAAAGAGGATCAAACATTAAGCGCCGTCAATTATTTTCACTCTCAGGTTAAGTCGTCAAATGAACTGGTTCATGCACGGAAAGTTTGCCAAGAAACAGGGATTGACCTTGTTGAAATTGATGCATCTCATTCGCTCCCTTTCGATCCTTCATCCCCAAAGAAACTCTTAAACCCTAACAAACCCTTTCCAGGACTCGTAAGTCTAAAGTTTTTAGAAAACACCACTGCTTATCTTGCTTCAGGTAGTTCTTGTATTTTTCTCAGCGGTCATGGAAGCGATCATATCTTTATGCAATCTCCTTCTAAAAGATCTGTCGCCGATTATATTCTTGAGAAAGGGTTAAAAGGGTCTAAAGAACCGCTAAATAGTATCACACAGTTTTATCGAGATCCTCTTTTTTCTATTCTTAAAGAAACTGCCATAAGTTTAGGATCACACTTTTTGTCTCGACAGTTAGAAAAAAGACATCCTAAAAACACGCAAGATGAAACGCCTAAGTGGATCAATCAGAAAGCGAGACACACTATATCTCCTAATTTTGTTCATCCGATTTACGGGACTTTATCCAAAAAAATCCTTCCTGGCAAATATGATCAAATTGATGCCTTGTATGAAGGACTTGCCTCTGTCCATATGGAAATGAGCCCCATTCACCTTACTCATTACCCCTTTCTTTATGAACCTGTTGTTGAATTTGCTCTCTCTTTCCCCACTTACAACCTCTTTGAGAAAGGATATGATCGTTATCCTCTTCGTAAAGCGGTTAGTGATCGATTTAAAACAGACACCGTGTGGAGGCGCGATAAAAGTCAAACGACTGGGTTGTTTCAGCTCGGTATTAAGAAAAATCTAGAGTATGTTTTAGATCTTTGTTTGGAAGGACAGCTTATTAAGCAAGGCTTTATTGATAGAGAAGGATTATATAAAACGATCAAGATGGTAAGTTTTGGAGACAATGGTTATGTATGGCCCCTTATTCACATAGCATCAATTGAGATGTTTCTTAAATTTTGGGAAGAAAAAAATTTATGAGTATAGAATCAGCTAAAACCTATAATATCTATGGTAAATGCGTTAAAGACATTCTTGTTTCAGCGTTTAAAAGCAAACAAATCCGCTTAAATTTCGTGATCTCTCTTGTAGTTTTAGTTGTCGGCATTTTCTCGAACTTAGCCTTACCTCTTTTGCTGAAAAAGATTGTCGACTCCTTGTCTGTTTCAACCCCTCTCCTTATTACCCTTATCCTCCTTAGCTACGGCTTTATTTGGATGATGAGCCAAGTCTCTATTCATGTGCGTACAATGGTGGTTTATAAGATCGAGCAGCGCCTTACCTTTGTTTTGGGTTCAAAGGTTCTCTCTCATATTTTTGGTCTTTCCTTAAGTTATTTTCTTAACCAACAGCCAGGCGCCCTTACAAATATTATCAGGAGAGCCCAGCAAAACGTCCCTACTCTTGTGCTAGGGTTATTTTTTCACGTTCTTCCGACTATTTTGGAATTCATATTTGTTATTATCATTATATCCCATCTTTATCCCTTTATTTATAGTTTTTTAATGGTAGCCATATTTGGCATTTTCTTTTTCTATAGCTTTATAGCTATGAAAATGGCTTTAAAGGCCCGCCAACAAGCCAATGAAGCTGATCAGAAAGCCGATGGCATTGTGGCAGATTGGCTATCAAACTATGAGGCCGTTAAGGTATTTGGAAAATCAGACCTTGCGCTCTCGGCGTGCGAAACAGAATTAAAAAAACGAGAAACCACAGAAGTTAAATTTATGACAAAGATTGTCCTTTTCTACATCGGACAATCTATAATTTTAGGAATAGGACTTTCTGTATTTATGTATTTCGTGGGACAAGGTGTTCTGCAGGGCTCTCTCACTGCTGGAGATTTTATCTTATTCAATGGTTACATCTTACAATTTATTGCGCCCGTTGCTATATTAGGACATGCCTTCCAAGATATAAAGAAAACCATCCTCGATATGAAAGGCGTTATTGATGTTTTGTTAACGCCCCCAGAGATTGTAGAAGCTCCTCGGCCTCTTCACTTATCGAAAGGCATTCCCTCAATTACGTTTGAGAATGTTTCCTTTAAATATAAAGATAGATTTATCCTAAAGGATGTCTCCTTCAAAATTAAGGCCGGCAAAACAACTGTGATCGTAGGGCCTACGGGAGCTGGAAAATCCACCATTGCAAAGCTTCTCATTAGGCTTTTTGATCCTATCAAAGGAAACATCCTTATTAATGATATAAATTTAAAACAGCTTTCTTTAAAATCCTTATCCGAGGCCATAGGGTGGGTTCCTCAAGAAACCTATTTGCTAAATGATACCCTCAAGAACAACCTCATTTTTGTGCGACCTGAAGCGACTTCTAAAGAAATTGAAGAAGCTTTAAAGCACGCTCACCTTTTAGAGTTTATCAATAAACTCCCTCAAGGACTTAATACAACCGTGGGAAACCGAGGGCTGAAATTGTCGGGAGGAGAAAAACAACGACTTTCGATTGCTCGAATTTTCCTGAAAAAGCCAAAAATTTGCATTTTTGACGAGAGTACCTCCTCTTTAGACAAACACACAGAGGAAATTATTGAAGAAAATATTGAAAAATTTCTGCCAAACATGACGAAAGTTGTTATTACCCACCGCCCTTTTCCAAAGGATAAAGTTGATCAGGTTATAGAGGTTAAGCATCATATGGATCGAGGAATGAGTAGCTGAGAATGAAGAAAGACCTTTTTTAACGTAAGCATACGCGATTCTCAACTTTTCATGGCGTAAAAATTTGAATCTTATATCACCATAAAAAATAGAGTTGAAAGACACAGCCAATTTTTGTAATTTTTGTTT
>NCGZ01000094.1 GCA_002257235.1 Alphaproteobacteria bacterium 16-39-46
TGGCACATACTGTTGCCATATTCATTAATAAGCAGCATGGGAATCCTCCTCTTCAATTTGATTTATTGTTGAAACCATGAAAAGTTGAGAATCGCGTTAGTAAAAATTGTATTATAATTTTGGTGTCTTGTCTCTAAAAAAATAAAAAAGCCCCTATTCTGATTTTAAGTTGCGAATTTTAGTCTAAAATGATACTTCTTAAGTGTCCACAGGCCTCTTTCTAAGGTTAAATATTATGTCAAACCGCTATGTCGATCCTACCAATGATGTCATTTTTAAGAAAATTTTCTCCGATAAAGATCGGTTGATTGATTTTTTAAATGCTGTCTTGCGTCTTGAGAAAGGGAAGAAAATAGAGACGATTGATTTTATTCCTCAGGAAGAACTTCCGAGCTTCAAATCAGGTCGGCGCAGTATTTTTGATATCAAATGTACGGACCAGCTTAAAAAAACATACATTGTTGAAATGCAAAACAGACCCGAGACTTCTTTTTTAAACCGGGTCCAATGTTATGCTGCCCATACATTTGTCTCTCAAGTCAAAAAAGGGGAAACACATGATGATCTGATGCCTGTTATTTTACTTTCCTTAACAGGACGTACCTTATTTGATAAGGAAGTTGACTGTATCAGTTATCATTTGAACGTTGAATCAAAGACCCAAAAAAGGTATCTTTTCTCGCTTTCGTACGTCTTTATTGAACTTCCAAAATTTAAAAAGAAAGCGGAAGACTTGAAAAGTATTGAAGATGAATGGCTTTATTTTTTTGCAGAATGGAACAAGACACAGGAGCCGCCACCTACCATCAAAGATCCTTTTGTTTTAGAGGCTTATAACGCTATTGAGCAATTCAATTTAACAGAAAGTGAATATGATGCTTACTTAAGATCCCGTCTTGGGCAAGAAGCTGATGAGCTCATGATGAATAAGACAATTTCTGAAAGTATTGAAAAGGGAGAGAAGATCGGCATTGAAAAGGGAGAGAAGATCGGCATTGAAAAGGGAGAGAAGATCGGCATTGAAAAGGGAGAGAAACTTAATGCCCAAAAAACAGCCCGAAAAATGATTAAGAAGAAAATGGATATTGAAACGATTGTTGATTTTACAGGTCTTACACACGCGGAAATCGAAAATCTTATAAAAGAAGAAAAGCCTGAGTAAGAAAAAAGTCTCCTTTAATAATGTGATATTATGGTATTAAAAGAGCACCCGCCTCAACACATTAAAAATTGATAAATTCATTTGTTTGAGTCAGTCGTTCTCTGTTTAAGCATCTCTACCCAGTTCACGAGCAACATACGATAGGGAGGGAGATCGTTTTTGAAAGAGGAAGGGTTGCAAGACGCAACGCATTTTTCAAGAAAATGCTTTGTTAGCGCAAAAGCTTCGTGGAGCTGAGGGGGCTCTGGGAGGGGAGGTGAGGCCTTAGTACGAGAAAGATCTAGGTCCCTCAAAAAAGAAGGAAGAGGCAACAGACGATCAAGATAACCTGCTCCGCCTTGACATGTGACGGCATGGCCGGTTTTTGGAGAAACAAAGGCTAAATTTTCAGTGTTTCCTGTAACGGCGCATTTTGAGAGGTCCATCCCAAATCCAATTTCGCGGAGGAGAGATATTTCATAAGAAATATAGGCTAAAATCCAAGAGGTATCTTCCATTTGAAGTCCCTTGATAAAGGTGACAAGATATTCATAAAGTGCTGGATGCGCATCGCGGTCAGCCAATGTTTTTTCTGTTAAAGAAAGGGCAGAAGAGAGGGCATAGAGTTTTCCGGAATGTCCAAAAATGTGGATAAGAGGAGAGCGTGGTTGTCTTTCGATCCCAGACCATTCTCCTAAGTGATCGTGAAGACGAGCTTTCCAAGTAAGCTTGATGTGCTCGCCTGACTCAGGAAGAGAGGTTTTTCCGCGGTAAAGTCCAGCATGCTTTCCATGCTCTTTTGTTAAGAAAACAAAAATATGATGCGTTTCTCCAAATTTTTGCTTTTTTAATAAAATTCCAGTGTCTTCCCACTGCATGGTCGATTCTTTCGTGCACTTACAAAATTAACTTTTTGGGAAATCAAGCCCTAGTTCTTGATAATAAGAACGCTTTTCTTGCCATTTTTCATCTACTTTTACATGAAGAAAAAGATGAACGGGACATCCAAAGAGGAGCCCCAATTCTTTTCGGGAAAGCATGCCTATTTCTTTGATTTGAGCTCCCTTTGCTCCCAAAATAATTGCACGATGAGAGACCCTTTCCACATAAATGGTTTGATCAATTTTAAGAGATCCATCGTCAAATCGTTCAAAGGATGTTGTTTCAACGGTGAGTCCGTAGGGAAGTTCTTCATGAAGCTTTAAAAAAAGAGTTTCTCGGGTGATTTCGGCGGCCCAAATGCGTTCATTTAAATCTGTTTGTTGATCTTTGGGGTAATGCCAAGGGCCAAAGGGAGAATGGTTTTCAAGGTAAGTTAAAAGTTCTGAGAGACCACTTCCGGCGATAGCTGAGATCATAAAAATTGTTTCACATCCCATTTCAGAAAGTGTCTGAGACATTTCCAAAAGGACTTCTTTTTTGACAAGATCAATTTTATTGAGAAGAACAATGAGTTGCTTGGGCTTTTTAACAAGTTTTTCAATAAGCTCTAAAACAAAAGGAGAAAGTCCTTTTTGAACGTCCACCATGAAAAGAGTTAAATCTGTATCATCGTAGGCCTTCCATACAGAAGCTAACATGGCGTGGTCCAGACGTTTTTTAGGAGAGAAAATCCCAGGGGTATCAATAAAAATCAGTTGAGTGTCGTCAACATTCCGAATCCCGAGAATTCGAAATCGCGTCGTTTGAGGTTTATGGGTAACAATTGAAATTTTCGCCCCCACGAGCTGATTAATAAGTGTGGATTTTCCGGCATTTGGAAGTCCTAAAATGGAAATAAATCCACAGCGTGTTTCAGATGTCATTTTACGGATTCCTCTGAGGATAAATGTTCTAAAAGAAGTTGTGCAGCAGTTTGTTCAGCTTGTTTACGAGATGGTCCCCATCCTTCAGTCCACCTTGGCTTAGTCTTTTTTATGACTTTAACGCGGACATGGAACTGAGGGGCATGATCTGGTCCCTCAGAGGCAAGGATTTCATAGGTTGGAAGCGAAAATCCATGCGCCTGAGCCCATTCTTGAAGGCGTGATTTTGCATCCCTTAAATTTTTTTGAGACGTCTTATTAAGATAGGGTGTCCAGTATTTTAAAATAAACTCTTGGGTCTTAAGAAGTCCTGCATCCAAAAAAAGAGCTCCTAAGATTGCTTCTCCAGCATCAGCAAGTACATTTAAAGGGAGATCGGTCCGTTTTAATGATTTTGAGAGACGAAGATAAAGATGAAGGGGCCATGTTTGAACCACTTCTCCAATACATTCTTTTCGGACCAGATCTACCAATCGATGAGAGAGATTTCCCTCTTCTTCGGTCTCAAAAGTGGTGTAAAGAGCCTCTGCGATGACACATCCTAAGACGCGGTCTCCTAAAAATTCAAGACGCTCGAAGGAAGAAAGTCCTTTACGATGGGTATAACTTGGATGCGTTAACGCCCCCTCCAAAAGTGCTTTGTTTATAAAGGCATGCCCCAAAAAAGCTTCAAGTTCTTGATAAGGATAAGGTGCATGAGAGGGGGACATTATTAGTTAATGATCTTAAAAAGGCGACTGTATCTGATGGCCGTAAACCATTTCCAAGGTTGCCACCAAATAAATCGATCTGAAAACCATTCTTTTGGGCTAAACCAGTCCATCGGAACACGAAGTGTGCTTTGGGGCCAATAAGAGTGCTCTTCTGAGAAATAGATAAGGCTTGCCTTTCCAAGAAAATACTCCTCAGGAACAAATCCAAGGTTGTTTATGATGCGACTATCACCAGAATGATCTCGGTTATCTCCCATCATGAAGTAATGGCCGGGAGGGACTTCGTAAAGAGGGGTGTCATCAAGTCTTGCTTCTCCAAAAGGAACGTCTTTCAAAATGCGATGTTGCGTCCCATTTGGGAAAGTTTCAATATATTGCTCTGAGACGTGCGTTGTTTGATCATCTTCGTCAATGTAAGAATAATCCTCAATACGTTCGAGTTTAACAGCTTCGCCGTTGATATGAAGAATACCATCTTTCATTTGAATGGTATCTCCAGGCGTTCCCACAACGCGCTTAATCCATTGAAATTCAGTATCGCGGGGATATTTGAAAACGATAACTTCTCCTTGCTTAGGTTTACGAGCATCTAAAAACCGCCCTGAAAAAAGATCTAAGCCAAAAGGAAAGGAGTATTTGCTATACCCAAAAGACCATTTAGAGACAAAAAGGAAATCTCCCACGAGCAGGTTGGGAATCATGGATCCAGAAGGAATGTTAAAAGGCTCAAAGAGAAAGCTTCTGAGGACAAGAGCGACAAATAAAGCCAAAAAAAGAGTTTTTACAGTGCTCCAAAATTCAGATTTAGGAGGAGAAGCGGGTGGGGTAGAGTTTGGGATCATTTTATATTCCTTTCATCATTGATATGATATAACCACAAAAGCGTGCGCAAGAAAACCCTCATCGCACAAACTTAAATCCAGGCGAGGTTCTGTCTCTTTCGGAAGACCCTTAAGAAGATCCTTTAAATGCGTCAAAGCTTTTCCTTTAAGCGTTAAAAAGGGCTTTCCTTGCGTGTTATTGAGAACCTCAATGTCGATCCAACGGACACCATTTTGAAACCCGAGTCCAAGGGCTTTGGCACAAGCTTCCTTAGCAGCAAAACGTTTGGCGTAGCTTGAAGCCACATAATGGTGGGCTTCACAATAACTTTGTTCTTGAGGCGTAAAGATACGATCTTTAAAACGTTGGTTAAACTTTTTTAAAAGAGCATCGATACGTTTTGTGTTCACAAGGTCACTTCCAATCCCTAAAATCATTTTAGAGCTCCTTGATGTTTTCGGTAAGATTTAATGAGAGGATATGTGATGAAAAAAACAAAAAGTCCAATACATATTCCAAGGGGCAGAGAGCCCAGAAACGTTGGGAGAAAAAAAGCAGCTGGATGGGCATAGATTTCTTTAAAATCAAAGAGAGGGGTGTCAAGAAGAGAGGAAGAAAGAACCACATTTGGAAAAAGTTTATGAAAAAAGTGAATCCCTAGGATTCCTGTTTTGTAGCTTAAAAATAACATAAAAGGAAGTGTCCACGGTGTTCCAATCAAAGTTCCTAAGAGAGCAGCGACTTTATTCGCTCTTAAAATCCAACTGAGTCCAATGGAGAGAATGATATGGGCACCTAATAAGGGCGTAAATGACAGGGCCACGCCGATTCCTAGCCCTGATGCAATGGCAGAGGGAGAGGCCTGAAGACGCAAAAGTCTTAAATAAAGGTACCGAAAAAGTCGTTTAAAACTCATTTGAGGCCATAAAAAACCTATGAGAATTTGGTGCAAGGGCTTTTTTTTGACGCTTTTAAAAAGAGACATTATTTTCTTTCGAAACAGAGGGAAAGGCTATTTATTTAATTAATTTTTAAACATTGCCTTTTTCTTGTAGTTTTTCAAGAAGTGAATTATAATGAGGCATAAAAATTTTTTTTTAATGAAGTGAGGTTTATAAAATGGCATCTAATTTTAATCGAAACGTGAGTGGGCGGGCTGCTTCCTCTGAAATGACCTATGATATGGGTCTTCGGGCTTATATGCTTAAGGTTTATAATTTTATGGGATTGGGACTGGGTTTGACCGGACTTGTTTCTTTTATTGTTTCTCAAACGCCTTCTTTGATTGAGGCTCTCTATGCAAACTCTATGTTGGCACTTGTTTTCTTGTTTTTGCCTTTTGGACTTGTTTTATATCTGCAATTTAAAATTAAAGATATGTCCTTTCAAAAGGCTCAGGCAATGTTTTGGCTTTATGCAGCTCTCATGGGGCTTGCGTTGACCCCGATATTTCTGGTTTATACGGGGACAAGCATTGCCCGTGTCTTTTTCATCACAGCGGGGACTTTTGGATCCATGAGCCTTTATGGATATACGACGCAGCGTGATCTTTCTGCATGGGGATCCTTCTTATTTATGGGCCTCATTGGAATAATCATTGGGGGTCTTGTTAATATATTTCTTCAAAGCTCTGCGTTTCAGTTTGCGTTGTCGATCATTGGAGTTCTCATATTCACCGGCCTCACAGCTTATGATACTCAGACCATTAAGGAAATCTACGCAAGTTCAGACTCTCAAGAAATTGCGGGTAAGAAGGCTATTATGGGTGCTTTGACGTTGTATCTCGACTTCATAAACTTGTTTTTGATGCTTCTAAGGTTGTTTGGGGATCGGAGATAAGGTTCCTTTTAACGAATATCTTTTTGGTTTTCCAAATTTATGCAGTCTTGTAGAAATACTTCTACAGGACTGTTTTTTTTTAAGAATGGAATGTTTTCTAATGAAAAAATTAAGCTTTTTAATTCTAACAGCTATCTTCATAAGCAGTTTCGCTGTTGTTGTGCAAAGCCAAGCTACTGAAAGTAAGATTGTTATCAAAGCAAAAGAGTATATTGTTCAAAAGAAATATAAGGAAGCTTTTGAGATTTTAGAAAATACAACAGAAGCTGCGGCTCTAACTCTTTTAGGGGAGTGTTCTCATTTTGGTCACGGCGTTGCCGTCGACTTTGAAAAAGCCAAAAATTATTATCTTAAAGCTTTAAAAAAAGGTTCTGCAGAAGCTGCAAACCATCTTGGGAGGCTCTATGTAAATGGTGAAGGCGTTACCAAGGACCCTAAAAAAGCAGAAGAGTTCTATGAAAAGGCCTGTGAGCTTGGTGATCAATTAGGGTGTCATAATCGTGAGGCAATCTCAAAAACGTACTCAGAATGATTTAGGGAGAGGCTTTTGTCCCTCCCTCTTTTGCAAAAAAGGGGGCTGTTTTATTTAAAAGCCACCGCAACGTCTTTTCCACCAAAAGCAATTCCAACTTTAAAAGTAGACGCGACATTCTTACAAGCTTTGATCTTAGCCTCATAATTCTTAAGATCTATTTGCTCTAGGGCTTTTTCGGCCAAGAGATGTAAACTGGCCTCAGATTTTGCGAATTTAAACTCTAGAACCTTGCTACCGGACAAAAAATTCATAAGTGAATCTATATAAAAATTGGAAGATTTTCGGGGATCAATAAGCTCAAAAAGCCCAAAGCTTCTTGAAATG
>NCGZ01000095.1 GCA_002257235.1 Alphaproteobacteria bacterium 16-39-46
GCACTATCTTAGCAGTCTCCTTCCCTCAAACGCTTATGGACGCATAACAGTCCAAGAAGGGTTTCTTCCAAAATTTGAAGACGCTCTCAAAGCTTGTACACTTTATTATGGACAATCAGATCAGATTTCCAAGTTTGAGGTCGAGCATCGGCACTATCTTAACAGTCTCCTTCCCTCAAACGCTTATGGACGCATAACAGGCCAAGAAAGGTTTCTTCCAAAATTTGAAGACGCTCTCAAAGCTTGTACGCTTTATTATGGACAATCAGCTCAGATTTCTGGATTTGATGTAGATCATCGGAGATATCTAAATAGTCTTCTTCCCTCAAACGCTTATGGACGCATAACAGTTCAAGAGGGTTTTCTCACAAAGTTTGAAGAGGCGCTCGCTGGATATAACCTTTATTATTCCGCTCCTGTTCAAAGCCTTAAATCATCTGATAAAATTGCCTTGAGAAAGATGCTTTCCTCGACTGATACTCAATTTCCAGCAGGTTGGTTAAAAGCTTTTCAAGATCGTCTTGACGCTTTAAAACAAAGTGCGGCTAAATAAAAAAACACATGAATTCAACCTGCTTTTAAGCAGAGTTAGATTTTGAGGATACCCAAAACCCCTTTTTGACCTGATCGTCAAAAAGGGGTTTTGTACTTATAGAACGCTTAGAACTCCTCCTTAAATTAGGTTTATGGGTTTTTCTGCATGATGGCCAAAAACCCTGTCCTATTCAGAGGACCATTTTTCCGGATAAACTCATACCGCTGTTCCAGAGTCTCCAGCCTCACAAGTTTCGCTCTCATGTTGGAGGCTGTTACCGCCCCTTTTACGCGTGCGTCCCGGCGTGTCTTAAGGTTTTTTACGATATCATCAAGACATCCCCCTCGTTGAAACTCTTCCGTAAAAACAAATGCGTAAATTTTGATTTAAATTGAGAATTAGACTGAAAAGACGCTCTCTCAGCTTCTTCTCCATTTTTAAACCTCTCCTCTCTCAATCTGTTTTAAACCGTAAATGCGTCCAATTGATCTTTTACTTTTTGAGCAATTTTTAAAAAAGAAGTTGCGATCCCTTCTTTTTGATCTAATGGAAGCCCAAGATCAGAGGCCTCTCTCAGTTTTAAACTCAATTCAATTTCACCTAAAAAAGGAAGTCCTCTTTTTTCGGCTTCTTTTCGGGCCCCCCCATGAGAGAATATAGACGTTTCATAATGACAATTTGGGCAGATAAATAAACTCATATTTTCAACAACCCCTAAAAGAGGCACTTCAAGTTTTTCAAACATTCCAATGGCTTTACGGGCATCAATTAAAGCAATATCTTGAGGCGTTGAGACAATGACAGCCCCCGAAAGCGAAACTTTTTGAGCAAGCGTCAGTTGAACATCGCCCGTTCCAGGGGGTAAATCCACCACCAAAACATCCAAATCCCCCCAGTCAACATCTGTTAAAAGTTGGGTAATAACGCCTTGGACCATGGGACCCCTCCAAATAAGAGGCGCTTCTGTATCCATTAAAAAGCCCATGGACATCAATGCCAATCCTTCTTTCAAGATCGGTTTAAATTTTTTACCTTCAAACATCATCGGTTTTTCATGAACATTAAAAAGATGTGGAAGAGAGGGACCATAGACATCTGCATCCAGAATACCCACCTTAAGTCCTAAATTTTTCAATCCCACCGCAAGATTTAGGGCAACTGTTGATTTTCCGACGCCTCCTTTTCCAGAAGCCACCGCAATAATATGGCGAATATTTCTAATACCCCAAGGTTTGAGAGGTAATGTCGGAGATAGTGCAGAGGAGCGTTCATTCGTCGTAATCACAAAAATCTCATGGGTTGGCACTTGAATTTTAAGATATCTTTTAACGTCTTCAATAAATGTTTCGATTTTTTTTTGGTCTTCTTCTTTTAAGACAGGAACTAAAAGGATGCAAATAATTTTAGAGTCTTCTATCTTTAAAGATTCAATGCATCCTGATTGCAAAAGTCCCTCCCCCTTTTGATCAAATGGAAACGGAATTTTATCCAAACCTACCTTAAGGTGTTCTTCAGAAATCATTCAAAATCCTTTTCAAAAAAAATCAACTTTAAGATTTAAACAAATTCCAGAGGGGATTCTTGAGTCCCTTACATAAAACTCTATGGGCTTCAATTTCCCCAGATGTTGGGGCATGAGGACGTGGCGGAGTAACGGACAGCCGTTCATTTTTTAAGACGCTCCCCTCTTTTGTTATTTCCTTCTCTCTCCCAATGGACAGCTCTATCTGATTTCCACCCAGAAGTTCAATATAAACCTTAGCAAGAAGTTGAGCATCCAAGAGAGCACCATGTCCCTCAGCGGCTCTTTGTGAAATGTTAATTTTAAACCGGGAACAAAGCGCATCAAGATTCGCAGGGGACCCTGGAAACTTTCGACGCGCCAAAAGAACCGTATCTGTTGCGCGTGAAAGAGGAATGAGGGGGAGATTAACGCGTTTAAGCTCTGCATTAATAAACTTTAAATCAAAACTTGCATTATGAATGACAAGAGGATCTTCTCCCAAGAAAAGCAAAAAATCCTGATGTACCTCAGAAAAAAGAGGCTTATCTTTTAGAAATTCTGTTGAGAGTTTATGAATGCGATAAGCTTCTTCCGGCACATCTCTTTCAGGATTAAGATAGGTATGAAAAACTTTTCCAGTAGGAACACGGTTTAAGAATTCCACACATCCAATTTCAACGAGTCGATGCCCTTTATCAGGATCAAGACCTGTTGATTCTGTATCAAGAATGATTTCACGCATGAAAAACTCCCTTTATCCCTGACTTTCTTAAAAGCCAGTAAGCATATAATAGATGTAAAGTAAAAACTGTCCCTACGCCAAAGATAAAAAATCTTGAAGCCACATAAAATGTAAAATACAAAGCTATAAGGCCTTGAATTGTAAAAAAAGCAAAATGAATATAAGAAACATTCCGAGCAGATATTTTTTTATCAAGAAGCATATGAAAAAGATGGTTGCGATCCGCTTCCCAAATCTTTCGACCACGCATCGCACGTAAAATTAATGTCAACAGACCATCAAAAATAAAATTAAAGAAAAGAAGGGGAATTAAAAAAGGAGAGACACCTCTCTCTTCAAACCCATTTCCTTCAAAGATTTCTGGAAATTCGAAGGTTGCGATGATTCCAATCAAAGGAAGAACAAGACCCAAAAACTGACTTCCTGCATCTCCTAAAAATATCTTTCCATTGGGAAAATTAAAAAAGAAAACAGGAAGAAGAGTTAAAATTAAAAGTATAATACAAAAAAACGTTAAGCTCCCTTGATTCTCAAAATTTAAACAAAGAACAATTACACCAAAAAAGAAAAGCCCAATGAGCGTAGACCCAATCGTAAGTCCATTCAACCCATCCATAAAATTATAGAAATTCATGAATGCAACCATGCCAAGACATGATATTAATGGCCCCCAAAATCCTAAAGGAACAACACCAAAAAAAGGAAGAAAAAGTGTTTTAAAAGAAACCCCTGACATCACCATAAAGAGGGCAACGCCTCCCTGAAAGCCAAGCCGAACACGCCATGACAATCCTTTCATATCATCCCAAAATCCCATGAGAACAATAAGAGAAGAAGCAAAAAGTATCGAGGTTACAAAAGGGAGAGAAAAAGAATAAAAAAAGTCATAGAGAAAAAGAGCTCCCAAAAATGGAATGGCAACAGCAATACCACCAGACTTAGGCGTAACTTTCACGTGAGAAGAACGGTTGTTTGGAACATCTTGAATATTAATCCGAATCATAAACTTCGTCAGAAAAACAGAACAAAGACATGCTCCACTTGCCCAAAGACTCAATAAATATACTGTCATCCTTTATCCAATCTTTACAAATCAAAATTTAATCTTCTTGAAATTTTTCAAGAACAAGATCTTTAAGAGCCTTCAACACTTCTCGCGCTTCAGTCCCAGAACTTTTTAGCATAAGTTTTGTTCCCTTACCTGCTGTCAACATTAAAAGGTCTATAATCGAATGCGCCGAGACAATTAAATCTTCTTTTTGAACAAACGTCTCAGCTTTAAATGCGTTCGCCACCTTTACAAACTTTGCTGCTGCACGCGAATGCAGTCCTTTTTGATTTTTAATTTCGACAGATTCCGTGATAAACGGATTAAATAACCGATCATTATCCATAATATTCAAACTTTTACGTTCTAAAAAAGTTTAGTTTTTTAAAAGAGAAGACGCACTATGTATATACTTGCGTCCTGCCTCCTGAGCAACTAAAACAGCATCATCCAGAGACACATTTCCTCTAATCTCCACAAGCTTAATAAAAAGCGGTAAATTTACCCCTGCAATGACCTCAAGAGGCCTTTCACAACTTAAAGCAGAAATCGCAAGATTAGAAGGTGTCCCTCCAAACATATCCGTCAAGAGAATCACACCTTTTCCCTGGTCCACGGTCTCTATAAGAGAGAGAATCTTATGGGGGTAACACGCCACTGAATTTTCTGAATCAACAGATAAAACAGCAATATGAGGTTGAGGCCCCATAATGTGCGTGAGTGTGTCGTAGAGAGCCTCCCCAAGAGCTCCATGGGTAACGAGAATAATGCCGATCACAGATTGATATCCTATCTCTAAAAATGTATAAACATCTTATTATCTTCTTTAGAATTCCTTAAAGAGAATTTTCGAATCTATCTTAGCGAAAAGAAATCCTAAAATGAAGCTCTTAAAATATCTTTTTTCTTTTTTGTTTTAAATTCCCTCTGAGTCCAGTGTTTTAAGGCTCTTTTTCGCCTAACAGATAATGAAAAATCACCAGCCATTTCTTTTCTCTCGCGTTTACCCCTCAAAAAAAATCCACGGCTTGACATAAAGGAGCTCTGTTCTTAATGATGCATTCAGGACTCCTTTTAAAAGATTAAAATCCATGAAAAAACATACACTTCTTTTTCTCGTTACGCTTTTTGCCATTTCTATATCGTCTTTTTTAACGGAGGCTAAAAGTCCTGCTTTTTCTTTTCATGTTATAAAAAGTAAAACAACGCTTAATCCAGACATGACCGGGACACAACTTATCCATGCTGAAATTGATATCCTAACCCCTGAAGGTATTGAGCTTGCGACTAAAATTCCCACACCCGACTATGATCCTTTGATGCGCACATTAACGATCAAAGAAGCTTTTGTTCTTCAACCCGATGGAACGAAGATCATCGTCCCCAAAGAAAATATCTTTACGCGGCCTTCTCCAGAAAGCCAAACTGCTCCCGGATTTTCAAACAATGTCACGACAACGCTTTTATTTCCACAACTCATTGTTGGAAGTCGTCTCGATTTTACCTTGGAGTTTACAATTAAGAATTTTGGGGCATGGGGATTTTTTTTCGAAACGAGCCCTGACTTCTTTTTTCCAACTGACGTCATGGAAATCACTATAGAGCCCCCAAGCCATAAAGATTTGTTCCTTCAGGCAGCTGAGGCAAGAGATTTTCCTTTCGAAGACATCGAAGACCCTAAAACACATAAACGCCTCCTCAAGGCCAAGCTTCGCAATGTTCCAGCGCACGATAGCGAACCTTCAATGATTTCGCCCTCTGATCTCGTTCCTTCTTTTTATGCCTCAACATTACAAGATTGGGAATCGTGTGGACGCATTTACGCTGAACAATCAGAAAAACTCCTCATAATCATGCCTGAGCTTCAAGAACTCTCGAATACAATCGTTGGACCCTCAAAAGGCTTAGAAGCCGCTCAGAAAATTTATAATTGGGTTGCCCAAAACATCACCTATGTTGCTGTTTATCTGGATCCGAAGGGGCCCGTTGTTCCTCATTCTCTCCCAGATATCTTAAAAAACAGATATGGCGACTGCAAAGATCAGGCTTTTTTAATGCAAGCTCTTTTAAAAGCTCAGGGAATTGAAGCCTATGGAGCTCTTATTAGCGCTTCTGCAGCAACGACTGTCCCTCCCATTCCCATTGCATCTTATTTTGATCATATTATCATTTATCTTCCAAAATTTGATCTTTATGCGGACCCGACAGTCCGGTTTCAATCTTTTGGAGTTTTATCGCCCACCCTTTATGACAAATTTGTTGTCCTCGCAATTTCAGGACGAACCAAGTCTCAAAAAGCAAAGGGAAAAGTTGCAAGAACGCCCCCCCTCACACCTCTCAAAAACGTTTACCGAGTGTCCTCTAAAATTAAACTTTTGGATTCAGGAACCTTTGAAGGGGAAAATCACATCGACACCACAGGGCCAAGCGCAACAGGGCTCCGCGCCTTTTTCTCAAGGATCACAGATAATCCGGAAGAAATCGCATCGTCCATCCTCCAGCTGACACCTGAAGGGGGGGCTGGCGTTTTCAGCTCTGAAAACGCCTACAAACTCGACGAGGATTGCACGGCCAGGGGCAAATGGAAGACTCCCAAATCCGTAAGCTTCTCCCAAGAAACATTCTTTCAGATCCCTTACGGGCTTGATATGCGCCTGGCACTTCCCTTTATGAGAGGTATTTTTACCCTCAAACCTCGCCTTTATCCCCTTGTTCTAGAAGCGGGAATAAGTCACTGGTCCTCTGAGATCCTACTCTCAAAAACCCTGGATGTTTTCCATCTTCCTCTCCCAAGACACCTTGAAAATTCTGCAGGACTTTATCAAAGTACCTATTCTCAAAAAGGAAACTCCCTTTTTATTGAAAGAACATTTAGGCTCAATAAGTGCGTTTATCCTCCACAAGACCAGGAAAACCTTATGAGTCTTGTTGAAATTCTCCTTCAAGACTTACAACAAGTTGTAGGTCTCAAGCGCTTTGAAAAAAACCATTAATGCCCCTAAAATCACTGATCGCTCTTATTTCTAAGATTTTTATCACCCAATCTTACTAACTTTATACCAGCGATTCCCGGCGTAAAAAATAAATGAGTGAAACAAGGGATTTTAAGAGAAAAAAAGAATTATTTTTCGTAAACTTTTAATTTTTAGTGTGATTTAA
>NCGZ01000096.1 GCA_002257235.1 Alphaproteobacteria bacterium 16-39-46
AGAAGAAAATGAGGATAATTTAATTATTTCAATCGGTAAAACCATGTCTTGACGCCTCATCATAGCCTTATTTCAGACAATTTATGAGACGGCCGTGCTGAGAGCCTTGACACGAATCTGAAATTTATTTATTCTAAGTTAGAAAGTGGGGAAATAAGGGTCACTCAGATGTAGGTTTATGATCTGCTCTTGAAAAAAATCCGTCTTGCAATAACTTTTGGCTTTTCTCGAGCAGATGGTCAAGTGTGATATTATCTCCTCAGAAAATGTCGTAAATCTAACAAAAAATAATTTAAGCAGGAGAAATATGCCATGAAACTAAAATACTCAACATCTAAAATCCAAAAGTCTCTTTTAAGTGCCTTCTTTTTGACGACAAGCCTTTGTTACATTGGCGATGCGTTTGGTCAAGATTCGGTTTCTTCTTCAAGTGATGCCTCTCAAATGACTACAATTATGGGAGAAGACTTGAAAAACATATACTCTTCTATGGACAAAATGCATAAAATGATGAGCAATGGCACACTGAATGCTGCTATGATGGCTGAGATGGGAACAATGATGGAGAAGCTACAATCCATCATGGACAAAGGCATAAGCGACGAAATGTGCACCATGTGCGAAAAGATTTGCGCTATGTGTGAGAATATGTGTGCTATGTGTGAGAATATGCATGCCATGATGGATAAAGACATGTGCGAAAAGATGTGTGCTATGTGTGAGAAGATGTGCACCATGTGCGAAAAGATGTGTACCATGTGTGAGAAGACGGGGACTCATAAAAGCACAATTGGAAAAATGTGCACTGCATGTGAAAAGACATACGCTACATGTGAAAGAATACTTTCCACAATGACAGATGAAGAAAAAATGAAGATGTCCTCCACGATGGAAAACATGCGTACAATGATCGAAAAAATGAAGTCAATGCAATAAAGATTAAATCCTACAATTGTCTCTTTAGAAAAGAGACAATCTTAGGCTCGAGATATAATCCGCCTTAAGCTCAATGGGTAACTTTTTTAAAAAAAAGTTACCCATATGTTTTTGAACTCAATATTATAATCGTATCCTATTTGTGTAAGTCCATAAGTCTCCACCTCAGACGCAAGCCCCCGAGATCTTCGCTACACGGTTAAAAATTTGGCTTCGGGGAAATATTTTTTGCCCATTTAAAAAGGACCCATTGCAAGAGAAGCGAAGGTATGAAATAAAGGAACATCACTCTCTATTCTCTTTTTTGATGTAAGGATTCTTAGGTTATGGATAAAGGAAAAGCATTAGAAGCTGCCCTCGGACAAATTGAACGTGCCTTTGGAAAAGGCTCAATTATGCGCCTTGGTGCTCATGAGCACATTGTTGACATTGAAACAATTTCCACAGGCTCTTTAGGTCTTGATCTTGCCCTTGGCATTGGAGGCCTTCCAAAAGGCCGAATCATTGAAATTTATGGCCCTGAAAGCTCAGGAAAGACAACGCTTGCCCTTCATGTTGTAGCCGAGGCTCAAAAAAGTGGTGGTACGTGCGCTTTTGTGGATGCAGAGCATGCCCTTGACCCTAGCTATGCCCGAAAACTCGGTGTTAACTTAGAAGAGCTGTTAATTTCCCAGCCAGATACTGGAGAGCAGGCCCTTGAGATTGCAGATACCCTTGTACGCTCCGGCGCTGTTGATGTCCTTGTTATTGACTCCGTTGCCGCTCTTGTTCCAAAAGCCGAGCTCGAAGGAGATATGGGAGATACCCATGTTGGACTTCAAGCGCGTCTCATGAGTCATGCCCTTCGTAAACTCACAGGATCCGTTTCGAAAAGCCATTGTATGGTGATCTTTATTAACCAAATTCGCCAAAAAATTGGCGTCATGTTTGGGAGTCCAGAGACAACGACAGGGGGAAATGCCTTGAAATTCTATGCCTCTGTCCGCATTGATATTCGGCGCATTGGCGCAATAAAAGATAAAGACGAAATTATTGGAAACCAAACCCGCGTCAAAGTTGTCAAAAATAAAGTCGCACCCCCTTTTAAAGTTGTTGAATTTGATATTCTCTATGGAGAAGGGATCTCTAAGATTGGAGAAATCATAGACCTCGGCGTTAAGGCAAATCTTATTGAGAAATCAGGATCCTGGTATTCTTATAAAGATCAACGCATTGGGCAAGGTCGTGAGGCAGCGCGTCTCTTTCTGAAAGAACATCCTGAGACAACGGCTGAGATTGAAAAATCCATCCGAGAAAATGGAAGTGTTGTTGTTGATGAGATGATTGGTGGCCCTGATGCAACGTTTATAGAAGCATAACTTGTTCGTCGCATCATGAAAACAACCTCCGAAGTCCGCTCCTCTTTTTTGAATTTTTTCAAACAAAATCATCATGAGGAAGTTGCGTCCAGTTCGCTCATTCCCCACAATGATCCAACCTTGTTGTTTACAGCGGCAGGCATGGTGCAATTTAAGGATGTATTCACGGGCCTTGAAACACGTCCCTATCGTCGTGCTGTCACCGCTCAAAAATGTTTGAGAGCCGGTGGAAAACACAACGATCTTGAAAATGTCGGATATACAAGCCGACATCATACTTTTTTTGAAATGCTCGGAAACTTTTCTTTTGGAGATTATTTTAAAGAAGAGGCAATTTTTTATGCCTGGACCTTTATAACCAAAGAGCTTCAGATACCGAAAGATCGTCTTTTAGTAACAGTTTACGGAGAAGATTCTGAAGCAGCCGCTCTTTGGCAAAAAATCGGAGGGTTTTCAGAGGACAAGATCATCCGCATCTCAACCACAGACAACTTCTGGTCTGCAGGAGACACAGGTCCCTGCGGTCCCTGTTCTGAAATTTTCTATGATCATGGCGACACCATTCCAGGAGGTCCTCCCGGATCTAAAGATGAAGACGGCGACCGATTTGTCGAGATTTGGAATCTTGTTTTCATGCAGTATGATCAAAAGGTTCTTGAACCGGGCACAGCCCCGCAGCGGGTTCCTTTGCCCCGCCCTTCCATTGATACGGGGATGGGACTTGAGCGGATTTCCGCTGTTCTTCAGGGTGTGCAATCGAATTATGACACTGACCTTTTTCAAGCTCTCATTCAAGCCGTTGTCCTGCTGACGGGTGTCCCCTACTCTGGAAAAATGGCATCTTCTCACCGTGTCATTGCTGATCATTTAAGGGCTTCTAGCTTTTTAATTGCAGAAGGAACGCTTCCCTCCAATGAGGGTCGAGGTTATGTTCTCAGACGCATTATGCGCAGAGCCATGCGCCATGTTCAACTCCTGGGAAAAAAAGAGCCCCTTCTCCAGCATTTATTTCCAACCCTTCTCGCTCAAATGGGCGGCGTCTATCCTGAACTTGAGCGTGCCAAGGCGTTGATTTCAGAAACACTTTTTTTAGAAGAAATAAGATTTCAAGAAACACTCGAGCGTGGCTTAAAACTTCTTCAAGAAGAACTCTCACACCTCCCTTCCTCAAAACTTTTTCCAGGAGAAAGTGCCTTTAAGCTCTATGATACGTATGGATTTCCTCTTGACCTAACAGAAGATGCCTTAAGACCTCAAGGGATCTTCGTTGACGTTGATGGGTTTAAACAGGCCATGGAAAAACAAAAAAAAGAAGCACGCTCTTCTTGGACAGGGTCGGGAGATACGAAAACAGAGAGTCTTTGGTATGCCCTTAAAGATAAAGTGGGGCCAACAGATTTCTTAGGGTATGAGACTTTAAAAGCTGAAGGGCTCATACACGGAATTGTTAAAGATAATCAAGAGGTTCAAAAAGCTCAAAAAGGTGATAAGATTCAAATTTTCACCAATCAAAGTCCTTTTTATGGAGAATCAGGGGGACAAATGGGCGACACGGGCACCATGATAACTCTTTCTGATTCCTCTTCAGCGCGCATTCGCATTACCAATACACTTAAAAAACTCGGAGATCTTATTCTTCATGAGGGCATCATTGAAGAGGGAAGCATTGCTCTTAAAGATACCGTTGTCATGGAAGTCAATAAAGCCCGCAGAGATTCTCTCAGAGCTAATCATTCAGCAACCCATCTGCTCCATGGTGCCCTTCATCATATTCTAGGAGGCCATGTTGTCCAAAAAGGATCTCTTGTCGCCCCAGAAAGACTCAGGTTTGATTTTAGTCATCCCAAAGCCTTAACGGCCTCCCAGATAGAGACTGTTGAACTTTGGGTCAATGACCAAATCCGCTCAAACTCTTCTGTTTTAACCCGTCTTATGCCTGTAAAAGAAGCGCTTCACTCCGGTGCCATGGCGCTCTTTGGCGAAAAATATGCCGATGATGTTCGCGTCGTCTCCATGGGGATCGAGGCCTCTGAAGAACAAAATCTAAAAACATCCGTTGAGCTTTGTGGTGGAACACATGTTACGCGAACCGGAGACATTGGTTTTTTCAAAATCATACAAGAATCAGGCGTTGCAGCAGGTATAAGGCGCATTGAAGCCATTACAGGAAAAAATGCTGAGATTTTTGTTCGAAGTCAAGAAACCCTCTTGAAAGAAATTGGTCTTTCTCTCAAATCAACCCCTGAAGCTCTGAATGATCGCGTTCAAAGTTTGCTTCTTGAAAAAAAACGTCTTGAAAAAGAAATTCAGACCTTGCGTCAAAAGAGCCCTCTTTCGGATACGTCTTCCCATGAAGACCTTAAAACCTTTGGATCTGTCAAAGTTTTGAACATTACACTTAAAAATCACCCCATAAATGAATTGAAACCCTTTGTGGATGCCGCAAAACAACGCCTTATCTCAGGAATTGTTGTTTTGGTCAATATAACAGATGACAAAGTATCCATCGTTATTGGGATAACAAAAGATCTCACCTCTACTTTCAATGCCGTTGATCTGGTTCAGAAAGTCTCTCCCCTCTTAGATGGCAAAGGAGGCGGTGGACGCCCAGACCTTGCTCAAGCAGGTGGGTCAAAGCATGATAACCTTAAAGAACTATTTAAGACCCTTGACTTGGAAATTTCTCAAAAAATAACTTCTTAATTTTCAAAATTCTTGAACTTAAAACTTTTAAAGATCTTTTTAGGGTCTTTTAGGGATGAAAGAACAGAGAACCTTTTAAAAGCAGAGAGCCTTTAAAGAGATTAAAGTGCTTAAAAAGAGAATCAACGACTTTTTCCGAACATTTTTCTTTTTTCTCAGAAAAGAGTTCTTTCCGTCTTATCTGGAGAAAAAACGTTGAAATTCTCCTAAGCATTATAATCCCTTCTTGTAATTCTGAATCAAAGATTCTTGAGCACTTTTCCGGGTTTAAAACGAACCCCTTTCGAAGCCTCTATCTGCAGAACTTCGCCTGTTTTTGGATTACGACCAACTCTTGCTTTTCTATTTCGAACTGAAAAACTTCCAAATCCTACAAATGTGATTGTTTCTTCTTTTCTAAGAGCTGCTGTAATTCCTCTAAAGGCTGCATTCAAAGCTTTTTCGGCTTCTACTTTTTTTAGATCTGTTATTTCTGAAATGTAAGTTACGAGATCTTGTTTATTCATGATTTATCCTCTTTTAGAGTTGTGCTGTTTTAATACTAATGTTAAGTTTATAGATATTTGATAATTTATAGTAATTTTTTATAAATTATTTATGTTTTTCAGATTTAAGATAATTCCGAAGGATTCATTTTATTTACTTATCTCCGAAATGAAAAGAGAGAAAATAATCAATATTTATCTATATAAAAGCTAATTCTTAATATTATGAAACTGCAATTTTAGTTTATTCATGAAAAGAAAATGATCCTATTAAAATTAAGATCATTTTCTTAAAAATTATAATTTCGAATACGCACCTTAAAAATCAATCCGACTGTTCTTCAGCCCTTTGGAGAAAAGTCTTGACTATTTTCCAGTCTTCTCCAGAAAAATCGATATGATTTGAGTTTGTTTTCTAGACGAAAGCCGCTCAATTTTGCAAGAAGGCAACACTTTTTGCTTTAATAACAAAAAGAAAGAGTTTTTTCTTCAATTCAATTGATCTTAAGATATAAAAAAAGGATAGTGGTTTCTCTTTCTTCTAAAACTATATTTAGGAAAGTTAATTTATAAAAAAATTTAGTCTAAAAAATTCCAATATCAACCATTTTATAAAAGACCAAAATCACCTAATGAAAAAAAAACTTCTCCTCACCTCCTCTATTATTGCTTTATCTTGTGTCAGTTTCAATAATTCCTCTGGAGAGCGTGAGTCAGGTTCAAAATGGCATCCCAACGCACGCATTAATCTAAAAACCGGAACGCAACGCAACTTGGGTCAAATTGGAATTCTCTCTCCCCTCGGTCAAGACGATGTCTCCCTGCTCTTTATGGACGCACGATTTATGCGAGACTCGCAAAAAAACATGGAGGGTAACTTTGGACTTGGATATCGCTCCTTAAATATTATTCCTGATAAAATTCTCGGAATATATGGGTTCTTTGATGATCGCTATTCAAAGCATCGAAATTTAGTATCCTCTCCATATCGCCGGGTAATGAGTCTGTAGTGGATAGCGATTCCCCCCCCTCGAATAAAAAAATAGTGATTTTTTGTTGAAAATCGTGA
>NCGZ01000097.1 GCA_002257235.1 Alphaproteobacteria bacterium 16-39-46
TAAATCACACTAAAAATTAAAAGTTTACGAAAAATAATTCTTTTTTTCTCTTAAAATCCCTTGTTTCACTCATTTATTTTTTACGCCGGGAATCGCTGTATTTTAAATATCACCAGGAGACCAATCTATTTTGTTAGTCCAATAACAAAATTTTCCTCGTCGTATATCACGGGACAGGTCTCAATTTAATTGGTGATAGAGAAATATAAGATATCTGGGAGCTTATTTTTTGTCTCCTGATCCATCTATTTTCCTGCTTTTGCAGCTGCTTGTTGAGCGCCTGCATCAATGGATGCTTGTTTAGCAGCTAGATCAGCCGCTGCTAGCTGGGCAGCTGCAAAAGCCGCTGCTTGTTGAGCAGCTAGATCACCGCCTGCTTGTTTAGTTGCTTGAGCAGCTGCATCAGCGGCTGCTTGTTTAGCAGCTGCGAGTGCCGCGTCACCGCCTGCTGCTTGTTTAGTTGCTTGAGCAGCTGCATCAGCGGCTGCTTGTTTAGCTGCTTGAGCAACTGCATCAGCGGCTGCTTGTTTAGCAGCTGCGAGTGCCGCGTCACCGCCTGCTGCTTGTTTAGCCGCTGCCGAAGCTGCATCAGCAGCTGCTGCTTGTTTAGCAGCTGCGTCAATAGCTCCTTGCTTGGAAGCGATAACGGAAGCTGCTTGAGCTGCTGTTATTCCATTTGAAGTCGCTAAAATCTTTGCAGCCATTGCCCCTGAATCATAATTGGAAAATGCGTTTTGGATAAAAGTGGCGGGCATCTGGTTAACTTGGGGTGTGAAGGCGGTTTGTTGCGGGAGAGGTGTGGAGAAGGATGAGGCAGTGGAAGGAGGTGGCACGAAGGATGAGTCTTTTGAGAGGGGGGATGCATCTGATGCAGAAGCCAGAGAAGAGGGCGCTGCTGATGGCCCTCCTAAAGAATGTGAGGCGAAAGATGAGTCTCTTGTCGGAGATGCTGCTGAAGCACTTAACGTAGGTGAAGATGTTGAAGAAGATGAAGAAGTACCCATAGAAGATGGTGAATTCGGTGAAGAAGATTTACCATCTTGTGAGTCAGAGGTCGTATTTGTCTCCGTCGAATTTGAAGAACGAGATAACCCTCCCCCAACGGATAACGTAGGAACCGCTTCTGCGATCTTTGAGTTTACAATAAGACCTAACGAGAAGATAAAAGTCAAAACGAGCGCATGTCCGAATATTTTTTTTGGGTACGTATTCATTTGATTTCCTTTTATTAACGTTATTTTCATCTTATGAAAAGGCATTTTAAAGATATTTTATTTTTTAGGATATGACCCCGTTACGCATGGACGGTATTTTTTTATCGTCAAAAAAAGACATTAGGAAGTAACTTAATTTCAAGAGAACATTATGCTTCTTGGCCAAAGCTGTTTACAGATAAAAAAAGAACTTAAAACAAGAAACTCATTTATAAAGTAACTTGAAATGAAATAATTTTCAAGGAATTTTAAAAGTTTTTTGATATTCTTATGGATACGTAATCTCTGTTTCCAGGCGTTGATAAGCTATCTCTTGAATAAGAGAAGCCCAATTGATAATTATTTGAGAGAAAGACAGTTCCTCCCCCCGCAAAGGTCTGACCCATTCTTCGAGGTTCGGTAGATGAACTTCGCGATCTATCGACGGTCCAATGCGTCGCGTACTCTACATAGGGAACGAAGTTATCTAGGGAAAGGAAAGAGAGTCGAATTGTGGGATCGACGGTTTGCTGATGAGATCTAACTGTTTGATAATAAGTATTGGACCAAATGTAAGAGTTTGTTTTGGACTCTACCCGCGTCGTACTGACACGAAAGGTTGGTAAGACAAATTCTTCGACGATGGGCAACACAAATATAGCTCCAAGAGTTCCAATATAACTTTGTGTGATTTGATGTCCATTGGAAGGAGTTGATTGATTAGTCGCATGCCCACCAGAATACGTTGTGCCCCCTGCACCAAAGAGGCTCATCCAGTCTTTAACTTGGTACGAGACGTAGGGTTGAGCTAAAGCAGCATTGGTGACAGTTTGTCCCGGAGGGGTAAGAAAAGATTTTGAGTTTGAATGAATACCAACAAGTGCTATGCCGAGCGTCCAATTTCCATAAATAGCGTCTCCTCCAATGCTTAAGGAACTCGAACGACTTGAACCGAGGGCTTCGGAAGATGTATCTTTTGTTTTTCCATAACCAAACGAAGACCAAATACTTGATGTTTTTGGTTCTTCTTTTTTAGCAATTTTAATTTTTTGTTCAATATGGCTGTTGACTTGATTTCTAAGGTTCGTGCGATAATCTGTGTAAGCTGCCTGACCTTGAGACGGAGAAGAAGCAGCATTTTCAGAGGATGCAACGAGAAGTGCAAAAAGTGAAGCTTTAAGATAAAGTATTTTTTTCATAATTTTTCCGAGAAGTTAAAAGGATTTTAAGAGTTTGTATTCGTTAAGTACATACTGTTGTGTATTGCATGGTATAAGAATCAAGAGTGGATGTGCACACTGGAACATGGGGCGTTGTTGTTGCTGCCTGAACTGCATTTTGAACAGCTTGATTCGTTGCTGCAGATGTGGTTATGTCGGGAACGAGCGTATGAACAGAAGTGATTTCTCTTATGGCATCAGAAGAGTTTAGAGAAGCCGTTGATTCAGCTGGAGGACCAGAAGGACCACCAGAGGTTGCATTAAGACCGGCGCTTGAAACTGGAGGCGACAGAGGAGAAATGTTTGTGGGGGGTGTTGGAGGTGAAGAGGGTCTTAAAAAATTGGTATTGTAGAGAGACTGAATAGAAGAGATCCCTCCTCCTGCTGAAACAGTTGGGGCATTGAGAAGTGAGTCAAGACTCGATGCTGTCATCGAGAGTGAGGGTTTTGAAATTCCAATCATGCCTATGAAAAATGTCAGAGAAATGAGAAAAAGTCGAAAGTAGGTTTTTATGAGGGCCATTGAATTTCTCCGGAGACTTGGTGTTTTTTTATAAAAACAGATTTTTGATTTTGGTGTTTATTTTTCTAAAGGGTATATTGAGAGCATAGGTCTTTCTTTATATTTGTTTAGAACAATCCTCAGAAATTAGATTTCGATAAAGATCAGCTAAGCATGTTACAAAAAAATCTATAAAGTTAAGTAGTTTTTTGCAATACAGTTTGCTTCTTAATTTTTCATAAATTCTTTATAAAGCTTAATCTGTGACCTTTTTACAATTTGTTTTTGCGTTAAAAAGGTCTTCAAGGGGCCAGCGGGGACGGGGGGAGAAATCTAAAGAATCCTCGAGGCCTTGTTTGAGGCGCTCAATCCCGGCCCAAGCAACCATAGCACCATTATCGGTGCAAAGTTTAAGAGGAGGAACCTTTAAAGGGAGGTGATGTTCGTTTGCAAGGAGTTCAAGTTTTTGCTTGAGGTAAAGATTTGAAGCAACGCCGCCTGCCACTACAAAAGGAAAAGAAGACTTAAATGCTTTACATACCTTAAAAGCATTTTGGCAGCGATCGATTAAAGTGTCTCCGACGGCCTTTTGAAAGGAGGCTGCCATATCATTTTTATCTTGGAGCGTTAAAGGATGAGGGAGCGCTTCAACTTTTTTAAGCACAGCTGTTTTAAGACCCGAAAATGAAAAGTTACAGTGAGGTGTTCGCAAAAGAGGCCTCGGGAGATCAAAGCGTTCTGGGTTTCCGAGACGCGCACTTTTTTCAAGAGCCGGGCCCCCAGGATAACCAAGATTTAAGAGTTTTGCTATTTTATCAAAGGCTTCTCCTGCAGCATCATCTAAAGAGGCTCCCAAGAGCTTGTAACGACCAATCCCTTCTGTCCAAAGGAATTGTGTATGTCCGCCTGAGACAAGGAGAAGAAGATAGGGAAAGGGGATTTCTTCCGTAAGCCTTATGGTGAGAGCATGGGCTTCCAGATGATTGATGGCCAGAAAGGGTTTATGAAGGGTGGCTGCAATGGCTTTTGCATAAAGGACACCCATAAGGACACCTCCCATGAGGCCCGGGCCTCCTGTTACAGCAATGCCGCTTAAGTCTTGGAGCACGAGATCAGCCTCTTGAAGAGCTTCTTTTAGAAGAATGGGAAGTCTTTCAAGATGGGCACGTGCTGCAAGTTCAGGAACAACCCCTCCAAATGAGACGTGATCTTTTTGTTGTGTATAAATTTGATTGCTCAGAATACGGCGATCTTCTGATACGATGGCAATGGATGTTTCATCGCAACTTGTTTCAATTCCAAGCATTATCAAAGGAGAAGAGCTCATGGTAACCTTATTAAAAAAATAGCCGTTGACAGAAAGAAGACGTCTGATTTATATTAGCACTCATACAAGGAGAGTGCTAATATAATTATATTACACTCAGTTTATTCAATTTAACAAGAACAGAAAGGACTCTTGTGATGAAGTTCAGACCACTTCATGATCGTGTCATGATCCGTAGATTAGAAGGTGAAGAGAAAACCAAAGGAGGGATTATTATCCCTGATACTGCAAAAGAAAAGCCGATGGAAGGCGAAGTTGTTGCAGTAGGTTCCGGCGGAAGAGGCGATGATGGAAAATTAATTGCTATGGACGTAAAAGTCAAAGATCGGGTTGTTTTTGGAAAATGGTCCGGAACTGAGATTAAGGTTGATGGCGAAGATTATCTCATTATGAAAGAAAGTGACATTATGGGTATTTTGACAGCTTAAGCTTTTAAGATGTTAAAATCGTATTAATTTAAAAGGAGATTTTAAATGGCTGCAAAACGCGTAAAATTTGGTGCGGAAGCGCGCGAAAAAATGTTAAGAGGCGTGGATATTTTGGCTGATGCGGTGAAAGTAACGTTAGGTCCAAAGGGACGCAATGTTATTTTAGACAAGTCCTATGGGGCTCCCCGCATTACGAAAGACGGCGTTTCTGTTGCAAAAGAGATCGAACTTTCTGATAAGTTTGAGAACATGGGCGCTCAAATGCTCCGTGAAGTTGCAACGAAGACATCTGATATTGCTGGAGACGGTACGACAACAGCAACGGTCTTGGCGCAAGCAATTGTCCGTGAAGGCGTTAAAGCTGTTGCGGCAGGCATGAATCCGATGGATCTCAAGCGTGGTATTGACATGGCTGTTGAGGCTGTTGTTGAAAATGTTAAGAAACGGTCAAAACCCGTTGCAACCAACGCCGAAATTGAGCAAGTTGGAACAATCTCAGCTAATGGTGAATCTGACATTGGTAAAATGATTGCCCGTGCTATGGAAAAAGTTGGGAACGAAGGTGTTATTACGGTTGAAGAAGCGAAATCCCTTGAGACAGAACTTGAAGTTGTTGAGGGAATGCAGTTTGATCGTGGATATCTTTCTCCTTATTTCATTACCAATGCTGAGAAGATGACCTGTGAGATGGAAAATCCCTATATTCTTATTTATGAAAAGAAATTGGGGGGTCTTCAACCTCTTCTTCCAGTCCTTGAGGGGATTGTTCAGTCTGGTCGTCCACTGCTCATTATTGCAGAAGATGTTGAAGGTGAAGCCTTGGCAACCCTCGTTGTTAATAAGCTTCGTGGGGGCTTAAAAGTGTCCGCTGTTAAGGCGCCTGGATTTGGGGATCGCAGAAAAGCGATGCTTGAAGACATTGCGATTTTAACCGGTGGCCAGATGGTTTCTGAAGATCTCGGAATTAAGCTTGAGAACGTTACTTTGAATATGCTTGGCACAGCAAAGCGCGTTTTCATAACGAAGGATGAGACGACCATTATCGATGGTGCTGGATCTGCTAAGGAAATTGAAGCACGTTGCACTCAGATTCGTCAACAAGTTGAAGATACCTCTTCTGATTACGATCGTGAAAAACTTCAAGAGCGTCTTGCAAAGCTTGCAGGTGGTGTTGCCATTATCAGAGTCGGTGGTGTCACTGAAATCGAAGTGAAAGAACGTAAGGATCGCGTTGAAGATGCGATGCATGCAACCCGTGCTGCTGTAAAAGAGGGCGTTGTTGCCGGTGGTGGTGTTGCGCTTCTTTATTCACAAAGTGTTCTTGCGGCTCTTAAACCTCTCAATGATGATCAACGGGTTGGAATCGACATTGTGCGCCGTGCCCTTCAATCACCGATTCGTCAAATTGCGGTCAATGCAGGTGTAGATGGGTCCATTGTTGTGGGTAAGTTGATTGATCAAAATGATCATAACTTTGGATATGATGCTCAAAGCAATCAATATGGTGACATGTTGAAGTTTGGTATTATTGACCCAACGAAAGTTGTGAGAACAGCCCTTCAGGATGCTGCCTCCGTTGCAGGACTTCTGATTACAACTGAAGCTATGGTTGGAGAAGAGCCTGATCAAAAATCCTCTGCCGGTGGTATGGGCGGCGGTATGGGTGGTATGGGCGGCATGGGCGGTATGGGCGGTATGGATTTCTAATCCAACTCAACTAATTGTTCATGTAGATCTTATATCTACGAAAATAAAAAGGGGGCCGAAATGGGCCCCCTTTTTTGGCCTTGTTCACGGATTGGGCCACCGATAGAAAAAACCACCTAATTTTATGAAAAGATAAAAAAGATTTTTAGTGGTTTTGTGAGGCTTATGCCA
>NCGZ01000098.1 GCA_002257235.1 Alphaproteobacteria bacterium 16-39-46
GTCCTCACTTTCTTGATTATATTAATGCGATGATAGAGGATTTTACGCCTCTTGCTGGCGATCGACTCTTTGGAGAAGATGCGGCCATTATTGGTGGATTGGGACGTTTTAAAGGACAAAGTGTTGTTATCTTAGGTCAAGAAAAAGGACATGATACTGAATCTCGCATGAAGCATGGCTTTGGAATGCCGAAACCGGAGGGATATCGAAAAGCACAGCGCCTCATGAAACTTGCGGATCATTACCGTCTTCCCTTAATAACTCTTGTGGATACAGCAGGAGCCTCTCCGGTGACAGAAGCAGAAGAACGTGGGCAAGCAGAGGCAATTGCACGGTGTATAGAAGTATCTTTAGGCCTCGAAGTTCCTGTCATCAGTCTTGTAATTGGAGAAGGAGGATCAGGCGGTGCCATTGCCATTGCGACAGCCAATCAAGTCTTTATGCTCCAGAATTCTATTTATTCAGTGATTTCTCCAGAAGGGTGTGCTTCTATTCTTTGGCGGAGCCGCGAAAATCGTGAAGAAGCTGCTGCTGCTTTAAGACTTAAAGCAAACGACCTTTTAAAGCTGGGCGTTATTGATGGTATTATTCCCGAACCTCTCGGAGGTGCCCATCGGAATCCGTCTGAAATTTTTGAGTCTGTTTCTCAAGCACTTGAGGAATCACTTCAATCACTTCTGCGTTATCCACCTGCAGCTTTAAAAAAAATGCGTCAAGAAAAATATATTACGATAGGATCTGTTTCTCTTTAAGAAAGGTCTCTTTCCTCTGTCCCCTAAGATTTTGATGTGAAATACGATTATGAAACGTTTCTTTGTTTTTTTAATGACCTGTTTTTTTTCAGCTGCACTTCTGGGAAGTGTCATTTTATATGTAATTTTTTCCTATTATACTCAAGATCTTCCAGACTATAAACAGTTAGAAGTCTATGATCCACCTATTGTCACCCGTCTTCATGCCAATGATGGACGGCTCTTTCACGAATATGCAAAAGAAAAGCGTGTCTTTCTTCCCATCTCTGAAATTCCCCAACATATCATTAATACTTTTCTCGCGGCCGAAGATAAGAATTTTTATACCCATCAAGGTATTGATGCTTCAAGTATTATCCGTGCTTTTTTAAGTAATATCAAAAACTTCCTTCAAGGAAAAAGGCCTCAAGGTGCCTCCACCATTACACAACAAGTTGCCAAAAATTTTCTAATTGGAAATGAAGTGTCCATTGCACGTAAGATTAAAGAAGCCATTTTGGCTTTTCGGCTCGAAAAAACTTTCAACAAAGAGAAAATCTTAGAGCTTTACCTCAATGAAATTTATTTGGGGGGGGCTTATGGCGTTGGAGCTGCGGCAGTACACTATTTCAACAAATCGCTCGATGAACTTACGATTTCTGAAGCGGCCTACCTTGCGGCACTTCCGAAAGCGCCCAACAGCTATCATCCCATAAGACATGCTGAAAGGGCAATAGCCAGGCGCAATTGGGTCATTGACAGGATGATTGAAAATGGCATTGTTACTTTTAAACAGGGTCAACAAGCAAAAGAAGATCCCTTAAAAACGAATTTTCATAATCCGCAGTCTGGAAACGTCACCGCAGATTTTTTTGCAGAAGAAGTTCGGCGAGATATTGTCAGCCGCTTTGGTCTTACCGAACTTTATAAAGGAGGTCTCACTGTTAAGACAACATTGGATCCAAAACTTCAATCTATCGCCGATGATGTTTTTAGAAAAGCGCTCATCACCTATGATCGTCGTTACGGCTGGCGGGGGGCTTTTGGAAATCACTCCCTTGAGAACTGGCAAGACACTTTAACTAATTTTAAACGTCCTCGGGGTCTTTCTCCTTTTCTTCTGGCCATCGTTCTCGAGGTAACAAAAGAAAGTGCCCTCATTGGGCTCAAAGACGGCACAACCGGAAAAATTCCTTTAAAAGAGCTCTTGTGGGCGCGTCCTCATCTTGTCACAAAAGAAGGCCACCCTTATGTGGGTCCTGTCGTAAAGAAAATCTCCGATGTCTTAAAGGTCGGCGATATTATTGCTGTCTCTCCCCTTGATGAAAAAGTGTTTTCGCTCCAACAAATTCCGGACGTCGGTGGCGCACTTGTTGCCATGGACCCTCATACTGGAAAAGTTCTTGCCATGGTCGGCGGTTATAGTTTTGAAAAAAGTGAGTTTAATAGAGCGACACAGGCTCTCCGTCAACCAGGGTCTACCTTCAAAGTCTTTGCTTATCTAACAGCCCTTGAAAAAGGCTTAAATACCACAACCCATATCATGGACATTCCTGTTGAAATTGACATTGGATGGGGGCTTGGAAAATGGAGCCCTAAGAATATTTCTAAGAAATTCTATGGCGAAGTCACTTTAAGACGTGCTTTTGAACGCTCTTATAATGCTTCTACCGTGCAGCTTGCCAAAGCTTTGGGTATTCAAGACATCGTTAACTGTGCCATTCGTCTTGGAGCTTATGATAATCTTGCACCTCAATGGGCCATGGTTCTTGGAACAGGGGAAACAACACTTTTAAAACTTACAACTGCTTTCAGCACGATTGCCAATGGTGGAAAAAAAATAATTCCTGTTTTCATTGAGAGAATCCAAGATCGCCGTGGAAAAACAATTTATAAATCAGATACAAGGTCCATCCCCTTCTCATCTCCAGATCAAACTCTGCCTTCTCTTTTAGAAGATCTTCGAGAGAGGGTCTCGGATGAGGCAAGTATTTATCAAATCACGTCTCTTTTGGAAGGCGCTGTTGAGCGTGGTACTGGAAAACGCGCAAAAATAGAGGGCTATTCAATTGCTGGAAAATCAGGGACCTCAAGTGATTTTAGGGATGCCTGGTTTATTGGATTCACTCCAAATCTTGTTGTCGGCGTATACATGGGATTTGATTCAGGAAAAAGCCTTGGAAATCATGAAGAAGGTGGAAAACTTGCAGCCCCTATTTTTGGAGATTTCATGAAACAGGCCCTGAAAGATCAACCTTCGATCCCTTTCAGACGACCCTCCCGGCTTAAATTTAAAAAAGTTAATCTTGATACAGGAGAGCCCACCTCCTTGAGAGATAAAAACGCTATTATGGAAGGATTTAAACCAGATTGTGATCCAGAATCCGATCAAACTTCTTCAATTGCTATTGGAAATCCTGGATATCAACTCCCTGCCTCTGCGTCAGGACAGATTTCTTCTGATTTTACTTTTTTGAATACCTTGGAAAGTATGCTTGGACAAAAAGAAAAAGAGACTGCTCCTCCCCCTCGTGGAGAGGTAAAGGATAAAATCTCTGAAGATGAAGGCATTTCTTTACCTGACAATTTTCAAATGGGAGAACCTTTGGAAGACGCTGGCGAAGTTGAAGACGTTCCCTTTAACATCCCCAATTCTTCTGAAATCAGTTATAATACGGCGCCCCTTGATCCAACCCCAGCTCCTCCTCCTCTTCCTCCGTCCTCTCAAAACACGTCCGAAACTGTGGAAACAGGCACAGGGGGGCTTTTCTAAATTGCTTAATTCATGTACAACCACTCTAAGATTATGACGTCATTTTAAGGAGACTCCCTCTCATGAAAGCCGAAGTTGAGACATCCCTTTCTAACATAAACAAGTCCTTAGCGCTTCTTCGGAGGTATCTTTAACTGGGAGAAATCAACGGCACGCCTTAAAGAAATTGAAACGTTGACCTTAGATGATAAATTTTGGGACGACCCCCACAAAGCCCAAAGTTTTATGAAGGAAAAAACAGCCCTTGAGACAAAATTAGAAGAATATAACATCTTAACACAAACCCTTGAAGATGCTCTGACGCTTCACGAATTGGCTGAAGAAAGTCAAGATGATGCCACCCTCTTAGAGGCCGAATCTCTCATAGCATCTCTTGAAAAGCAGTCAAGACGCGCCCAGTTGGATAGTCTTCTTTCTGGAGAAGCAGATAACTCTGCAGCTTTTCTTGAAATTCATGCAGGTGCTGGTGGGACAGAAGCTCAAGACTGGACACAAATTCTTTTGCGCATGTATATCAGATGGGCCGAATCCCGTAAATTTAAATGGGAGCTTATCGAAGAAAGCTCAGGGGAGGAAGCGGGACTTAAATCAGCGACCCTCAAAATCACAGGTGAAAAAGCTTATGGATGGCTTAAAACAGAAAGTGGGGTCCATCGATTGGTTCGTATTTCTCCTTTTGACTCCAATGCACGGCGTCATACAAGCTTTGCGTCTGTATGGGTTTATCCTGAAGTCGACGATAATATTACGATTGAAATTGAAGAGAAAGACATCCGAATCGATACGTATCGTGCATCAGGAGCCGGAGGCCAACATGTTAATAAAACAGAAAGTGCCATTCGCATCACACATTTTCCAACGGGAATTGTCGTTCAATGTCAAAGCGATCGGTCTCAACACCGAAACAAGGCGACAGCTTTCAAAATGCTTAAATCGCGTATATATGAACGCGAGCTTCAATTAAAAGAATCGGCCAATAAAAACGTTGAAAAATCTGAAATCGGATGGGGGCATCAAATAAGATCGTATGTCCTTCAGCCTTATCAAATGGTAAAGGATCTTCGAACCAATGTTGAAGTGGGAAATGCCCCTGGCGTTTTAGATGGCGACATTGATATTTTTCTAGAGTCAAGCCTTGCAGGACGCATTGGAGAGTAAAGAGACGGTGCTCACTTTCTGATAGATCTCTAAAATTTCTGTATTAATTTTTTCTTCTGAAAAATACATTTCAACACGTTTGTGGCTCTCTTTGCCCATTCTTTCACGCAAGTGACGATCCGCTGCCAAGATCTCCAGAGCATTTGCCAGCTTTTGCGCGTTTTTTGGAGGCACAAAAAAACCATTTACCCCATCTTGTACGATTTCTCGACATCCAGGAACATCTGTTGCCACCAAAGGAAGGCCTGTAGCTGCTGCCTCCAAGAGCGCTTTTGGCAACCCTTCTCGATAGGAAGGGAGAACCGCAATATCACTCAGACGAAGAAGGTCAGGAATATCTTTCCGACTCCCAAGAAAATCAACAACATCTTCGTTTTTCCAAGACTTCAAAAGACTTTCAGAAATTGAACTTGGGTTTTTTGGATCTGTGTTCCCCACGATTTGAATACGAAGCGCGTTTTTTTTCTCTTTCAACAAACGGGCCGCCGCCATCAATTCACCAACCCCTTTATCCCAAAGGAGGCGACCACAAAAAATGACTTTTATATCAGTTATATCAGTCGATTTTTTTTGTTCTGACGAGATGCCACTCTTTAGAGGATAAAACACTTTTAAATCTACACCTGATCCACGGACCAGATAAACCTGTTGAGGGGTTATAATATTTTTAAAAACAGCTCTATCTTCTGGATTTTGAAGGATGAGGGCAAGATTTTTACGCTGAAAAACCAATTTTAAAAGATTCAAAAGGAAAAAACGAATGGTTTTAACTTTAAAAGAAGTCCCTATAAAAAGATATCCAAGCCCTCCAAGGGCATTTACAATCCCTGAAATTTTTGTGAACCTCGCCGCTAAACTTCCGTAGAGAACGGGTTTTAACGCCACATGATGCACAAGATCAGGACGAACTTTCCGATAAAGACAAAGGATTTCCCAAAAGGCCAACAAATCCTGAAAAGGGTTCAAACTTCCCCGTTTAAGATGTTTTAAGGGATAAAGATCAAAGTTTTCAGCTTCAATTTGTTCTGCATGTTTATGGACAGAGCACGCAATCCCAACCCGAAACCCTGCCTTCTGAGCACGACGGGCTAAATCAATGCGGTGTGTAAAAAGACTCCAGTCTTCCGTTATAACGTAGAGTAAATAAGGTTTTTGAGTCATGAATTGCGTCTTTAAAAGATTAACGTCTTCTTTCTATATCACATTTAACATGAGTAATTAAAGACTACATAAAGAATCCATCAGGAGTTCTTAGAGAAAAGATGGGAGGAATCTGCTTACAATACCATAAAAAAACAGTAAGAACATATACTGAATTTTTGATGAGATACTCATTATCAGAAAGTTTTAAGGGAGTTCTCTATTCATCTTCCGGCGTTTCTTCCTCTTTTATGAGTTCTTCTATTTTTTCTCGTGTAAGCTCTGTAAATTCAATAATCGTCTCAATATCCATCTTTTTTTTAATCATTTTTCGAGCAGTTTTTATAGAATTATTATTTTCACCTTTTTCTATTCCAATAGCTTCACCTTTTTCTAATCCTTCTTCAAATCCTTCAGTTTTGTATTTTTTAAGAGTATTGGCTTCTACTCTAAGCCACTTGAGATGACCTTCATAGATTTCCCTTTCCTCCTCATCAAAATTCATAACATCAAGAACGGTAAGCGCTTTCTTTAACTCTTCGTTATCAAGTTCTGGCGGCAAGTGATCTTTATTCAGGAGATCATGCCGCGTTAAAAAAGCCACCCACATATCCAATGCATTTTTGACTTTCGCAACAACCTCTGATAACTCTTCTTGAGAATTCTCAGAAAATTTTTTCAACTCTATCGTATGAAGTTCTAAATCTTTAAAATAAGGAAGCCCACTTTCT
>NCGZ01000099.1 GCA_002257235.1 Alphaproteobacteria bacterium 16-39-46
GATACTACTCATTAATTTTTTCCGTCTGGGTTTTTTCAGAAATTTAACTTGGTCGTTGCCATCTCACAACACCAACTCTTCAATCGCGAAAGGTATATAAAGCTTTTTTCGAGCAATTCGTTCGCTACCATCAAACGCACGCACTCTATGATCATAAAAAAGCTTTTCTGTATTCTTACAATAAAAATCCTTTATCATCTTTAAATGATATTCCTAAAATAAAAACATGTAACCCGTAATATGTTATTCATGATATTTTTCTCGTTCAATATCTTTATCGAAAACCCAAGAATCCCTATCCTTCGTAAAAAATCATGTTGAAGACCCTCTCTTTGTCGCTCTTCCTCTCAATCACAACTGTCCCAAAGTTGCAATAGGATTTCAAAACTTCTCTCAAAAAACAGGTTCGGGAAGAACTGAACTTATTTTGGCCATAAAAGAGATAAGATTTCGAACGTGAATCCCCTCTTGTGTGTCATATTCTCTTTTTAAATTCAGAACCAACTGAACACATTTAGCATCTCCAATAAACTTCCTAAAATATGAAAAAGCTTTTGAAGGGGCTTCTTCCGACGTTTTTAGCTCAATACAGTGAACAGGGCGTCCGTCCATTAAAACAAGAAAATCCAATTCAATGCCATCTTTCGTCTTCAAATAATGGAGACTTCCTTTCGACCCATAGACATTTTCCAGGAATTGAATTCTCTTCAGAAGCGCTGCTGCCACAAGATTTTCCAAACGCGCTCCTTCATTTGCAGCCGGCGCAATGTCATAAAAATAGAATTTAGGTTCTTTCAAAAGAGAGCGTGCAATATTCGTATGATAAGGCGTCACTCGAAAAATGGCATAAATATTTTCAAGCATCATAAGCCAATTTTGAACTGATTTTGGATCCACCTCTAAATCTCGCGCTAAATTGGAATAAGATATTGAGCTTGCCACTCTTGGTTTCAGAAGATCCACAAGGATCTCAATCGATTTAAGAGAACGAATAGAATACAAATCCAAAAAATCTTGGCGAAGAATAATATCCAAATGAGACTTCTGCCAACGTCTGTAAAATTCGTGTGCCCCCTCCAAAAAAGGTTCTGGAAATCCACTAAATTTCATGAGGCGCTCAAAAACCTCTTTCTCATTAGGATGCCAATAAAGGACCCCTTCCTCCAAATCAATGGGATGAAGACGAAATTGGAAATAACGTCCTGCTAAAGAATCTCCAACTTTTCGAAAAGTTTCTAAATTTGCACTCCCGGTCACAAAAAGACGGGGCCTATTTCCTTCCGTGTCAAAAACCCCCTTTATCCACCTTTTCCAATGCGGCATTTTATGAAGTTCGTCAAAAATAATACAGTCAGCATCCCGTCGCCATTGTTTTTTAAAAATGGCTTCCCGGTCTTCGGACGCATCAAAATTCAAATAATCATCGTTCTCAAAAATCTGTTTTACGAGCGTGGTCTTCCCACTTTGTCGAGGACCTGTAAACAAAATTATTTTTTATCACTGTCTTTTTTGAGAAACTGAGAAAGATACCGATCCATTGTACGCCCTGTTTAAAAATATGCTCATGTCTATTATGGATCAATATCCTTAAAAGTCAAAATCATTCGGGAATTCATTCTTTTTTGGACAACAACATCTCTGAAAAAAGAAAAAAAGGAGAAAATCTTTAGCTTAAGACTTCTGTTTTAAAAGCTCTTGAGCCTTCAATGTGGACACCAAGGGATAAAGACCTGTCAACACTGCAATGAAAAAACCAAGAGCGCCTTCTTTATATCCCTTACGCCGAAAAAAACATTTGTAAAAGCGAAAGAAAAATCGCCTAATATTGGTCGATGTTTTATCGATTTTTCCTGACTCAGCGAGATCTTTTGCACGCGCTAATGTATAAGAATTAAACCTTTTTAGCGTATCTGAAAGATCCTTATCGAGATGATGGACAAGGACTCCTTTAAGACGAGGACCTTTTTTTCCCAAAAACGTTACAGACGGATGAAGACGTTGAGGCCCCCAAACTTTAACCCCTTTCTTAAACAGCCTTGGAACAGCCGTTGTTCCAAAGGACCCCCCCCATCCATAACGAACAAGACGTGGTCCAATATAGTTATCAATAGGAACTTCCCACCAATCCGCCGTTGGCGTTTCAATCAGGATACGTATTTCTTGCGCCAATTCAGGGGAAACCCATTCGTCAGCGTCCACCTCAAGAATCCACTCTCCCTGGCACTGAGATAGGCCAAAATTACGCCGATCCCCTTCTTTTTCAAAAGATCCTTCATAGAGGGTCGCACCACACGAAAGCGCTATTTCTTTCGAACGATCCGTTGTTCGGTCCAATACCACCACACACTCATCTGCAAACTTAAGATGAGAGAGGCACGCTTCAAGACGGCTTTCTTCATTGCGTGCAATCACAAGCGCTGAAATCTTAGTCATAAAATCTTTCTCATCTTTATAAAAAGGCGTTCTATCCTCATGTGTGTCTACTTCAAACATCCATCTCCGGAGAAATTTCCGCTTCTTTTTTTTCCATAACATTATTTTCAGGATCTATAAAAACAGAAATTGAGGTCAGTGCTTCTGGATATTCTTTCGCAACACGGGCCATATCATTAAAGTTGAGAGGATCCATGATATTCATTTTTCCATCCGAAAGATGATCTTGATATATTTTTAAAACACGTGCCACAAAGGGAAGTCCAAGTTCCAGTATTTTTGAGAGCCTTTCTTCCTTGGTCTCTCCAAGACTCTTGTTATTATAGAGGTTAACAAAAACAGCCGGGATGTATGTTGGTGTAATGTTTGGAAGATCGGGAGATAAAGGATCAAACATTTGCACAAAAAGAGTCTGTTGTGTTGGATCTATTTTTTTAAAGGCACTCTTTAAGATTTGTCCATCTTCTTTTTCATACAGGCGAATCATCGCTCCAAGCCTTGTTAAAACACGCTCTTCGGGTGTCTTTGCTTTGAGTCCAATCCATAAAGCCCGAATATTAATATAATTTTCAAGCACATCCTGGGCCGTCGTCTCCTCTTTTTTCAACAGATTTAAGGAAGAATCCACCGCCATAAGAGCCTTATAAACATTTTCTGTCATCACAATCGAACAGGTTGGGTTGATATGTCCGCCAGCGCCAGACACATCTGAAATGTGAACAAGAAAATCAAACTCAAGAGCCTTTGGATCCTGTTCAACAATGTGGGATTCGAGAAGAGGAATAAGCATTTCAACACCCCCTTCAAGATGTAGAAAATGACCAAAATGAACAATTCCTGAAATCTGAGGAAGAATTTCTTGTCCCCAAGGGGTCAACTTTTTAAAGCTTGGGAAAAGAGCCGCATCCCTCTGAAGCGCTTCCTTTAAAAATTCATCATGGTCGGAGGCTGTAATTTCTTTAAAATAAGCACGTGCCGTCTCTGTTTTTCCCGTATCTCCAAGGACAAGAGCAATCTCAAAATCCTCAAGGGGAACCCCAGAAGAAATAAGCTGGGCATAGAGCTTATGCAGATTTGAAAAACTCTCAAAGGACAATTTGTCAGGCTCTTTTTGAGCAGAAGCAAAGGCTTTGTAGGCGTCTTCATCCCCTTTTACAAACCAATTTAAACACATGAGACTTAGAATGGTACGATCAAATTCTGGGTATTTCTTTCCATAAAGACGAAACGAAGGACTCTTAAGATCTCCTTCTGAAGCTCCTTTTTGCATGTCATGGGTTTGTCGTACACCCTCTCCCCCCAGCCAAGAAATTTCAGGATATGCTTTTATTTTTTCATGAACCCAGGATTCACTTCCAATACTTGGATCTGTTTTCACAAAAATGTTCGTTGAAATCCAGAGAAGAGACGCAATCCCGATAACTCCAACCAGCGTTATTATTTTATACTTCATCAGAAATCCTTCTCATTTCTTAAAATTTTTCTATGCTTATCTTTAAAATGTAAAAACGATATTTTCATAGAATGGCAAAGGTTTCAATCCTAAATTTAAGCAAACTTTTTCATTTAAATTTTAAAACAGGTAAAGCCTCTTAAAAAAGGAAACAAAGGGATGTCTTCAAAGACCGAAGATATTTTTAAATTTAAATTCTTCATCCTGTAGTTTCTCTTCCATCTTTAAAAAAGGAGGGGGGCAACGCTCTTAACATGTTGAAAAGGCAGTTTCATCTTCTGAAACTGCCCTTCTTTAATTCTGATTATTAGAGGAGAAATTACCAAAACACAGGCGACTCTGTTGAAACAACATACTTCTTTCTCTTATTCATCAAAATCTTATCGCTTTTTTTTCTTTCCAAAAAGTTTTTTACCCAATTTATCTCCAAAGTCTCGCACTTGATTCACAACTCTTTGCGTTTCTTTTTCAACTTTTTGGGCATCAGAAAGACCTTTTCTTCCCTCAGCTTGACGTGCAGTCTTCGTTTCAGTCCATTCCTTAGAGAAGTTAGTCCATCGTTTCTCTTGGGCATGTGTTCTGCCTGACGCTGTTCCAGAGAGCTCAGCATTTACACCTGCTACTTCGTCTTCAAGATTTTGAATTGCTTCTCTTCTTGCATCGATAGGAGCACCAAGTCTTTGAATTTCTTCTTCATCTCCCTCTTCCGCCGCTGGAGCTGCTTGTATACGACCTTCAAGAGCTCCAATTGCAGCTTGAGTGGCTTTTTCTTCCTCTTGTTTAAGCTGTTCAATTCTCTGAAGAAGGGATGCTTTCTTAGCTGCAAGTACCTGTGCACGTTCTGCACGCTCTGTTGCCTGCTTTGTTGCATCTTCTTGGGCACGAAGTCGAGCCATAAGCTCCCCTACCTCACCATCCTCTTCATCATCTGATTTTTCAGCTTTAGAAGAATCTCCAGCTGCAGCTACCGTTACAACAGCCGCATAGGCAGGAGGAAGATCATTCTCAACACCTGCACCTCCTACAGCTGAAGGAGCAGCTTTCCCGGGCTTTCCACCCTTATCGCCTTCTTCCATGGCAGGAAGATAAGAAGGAAGCATCAGCAGAGCACAAAGGGCAAGAAAAGAAGGTTTATTTAGAAAAGAATATTTCATTTTAAATCTCCATCAGTGAGTTTTTCAAAAGAATCTAATGTGGTTATAAATTTGTAACTTTTTGAGTTGAAGCAGAAAGAATTTTTTATGAAAAATGTTTTTTGGGTAATTTACAAACCACACCTACGCACTCTATATAGCAGATTTTGAATAAAATTTCCAGTTTTTTTACAAAATGTTTCTAAATAACGTCCAAATATCAAGGGGGGGGGCTTATGAAATTTAGACAATCATCGCTTTTATCTTATACAGTAAGTGTATTTTATGAACACTTCCTGGATAAAAATCCTGAATCTAAAGATGAAAAGATATATTTTCAACTCCTTCAGATAAAAGTCCAATAGCAAGTCTATTTTAAAGAATTCAGGCAACTTATGATCCAATCCTAGGTGTTCGAATACCCTACTTTCAACGATAGGCTATCTCACCTGACGGCAAGGGATTTGGAATTTTTAATTCTTCAGCTGTCATTATCCAAAACTGAATCGTATCTGCTAATTCGTATTTAAACTTTCCAGGGTTTTTCAAAATCTAAAAATGTGTCATACTTGATCTTATAAAAAAACCTCATTGCTCAGTCTTTGGGACAGTATTTTTGGGAAGGAAAGACTAAAATGCATACAAGTAAAGAGAATCTCTCCACAAATCATACCTCCGATCTAAAATTCTATCAATTGGCCCTCGATGAAGCCAAAAAAGGACTGTCCGAAGGGGGAATCCCGATTGGTGCTCTTCTCGTTAACAATGACCAAGTCATCCTGGGTCGAGGGCATAATAAACGCATCCAAGAAAAGAGCGCCATAAAACACGGTGAGACAGATTGTATTGAAAACGCAGGACGTCAAAAAGCAACTGTCTATCAGCAAAGCACACTGTACACGACTTTGTCTCCTTGCGACATGTGTACAGGCACAATCCTTCTTTATAAAATTCCACGCGTTGTTATAGGTGAAAACAAAAACTTCAAAGGAAATGAAGCACTTTTAAAATCTCGTGGCGTTGAGGTCATTGTCTTGGACAATCCAGAAACCATTCAAATGATGGAAACGTTCATCCAAGAAAACCCAAAACTGTGGAATGAGGATATTGGAGAAGAAAGTCCATGAAATCTGAAACCATCTCCTTAAATTTTCATAAACTCACGCGATTCTCAACTTTTCATGGCGTAAAAATTTGAATCTTATATCACCATAAAAATAGAGTTGAAAGACACAGCCAATTTTTGTAATTTTTGTTTA
>NCGZ01000100.1 GCA_002257235.1 Alphaproteobacteria bacterium 16-39-46
TTTTCACGATTTTCAACAAAAAATCACTATTTTTTTATTCGAGGGGGGGGAATCGCTATCCACTACAGACTCATTACCCGGCGATATGGAGAGGATACCGTGAAAGTTTCCCTTTTTTTTCCGATAAATTATGAATGCCGCGACCTGTGACAATTTCAATTTTTGACCATCTCCCATAAGAGCTCTCTAAAAAAGCATCAATCAGGCCTGGAACTGATTTTAACACGCATCCATGAAGATCAAGTTTTTGAGTCTTAAACGCTGAGACAGAAAACTTAATATTATTTGCCTTTAAAAAGGATTGGTCTTCTAAACATGTTCCTTTAGCAGACGTATCAAAGGCGATCAAATCTTTTAAGACTGCTTTCTTTAACTTGGCACCATTCAAAGTGGCCCCTGTCACGTCAGCTCCCGATAAATCTGTCCCTCGAAAATCTGTCTTCGTAAGGTCAGCCCCTGAGAAATTAGCTTTTAAAAGTTTAAGACCAGAAAGATCTGCGTCTCTTAAATTAAAACGTTGACATACGATCTCCTCTCCAGAGTTGTACTGACGATAAAACTCTTCTAAATCTTCTGGCTTATAGGCCTGAGAAACACTTATCCCTAATAAAGATCCCATGAAAACAGAAAGAAACTTAGATCGCACGTTCAATTTTAACCCTCCTTACAAAAACGCTTCAAAAAAGATCCTATCAAAATCTCTAAACGGTGCAAAGCTTTTATTCTACATTCCCCTGCAACCATTGACATAAGTCGCTGAAATTGTCTACATTACCCTCTCAAAATTCAAAGAAGGACGACATTCAAAATGACAGAGAACACAGACAAATCAGGCACACAGATCACGTCCAAAACGGCCTATGAACATCTTAAAAAACGCTTTGCCGAACTCAGTCATTTGGAGGGTGCTGCAGGAATTTTGAGTAAAGATGCCGAAACGGCCATGGCCCCGGGAAGTGCTGAAGACCGCTCTTTACAACTTCAAACTCTGGCAACGATCCGCCACCGCTTCATCACAGATCCAAACGTCCAACAATGGTTAAGAGAAGCTGAAGCACATTCTTCAACCCTGCCCATCGAAGATCAACGTAATCTTTCCTTGATGAAGAGAGAATGGAGCGAATCTAATACCCTTTCCCCCGAATTAGCACGCGAACTTGCCAGGTTAGCCAGCGAAGGATCAGAGCTTCATACAAAATATAAGCCCTCCGGCGATTGGTCAAAAATGAGGGATTGGTATGCACATGCGTTCAACACTCTCCGCGGTGTTGCACGCGCAAAAATGGCAAGCAGCCCAGGTGTGTTTGCATCCCCTTACGAGGCTCTTCTAGATTCATTTAACCCGGAACTCAAAGAAGAAACCGTTGTGCATGCGTTCGCTACACTTGAGAAAGCTCTTCCCGCTTTAATTCAAGAGGCTCAAAAAAAACAAGAACAAGAACCTGCTCCGTTGCCCCTTCAAGGACCTTTTCCTTTCGATCAGGTGAAAGAGCTTTGCGACGTCCTTTTAAAAGCCATTGGCTTTGATTTTGATCGTGGTCGTTTCGATCTATGTAGACACCACCCTTCGTGCGGTGGGACAGCTGACGATACACGTATCACGGCTCAGTACCATGAAAATGATTTCCTTCAGGCCATCTATGCTGCCCTTCATGAGGGTGGACACGCTCTCTATGAGCAAAGCCTCCCAAAGGCATGGCGGTATCAGCCCGCTGGATATCACCTTGGGATGTCTATTCATGAATCGGAATCACGCATTATCGAAGTTCAGGCCTGTCACACCCCTGAATTTTTCCAGTTTTTAGAGAAACAAGCCCGGAAGATCTTTCATCGCCCTGATGACTCAGCTCTCTCGGCTCAAAATCTAGAGCGCCTCATGAATCGCGTTGAACCTGATTTTATTCGTATTGAAGCTGATGAAATGACCTATCCAGCCCATGTCATTCTTCGTCAAAAGCTCGAAAAGGCTCTCCTTGAAGAAACATTGCAAATTGATGATCTCCCCAAAGCATGGAACGAGGGAATGCAGACATTGCTTGGCATTACACCCCCAAACCATGCACAAGGGTGCATGCAAGACATGCATTGGCCCTCAGGGGCCATTGGCTACTTTCCAGCATATACGGCCCCTGGCGGAGACTCAGGAGCCGCTCAGCTTTTTGCAGCCGCCTGCAAAGCAAAGCCTGAAATTCGAGACGAATTGACCAACGGGAACTTTAAACCCTTACGGGAATGGTTGTGCGCAAACGTCTACAGCAAAGGCGCGCTTCTCACACCCGATGAATTGTTTATCTCCGCCACCGGTGAGCTTCCAAATGCACGTTATTACCTCAACCATTTAAGTCAACGCTATTTGGGAAAACCATGGACCGGCGAATAATGTAAGATTAGACTGGAAAACATATAATGCAATTTTTTGATCTCAAAAATAAAACCGCCCTTATTACAGGAGCTTCGAGTGGTCTTGGCGAACAATTTGCTCGAATCCTCTCTGCTGCGGGCGCACGCGTCATTTTAAGTGGACGACGCCTTGATAAACTAACTGCTTTGGTTCAAGATCTTAAAAATGCCTACCCTTTAGAGATGGATGTTGCCTCAAAATCTTCCGTTCAAAGAGCCTTTGAAACCCTTGAGACCAAGGGTGAAAAAATCGATATCTGCATCAATAATGCTGGGATTGCATTGGAGACATCTCTCTTTGATTCAGATGATCAAAATAACTTTGAAAACATCCTAAAAACGAATGTCATGGGCGTTTGGCACGTCACCAAAGCGGTTGCAAATCATATGAAAAAGAATAATATTCAGGGATCGATCATTAATATTGGGAGTGTCAATGGCGACCGCGTTCCAGCTCTTCATGGTGCCGCTTATTCTCTCTCCAAAGCCGCAGTTATTCACCTGACAAAAACACTCGTTGGAGAGCTGGCGCCCCTCAAAATACGTATTAATTGTATTTCTCCCGGCTGGATTAAAACACCCATGCTTGGTTCAAACGCTCATAAAGTAATTCCCCATATTCCTTATGGAGATATTCCAGAGCCAGACAGTCTTGATGGTCTTATCCTTTATCTTGCGTCCAATAAAGCATCAAAATATGTTCAAGGGGCTTGTTTTACGATTGACGGGGGCATATCGTGGGGTGGAAAATCATGGGGAGATTAAAGTGACCTCCCCCGTTACATCCAAACAGGTATTTTCATATATCTATAGCGTTGTAAAATCTTTTCCCCTAGCTCTTTGTGTGATGGTGTTGACGTCTTCTATCTGGGCGATTGACCTTTCCGTAAGGCCTTATATTTTAAAAGAAATTCTGAATCGTCTCCCAGAAAGTAAAGATCAAAACATCTTTGACGCTCTTGCCATTCCCGTCTTGCTTTATCTCGGAATGTATCTTTTGATGACAACATCTTTTCGTCTTTATGGATATTTTGTCGAAATTAAAATGCTCCCAAACTTAAGAGCAAAAATTGCCAATGACTCCTTGAGACTTCTTCTTGATAAAAGTCATACCTACTATCAAAACAATTATGCAGGAAGCCTTACAAAAAAATTTAACGACCTCATCGACAGTGTTCCAGAATTTTTACAAATCATGATGGATCGCTTTTTAGGAATGTTCTTGGCCTTATTGATTGCCATTCTTACGTTGGGAACAGTTAATATCATGTTTGGTATTTTTATGTTTGTGTGGGCCGGAATTTTTATAGGAGGAGGGCTCTTATTTTCTAAACATTTTACCCGTCTTTCCGATCAGTATTCAAGTTATTTCTCCATCATTACTGGCAAAGTTGTGGATGTTTTATCCAATATTCTCTCTGTGCGATTATTTGCAACAAAAACGCAAGAAATCAACCTTCTCAAAGAAACATTTCAAGGTGCCGTACAGGCCGACCAAAAACTACACTGGTCTTATTTTTGGATGTGGTTCTGCTATGGATATTCTTTCTTCATCCTACAAGCTGCAAATTTTTACTTCCTTATGAAAGGATACCAGGAAGGGTGGGTCACCGTTGGAGATTTTGCACTTATTCTTGTCATTAACATTTCAATCGTTGATTATACGTGGAAAATAACCAAAGATATTTCTGAGTTTTCAAAACTAATTGGACGGATTACGCAAGCTCTCAGAAACATACTTGATGTTCCAGAAATTCAAGATGCCTCAAATTCTTATGACCTGATTGTAACAGACGGTAACATCGTTTTCGATCATGTAAAGTTTCACTATAAAGGCATCGCGCCTCTTTTTGAAGACAAATGCATCACCCTTGACGCTGGGCAAAAAATTGGACTCGTCGGGTACTCGGGAGGCGGGAAATCAACGTTCGTTAATTTAATCTTACGACTTTATGAGATAACAAATGGACGCATCCTCATTGATGGGCAAAACATTCAAACCGTCACGCAAGACTCATTGCATCACGCCATTGGCATGATCCCTCAAGACCCTTTTCTCTTTCATCGATCTCTCCTTGAAAACATTCGGTATGGACGCCTTGATGCTAAGGATGAGGAAGTGATTGATGCCTCTCAAAAAGCCCATGCTCACGATTTTATTTCAAAATTTCCCTCCGGATATAATTCTTTGGTGGGAGAGCGCGGTATCAAGCTTTCAGGGGGTCAACGTCAACGCATTGCCATTGCACGAAGTATCCTCAAAAATGCGCCTATTTTAATCTTGGATGAAGCCACTTCTCATTTGGATTCTATCACCGAGCAAGATATTCAAAAAAGCCTCTGGACCTTAATGCAGGGGAAGACCACCATCGTTATTGCCCATCGTCTTTCAACACTTTTGAACATGGATCGCATTCTGGTCTTTGAGAATGGAAAAATTGTACAAGATGGAACGCACGCCACCTTAATCGCTTCACAAGGTCTTTACAAAACACTTTGGGACACTCAAATTGGTGGGTTTTTACCAGAAAAAAAGGATGCGAGATGAGCATGAAGAATTCTCAATCTTTAGGAATTTTACCATGACGTTCAAACAAAATTGGGAAAAAGCGGACACACACCATACAATACCGGCAGATCTTGTTAAAGGCATTGTCAACTTTGTATACCCCTCTCAAAAGCTTATTTCTCAGAAAATAATTTCAGGAGGCTGCGCCAATCTCAACATCAAAATCTGCCTTGAGGGAGATGAAACTCCCCGTCTTGTCCGTCTTTATCTTCGCGATAAAGAAGCGGCCTATCGTGAACAAGCTCTTGGTGATCTTCTCAAAAAAATGATTCCTCTTCCAGAGATCTCTTATGTCGGAGATTATGCAGGATATCGGTTTGCCATTGCAAACTTTATGGAAGGCATAACGCTTCGTGATCTCCTTCTCTCAAAAGAGCCTCATAATGTCGATACAATCATGTATGACGTTGGAAAGCTTCTTGGAAGGATTTCACATTGTACATTTCCGAAAGCAGGCTTTTTTGGAAATAATCTCACAGTTATTCCACCATTTTTTTCAAAAAAACTTTTAACAACATTCGTAAAAAAATGGCTTCAAGACGCTCCTGTCATCTCTCAACTCAGCCCTGAAACGCGTTCAAAAATTGAATTTTATTTTGATTTTTATGCCCCTTTTCTTCCAGACAAAAATGAAAAAAGCCTCGTTCATGGCGATTTTGATCCCGCAAATATTCTCGTGCGTCAGGTTAAGGATACATGGACCATCACGGGGATTTTAGACTGGGAATTTGCGTTCTCAGGATCACCGTTATGGGACTTATCTAATATGTTGCGTTATGCCCATGAAATGCCATCCTCATTTGAAACAGCCTTCCTGCGCGGTCTAAAGAAAGAAAATATCTTTCTCCCTCCTCATTGGCGCATCACGACATATCTTCTGACTTTATCTTCCCTTCTTAGCTTACTTGCGCGAACGAATCCTAAAAAATCACCCATCCAATGTACGGATATCAAAAATTTAATTGAATTTTATTTGAACTGTCTCGATCTTTCAAAAGGTAAACTCTAAATAAATTTAAAGATGAAACTCTAAAGAGGCTGTGTATACTGCGTTAATATCAAGGATGTGTAAAAAATGACCAACTTCCAAAATAAGCCCTATACGATAAAGATTGGAACAAGCGATTTTAAAAAGCTTGTGACAGAGAGTACAGTTTTGTTGGTAGTGTAGCGTTCTTTCTGTACTTTCAAAAATAAAAGTATTCAGGTGACGGCCATTAGATTATTCTTTTTAGAAGATGAACCCTAAAAAGGAGAACC
>NCGZ01000101.1 GCA_002257235.1 Alphaproteobacteria bacterium 16-39-46
GCAGGAATATCTTCTAAACAACCTTCACCAGTAAACCTTGAAGAACCACCTGCTGCATCTCCTCCATCATCGGGATTTTTACCAATCCCAGTAGCTGGAAACCCCCTTTCGCCACCTCGTGAGAGACAATCACGCACCCCATCAACACTTGGAACCCCGTCGGAACCTGTTTCACCTGCACCCATTCTGGCACCAGAAGGAGCTCCTCATTCCCCTCTTTTTAATGGAAGACCACCCACTCCTCCTGCACCGCCACCTTCTCCAGCGGCTATACCAACAGATGAATCGCCTGCATCACCACTTTTAACACATGCAACTTCACCACACCCTGTCACGCTTCCCCCACCTGTCTCTAGGTCAACTCCCGTTAGGTCATCACCCTCTGCAGAAATATCTCCTGCACAACCATCACCAGTAAAACTTGAAGGACCACCCACTCCTCCTGCACCGCCTTCACCAACGGCTATACCATCAGCTGAACCTCCTGCATCACCACTTTTAACACCTGCAGCACCACACCCTGTCACGCCTCCTCCACATGTATCTAGGTCAAGTCCCGTTAGATCATCATCTGCAGAAATATCATCTACTGCATCACCTCTTCCACCTCTCCTTCCGTCACCTGTGCCTTTCCATTCTACTTCTCCAGTAGTTGGAGATCTGCCACCTCACCATAAATCACCATCTGTCCTCCTTCCGCTACCAGAACTTGTGGGCCCTCATGCCTCTCCTCATAGAAGATCATCATCAATATCAGTTCCACCGTCATCTCCTGCAGCATCAGAACCTGGACAGGAACCACTTTCGCTTCCACCATCGCCTTCTGCAGCAATACCTGTACTTCTTCCAGTGCTTTCTTCTGATGGATCACAACAACCAGTTCCTCCACCACTACCTCCTTCTGGAGAACTTGGAGATGCATCTGCACTACATGCAACTTCACCACACACAGTCACACCTCCTCCGCCTGCATCTAGGCTAATTCATGTCGGACCATCATCATCTGCAGAAATATCTCCTGCACAACAGTCAGCCCTTGCAGTGGCACCCCATTCTGCAGGCGGAGCAGCTTCTAAGTCGCCAGGACGAACTGTTAACCAACGACGACTAGATGAAATCCAACAGAAAATTGCTCAGGAACGTGCTATTCTCAATACTAAATTTGATGAGCTCCAGGCTCTCATTGCAGGATCTACTGGAGATAAAGATGAAGCAGTTTACCTACTTGAACAACTTGATAAAAATAGAGTGGCACTCATAGTAGATTTAACCTCCTCAGAGGATGGTCATTTTGAAAAAGCCGAAAACTATTTACGTTCACTGCTTGGTAAAAAAAGCGTTATTCTCGGACCAGATTTAAATGAAGATCCAGATAGAGCCTCACGCCTTTTAGGTCGTTTAATGGATACTTTTAGAGCCCCCCCTCTACCTCTTGGTGTACCAACTCCAAGACCATTATCTTCTTCTTCACATCCTTTTGGTGAGAAATTAATTCAGGGCACAAACACCAAAAAATATGAACAACTGTCCCAGTCACACCGTTCCTTGTATCTTTTGGATGGCACCACCATTAAAGAAATGAGCCTTCACCGAAATAGTGAGGTGACTGAGGTACAATCGAACATTGACCAATTAAATCAGTTTATAGCAGACCGAAATAAGCAGCTTACAACTAGTTCCAACAAAGAATACTTAGCCAAACTAAGGAATGAAATTGAAATAGATAAAAAAAAGATACAACAATTAAACAAACAACTCACTGTATTAAAAGAAAAAATTGTTGAACCTCTCAAAAAATGGCTCGGATATCCTTCATCAGGATTTTTTTCCAAAACAGCCTCCATCACTTCTCTTTGGCAAACTGAGGGTCCTCGGGGAGATTCAAAGACTCTTGAGGCTCTAACAATACGTATGCAGAGAGAAAAAAAAGGCTCTCCTCAAGAAACAGATGTTCTAAAAAATCATCTTATTACGGCAGATGATGCTGCAACAGCATTTTTAAATATTGGACCAGCCCCCCTTGCAGAGCTCTCAACAGACGTGGAACACAATTATGCAAATCCAACCCCTCTGCCTCATGGAGCTCTTTCAGGTCTTATCCATCAATTCACCGCCCTCGCCAAACCAACATCAACAAATCTCCACGAACCCCATATTACCTTCTTGAAAGAACATAGCGCACACTTTCTTCATAGCGCCCATCAATTAAAATTAATACAAGCTCAAGCCTATCTCCAAATTGGACCTGATGGCTTAACAGCGATCATGAAAACCGGAGAAGCCTTCCGACGAGAACATATTAAATACATCGAAGAGGTCCAAGATGAAGATGAACTCAAGGACGAAGAGAAAAGCAGATTAAAAAAATTAGCAAACGACTTAAAGATCTCATTAGTACCCACAATTCCCGCTGGTGCTCATCCTTCTTCCCATTCAACCGGGCTTCCTACTCAGAGATTCTAGAACTCTCTCTAAATCTAAAATAAAAGATATAGTATCCTTCTCTCATACAAAGACTCATGGTAGACTCTTTTTTTCCTGTGTTTAAAAGAAAAAAACCTTTAATTACCCCCTTAATTAAAGGGAGATTTCGAAAGAACGATGATAGCCCTCTTGCAGATTTTTAAGAACTATGGCACCGTCCAAAAATCAATATTTAATCTATATTGATTTCGAAACAGAACACTCATTTAATGTTAAATCTACTTCAAGGACACGACACTCATGACAACCGAACGCACACTTTCTCTTATTAAGCCCGATGCAACACGCCGCAACTTAACAGGGGCCATTAACAAACGGTTTGAAGATGCTGGCCTTCGCATCATCGGACAAAAACGTATTCATATCAGCTCTGAACAAGCTGAACAATTTTATGCCGTTCATAAAGGGAGACCTTTCTTTCAAGATCTCTGTACATTTATGTCTTCAGGGCCCATTGTTGCTCAAGTGCTTGAAGGCGAAAATGCGGTCGCCCTTAACCGCCAACTCATGGGATCCACAAATCCTGCAAATGCTGATGCCGGAACGATTCGGAAAGATTTTGCAGAATCCATCGAAGGAAATTCTGTCCATGGATCTGATTCCCTTGAAAGCGCAAAAGCTGAAATCTCTTTTTTCTTTTCTGAACTTGAAATTGTTGGATAATTAAAGAATAGCCCCATGATGAATCTCTCCTCTCCCTTGAAACATGTTTTTGTCATTGTTCTCTCTGTTCTTGGGGGAGGTATTCTTGGAAATCTTGCATGTCCTCTTATTTTACAAAACTCTGCCCTGGGGAGTAATACAGGGAATGAAAACATTTCCCCTTTTTATACGATTGAGGATATTTCTGTTGATGTGACAGAAATTTCTGCTCTCGTTGCTCGGGAAAAAGCTTTAGAAGAGGGTCAACAAAAAGCTCTTTATACACTCCTTGAACGCCTCTCAGGACGTCCTCTCTCCTTTTGGGAACTGTCTCTAAAATCATTAACAGAAGAAGAATTCTCTCATCTTGTGGCTGATTTTGAAACCACCCAAGAAAAGTCATCTCCTGTCCGTTATATGGCAACGTTAACCTATCGCTTTAAGAAAAAAGGAATTGATGCTCTTCTCTCAAAAGAAGGCATAAATCCTCAAAATACGATCACGGACCCCGTCCTTGTCCTCCCTCTTTTAAAAGTTAAAGATAAAACCTATCTCTGGGAAGATGAAAATCTTTGGCGTCATCTTTGGCAAGAGGGATCACTTGCATCGTCAAACGTTCCTCTGCTTGTCCCTTTAGGAGATTTAGAAGACATTCAATCTTTGGATGCGTCTCATGCTCTCACAGAAAATTTTACAGACTTAAACACCATCTCTGATCGATATAAAGCAACAGGGGGAGCCCTTGTTATCCTTGCAGAGCTCTCACCAGACCCCTCTTCATCGGCTCTTAAATACGGTCTTCCTTTAAAATCACACAATGTGAACATTACAATCTTTGGAGGCCTGCCTTCCTTTGAAGGACCATGGCAGCCCCTTACAATTTCGTCAGAACCTCAAGAAAGCACAAAAAGTCTTCTCGACAGAGCCCTGCGTGAAGTTATAAAATCTTTAAACAATGCTTGGAGCCGAAATGTTCTTGAACATGGCATGGGAAAACAAACCCTTTCTTTAGAGGTTCGACTCTCCTCTCAAAAGGATTGGTTTTCCATAAGATCTATTTTAACAAATCTCAAAAATCATCATGTTATTTTAAATTTTGGGATTCAAAGACTGACAGCACAGTCTGTTACGATCATTCTAAATTTTCGGGGAGACATCATGACGCTTGTCCCTCGTTTCAAAGAAGACCATCTTGATCTTCTTAAAAAAGAAGGGCTCTGGACCCTTGAAAAATCATTCGAAACCAATCCCTCATCTTCTCAAGCAGCTTTATCCACTCTCTAAAAATACGCGAGCCCCTTAAAAAACAGGATTTTTATGAACTTTTTTAATCTTCCAAATTTTATCTCTTTAGCACGATTATTGAGTGTCCCTGTCCTCATTAACCTTATTCTTTCCCATGAAATGGTTGCTTCTTTTTGGGTCTTCTTAGCGGCCAGCTTATCGGATGCTTTGGATGGATATCTTGCCCGAAAACTTAAAATACGGACTGAAATTGGCAGTTTTTTAGACCCCATCGCCGACAAAGCTCTCTTAATTAGCGTTTATCTTGCTTTAGGGATTATCGGACATATTTCAACATGGCTTGTAACTCTTGTTATTTTCAGGGATATTTTGATCGTTGGGGGAACAATTTTGCTTTTTATTTTTCAAAAACCCGTTCTCATGAACCCGATCATGACAAGTAAGATCAATACCCTTTTTCAAATTTTGTTCATCTCTTTTCTTTTGGGTGGAGAAGCTTTCGGGATTTTCTCTTCCCTTAACCCTTTTTTGAGATTTTTTGAATATTTAGTTGGGCTTACAACCTTGCTCTCGGGAACTTTTTATGTCAAACTATGGCTTGAGCGCATAAATCTTCCTTCCTAAAAAGGTCCCAATGAAAAAAACAGCGTCTTCTTTTTCCCTATCCTATGGTCAACGTATGACTCTTTGGAGTCTCATTTTGGGGTGCGGATTTTTGTTTTTTTATTTCCTCAGTGGCATTCTTATTCCTTTTATTATTGGAATTGTTGTCGCTTATGCGTTAAGTCCCTCCGTAAATTTTCTTGCAAAACATGGCATCAATCGCGCTGTGGGAAGTTTATGCATCCTTTCTTCTTTCTTTCTGGGCATTGCAGCTTTGTTTCTTTTTGCCTTTCCCTTTGTTCAAGATGAAATCGTTACCCTTACACACATCATTCCTTCTCTTGGACTTCATCTTCATACCCATGCGATGAGTCTTCTTGATGAGATTTCTAAACTTATTTCAGCAGAAGATTGGATACGTGTTCAAAGTTATGCAAAAACGTTTCTTGGTGACTCCCTAAAGTGGTTCGCACATCTTATTGGGGATTTGTTAACAAACAGTCTTGCACTTGCAAACATCATTGCCCTCATTATTGTGACACCTCTCGTTTCTTTTTATTTTTTAAAAGATTGGCCAAAAATTTTAGAATCTCTTAGGATTCTTATCCCAAATAATGCATCCGCCACCGTTTTAAATTTGGTAAAACAAATTGATCATGCCTTAAGTGGATTTGCACGCGGACAAGCTTTGGTCTGTTTTATGCTTTCAATTTTTTATGGAACGGCTCTTTCTCTTACGGGACTCCATTCAGGACTTGCCATTGGTCTCATCACGGGATTCTTTTTATTCGTTCCCTATGTTGCCATTTTAACAGGGTTTTCAATTGCAACAATTATGGCTTTTGTACAATTCGATGATTGGACACATCGTCTAATTATCATTGGGATATTTTTACTTGGACAAGTCATCGAGGGAAACTTCTTAACACCTCGTCTCGTTGGCGAGCGTATTGGACTCCATCCTCTTTGGATTATCTTTGCCGTTTTCAGCGGCGCCTATCTGATGGGGTTTTTAGGGGTCTTAATTGCGATGCCGACGGTTGCCATACTCGGTGTTTTGGTTAAGTTCTTGCGTCAAAAATACCTTGAAAGCCCACTTTATAAAAACTAGCGTGAGTTTATTATAAAAGAAGATAAAAAAATTCTGTAACCCAATCAGGGAATGGGTTTGGATGTTTTTTAGTTGTATACACCAAAGCCATTAAG
>NCGZ01000102.1 GCA_002257235.1 Alphaproteobacteria bacterium 16-39-46
GCCTTCCCTTGCCCATTTAATCTTCGAACAATCAAACCTTCCACCCAACACCTTGTAATCCCCAAAATCTCATTTACCCGGCGATATCGAGAGGATACATTTTTTTATTGTTGTGCGCGAATAAAAGAAAGGGACATAGGCGTCATTTTTTTGGAATGTTAACTGGCCTTGGATCGACGTTGAGACGCGCGTTTTTGAGTGTAGGAGTTCATAACAAATGAGACTCAATCCAGGATCTTCAGTATCAATTAAATGTACTTCAAAAGAGTGAGGTCTTTCAAGTTATTCGAGGTCTAAAAACCTATATTCATGAACAGCTTTTCGTTAAAGGATGAAACAGGAAAAAAATGTTTTTGGAAATTTTTTAGGATTAATGTATAAAGAGTCGCTCTTCACCAATGAAATGAAGATCCTAAACCGCCTCAAGCGTTACGTTTTTTAGAACTCTATTATGATGGAAAATAAGGTGAAATCACCTCATAAAATTACCCTTTTTTGGTTTCGAGAAGACTTAAGACTTTCTGATAATCCTGGGCTTTTTGAAGCTGCCAAAAACGGCTCTGTTCTTCCTGTTTATATTTTGGACGAGGCGTCTTCTCTTTCTTTTAAAATGGGAAGCGCCAGTAAATGGTGGCTTGATCATTCTTTGAGACTGCTTAACAAGAGTTTGGACGGCAAGTTGAATGTCTATAAAGGACGTTCTAAGGATGTTATTCTTAAAATAAGTCAAGAAAATCAGATTGATGCTGTTTATTGGAATACATCTTATACTCCGTGGCATCTTGAAAATGATGAAGAAATTAAAGTAATTCTAGAAAAGAAAGGAATTGAATGTAAGAGCTTCAATGCCTCTCTTCTTTGGGAGCCTTCAAAAATTTTAAAAACAGATCGATCCTACTATAGGGTTTTTACCCCTTTTTATAGAAAGGGATGTCTTCAGGCTCCTCCTCCTAGAACGCCGCTTCCAAAACCTGATCGTCTCTTTTGTATAAAAGATGAGCATAATCAAACAAGCCTTTCTGATCTTAATCTCCTTCCTGCTAAGAAATGGTACCAATCTTTAGAATCTTGTTGGAAAATTGGCGAAAAAGCAGCTCAAAATAAACTAGAGATTTTTTTGGATCAACACCTAAAGGGTTATAAAGAGGGAAGAAATTATCCAAGTCTATCCCATACGTCTCGCTTATCTCCGCATCTTCATTTTGGAGAAATCTCCCCAAATCAAATCTGGTACGAGGTGCAAACAAAAAGTATGCATGAAAATCTTGAGAAAGATATGGATTGTTTTTTAAGTGAGCTGGGGTGGCGAGAATTTTCCTATTATTTGCTTTATCACTTTCCAGATCTTCCCGTTCAAAATTTTCAAAGAAAGTTCGATGCCTTTCCTTGGGAAGAAAATGAAATTCTTTTAAGCGCATGGCAAAAAGGGCAAACGGGATGCCCTATTGTAGATGCTGGAATGCGTGAGTTATGGCAAACAGGCTATATGCATAACCGTGTCCGCATGATAGTGGCATCCTTTTTGGTCAAAAATCTTCTTTTGAACTGGCGGCATGGGGAAGATTGGTTTTGGGAATGTTTGGTGGATGCCGATCTTGCAAGTAATAGTGCAAGTTGGCAGTGGGTTGCAGGGTCGGGCGTAGATGCAGCACCGTATTTTAGAGTTTTTAATCCCATTCTTCAGGGTGAAAAATTTGATTCGCAAGGGGAGTATACCCGACGATATGTTCCTGAATTAAGCCAACTTCCCAATCAGTATTTATTCAAACCCTGGGAAGCTCCTGAGGATGTTTTAAAAGGTGCAGGGGTTGTTTTAGGTCAAACTTACCCCCATCCTATTGTTAACCTAAAGAAATCACGGGAGCGCGCTCTTGAGTCTTATCGCTGCCTCTCTGGAGTTTAAAAGAATCTGTTTGATTTTCTCGTATAAAAGTTTAAATGTACAAGAGTGATCGAAAGAAAAATTTATAATGACATTTCAAATAGTTCTTTCTTTTTAGAGAATATTGAACGCTAACTTAAGGTTTGAAACTTGAATCCTCTTTCAACGAAGCAGTGTGATGTTGTGGTTATTGGCGCAGGTGCTGCAGGGCTTATGGCAGCAGCAACAGCAGGGAAACGTGGGCGGCGTGTTATTCTTATTGAGCACACTGCTAAAATTGGTGAAAAAATCCGGATTTCAGGAGGAGGGCGCTGTAATTTTACAAATCTCCGAACTTCTCCTCAGAACTATATTTGTCGCAATAAACATTTTATCAAATCAGCCTTAGCAGGCTATAGCCAATATGATTTCATTAAACTCGTTGAGTCCTATGATATTGCTTATCATGAAAAGACCTTAGGGCAGTTATTTTGTGATGGATCGTCGCGGCAAATTATTAACATGTTGCTGGAGGAATGCCAAAAGGGACAGGTTGAAATCCTTCCCGCGTGCTCTGTCACACATATTGAAAAACACGATGATTTCATCCTTGAGACAACTGCGGGCGTCCTTCAGGCCTCTTCTGTTATTATCGCAACGGGCGGTCTCTCAATTCCCCCCCTTGGAGCAACTGATTTCGGTTATCAGATTGCACGGCAATTTGACCTCAAAGTTTTAGCAACAAAACCGGCCTTAGTGCCGTTAAAGGTTGAAGCTTTAACGCTTGAGATGTTTACCAAACTAAGTGGCATTTCCCTAGAGGCGATTGTTTCCTATCATCAGGTGATGTTTAGAGAGAATATTCTCTTTACCCATCGTGGGCTAAGCGGTCCTGCAATTTTACAAATTTCGTCTTTTATGGAGAAATTCCAAAGGGAAGAAATTATGTTGAATTTATTGCCGGACATTGATTTAAAAAAAGAATTTATAACCCATAAAAATAGCACGCAAACGGTTGCAAATTTTTTGAAAAATTATTTTCCCAATCGTTTTGTTGATGAAATGATGATTTCTCCCGATTATGGAAAAAGGATCACAGATCTTAAAAAGACGGCATTATTTGAGATTGCTGATCATATTCATTATTTTAGAGTTGCCATTGATGGGAGTGAAGGTTACCAAAAAGCGGAAGTGACGGAAGGCGGTGTCGATACGGATGAGCTCTCCTCGAAAACCATGATGAGCCACAAAGTTCCGGGGCTATTTTTTATTGGGGAAGTTGTGGACGTAACGGGATGGCTGGGAGGATATAATTTCCAATGGGCCTGGTCATCGGGGTATGCAGCTGGACTTTATTGTTAGCGTATAACGCGAATCTGTAGGCGTCTTGGAACGGTTTGGTTTTTTTACCCTCTGTCTCTGAGGATGCGTCCTTTCTGACGGTTCCAATCACGTTCTTTCTCTGTGGCGCGTTTATCGGCTTTTTTCTTACCCTCAACAAGTCCGAGCTCGACTTTAACGTGACCTTTTTCGGTAAAATAAACCGAAAGGGGGACGAGCGTCATACCCTGACGGCGGATCGCGGCAATCATTTTGTGAATTTGGCGTTTCTTGACAAGGAGTTTTCGAGGACGTTTGGAGGTGTGTCCAAAATGTTTAGCTTGTGCACACTCTGAAATAAACATATTGAGAAGGTATAACTCCTCATTGTCGTGGGAGACATAGGCGTCCTCAATATTGGATTTACCAAGGCGTAAGGATTTTACCTCGCTTCCCATGAGCATGATGCCTGCTTCAAAGCGTTCCGTGATAAAAAAGTTATAGCGGGCTTTGCGGTTTTGGGCAATAATCTTGGAGACGGGACTGGTTTTGCTCATGCGAATAGAACTCTAGGTTACAATATGATTTTAAAGCTTATGGTAAATCTGACGGGACATCAAGACGTTGTTCTCAAAAAATGGGTCTTTCCCTATTTTTTTGTGGGGGGCGTGTACTTTTTGGGAGGGGTGTGCGAAGTCCAAGGGCAAATTTCTCAGAGAGAAAAGACAGTTTCTCAAGGATCGTGTTCTCTTGCTTTGAAAGAAATAAAATCAACTGGAAAGGGCTCTCAAGGCCTTCCAAAAGAGTGTGTTCTTGCCCGTAAAATAGTGCTTTGGGAGAAATATCGAAAAGATCCACCAGAAGCATCTTTCACTGAAATCGTTCAATTTATAAATCAAAATCCAACGTGGCCTGTACGTCTTTTAAAGAAAAGGGCAGAAGAGGCGCTCAATGATCAAACACCTGCCGCTGATATTTTGAAATGGTTTTCTAAAAACGCACCCTATACGGCCAAAGGAGGGTATTACTATGCGCGTGCTTTGGAGACTCAGAAAATGCTTAAAAAAAATCAAAAAGGGCTTTTAAAGGCGCTTGTTCAGAAAGTTTGGCATTCTTTTGATTTTGAGGAAAAAAAGCTTGAAGCAAAGTTTCTAACGCGGTTTAAGAAATTTCTGGGCGAAAAAGATCATTTGGAGAGATTGAATCGTTTGGTCGCGGAGAATAAAGAAACTGAAATCCTCCAAATGAAAAAATTCTTGGGGGGACATCATCATAAGCTCATTGATGTCCGCTGCGCCTTTTTAAACAATGTTAAAATGGGGGAATTTCTTTTTAAAAAATTGCCCAGTCATTTAAAAGTGCTTCCGGGGCTGATACATGACCGCATTAAGTTTCTCGTGAAAGAAGAGCGTTATAAGGAGGTATATCCCCTCTTAAAACAGGATCTCAAATCTCTTTTCCTTGCAACATCTCTTTGGAAAGAGCGTCATATTTTTGCAAGAGACGCTCTTCGGGATGGATGGCAGGGTAAAGATGTTTATTTGGCTCTTTCACCCCATGGTCTTGAGTCGGGAGGGAATTTTTCTGATGCAGAGTTTTTGCTGGGGTTTGTAGCGCTCACGTCCTTAAAAAAGCCGAAGGTTGCCTTAACTCATTTTGAAAAGTTTTATGCAGGCGTTGAAAGGCCTATTTCCAAAACACGCGCGGCTTATTGGGCTGGACGCGCTGCAGAAGCCGTTGGGGAAAAAGCGCTTGCCGCACGTTGGTATCAAAAGGCCGCAAAGCATCCAAGTCTCTTTTACGGTCAAGAGGCTCTTCTAAAACTCAAAAAACCCCTCACGATTAAACTTCTGAGTCATTTTCCAATTTCTCCTCAGAAGCGAAAAGTTCTGGAGATGCAAGATTTAATGAAAGCCATTACGCTTTTAAAGGAAAGCAGTTTTGAAAACCATCTTCCTTTGTTTCTAGAGCATGCCGCGGAGAACGCCAAAACGCCTGAAGAACGTGCCTTTGTTCTTGAGCTTACCAGCAAGGTGTCTCCGCATCTTTGTGTGCCCATTACGCGTATTCTTATTCAAAGAGGAGAGGTCCTTTTGAAATCAGCGTATCCTCTTATTGCCATTGAAAACTCTCTTTTTGGAGACTACTTTAAACCAAGTCATAAAGCTTTTGTCCTTTCCATTATTCGGAAAGAAAGTTCTTTTAATAAAAGTCTTGTAAGTCCTAAAGGGGCTTCTGGTCTTATGCAAATTAGACCTGGGACAGCCCATCATCTTATTTCTAAAAACAATCTTAATTTTTCAGGGGATATTGAAAAAAGTCTTAAAGATCCTCAAAAAAATCTAAAATTAGGATGTACTTACCTTGATAATTTGTTGGAATTGTTTGATGGGTCTCTCTATCTCGTTGCAGCGGCCTACAATGCAGGCCCAGGAAATCTTGCAAAGTGGCTTAAAACCTATGGTGATCCCCGTGAGGAAGGCAGCGATATTGTGGAGTGGATTGAGAAACTTCCTTTCTCTGAGACTCGGAATTATATTCATCGTGTGATTGAATCAACGCGTGTTTATCAAGAACACTTAAAAGGAGGGCAAAGAAGAGGTTAATCGACATCTTCGGAGGATAGACTTTTGTTTCAAAGATTTTTAAGAGCAATTTGAAAGCTATTGTAAAGATCAGGTGCCAAAATTTTATCAATTTTTTGATTGTACTTATTATAGATGAGGGTTGGAAATTCATCAGCTAAAAAAATTTTACCTTCATCAGAAACTTGAATATACTGTGTAAAGTTAGCTAAACCCCTTCGGTATCTTCGAACAATATTTTCAAAAGGAATATTATGACCTCCTAAAGCAACACGGGCTTTTACGCGAAAATCCATAGTACATGACACAACTCCAATTTTTCAAAGATAGCCTAAGGAAAAAAGGAACTTATCCGACGGCGGTTGTGGATAAGGAGAGAGGAGAGGAATC
>NCGZ01000103.1 GCA_002257235.1 Alphaproteobacteria bacterium 16-39-46
ACGTTTTTGATATCTCAAAGTTGCCATAATAAATCCTTTCATATAAAGCTCATATGGGCATTATATATAAATTATAAAAAAACGCCAGAGAAATCTGACAAATTATTAAAAATATTCACTTATTTTCCGATTTTAACAAAGCATAATGTCTACATTATTGGGAATTTAGGTTTACACTTCCTTGCCGAGCAGGCCTTGGATCAAATAGACAAAAAAACTACAAGGCTAAGATTAAGGCCCATGAAAATGTGGTGAGGACGCTAAAAGTCGGGATTGTTTCGGGAAAAAACGTGGAAGTTGCCTTTCGAGAGTAAGTGTCCGACCAAAACACCCGGAAGAGGCCTATTCTATTACATCTTGAAAAGCATTCAATGATCATGGTGCGCCCGGCGAGACTCGAACCCACGACCTCAGGATTAGGAATCATGGGATCTATTCATATATCAAGATCTATTTTGATCTATAACACCTTATTTTATAACAAATTAAGGAAATATTGGATCTCCTTAAATCTGTAAAAATTTCTATGAATCTATTTATATTGCTTCCGGAATGCTTCCGTATTATAGTCCAAAGATCCTTAATACAAAAGATATCTCTCTCAATTTTACGACCTAAATTTTTTGAACAAAGAGCAGTTTATATGACTATTGGAAAGAAAATAACCAAAAGATTAGTGGAAAGTATCTCTGGAAAAAAGGATCAGGAAATTCTTCTGTGGGATTCTGAAATTAAGGGTTTTGGAGTTAGAGTATTTTCAACGAATCGGAAAACTTATTTTGTGCAATATCGTAATCAATTTAATAGAACACGTCGTAAAAAAATTGGTGTCCATGGAATTATAACTGCAGAGCAAGCGAGAGAAGAAGCTAAATCTATTCTAGGTGACGTCGCTAAAGGAAAAGACCCCTCGAGAGACTTTCAAAATTATAAAAACAAAAAAACAATGAGGGATCTTGTTGAAAAATATTTTGAAGTACATGCTCGGCCAAATAAAAAATTTGAGAGCTATATTGAGGATAAAAGAAAAATTGATCACGTAATTTTAAGCCGATTTCAGAATATGAAGCTTGAGGAAATTACGACGCTTGAGCTTCAGATTTTGCATCGTGATCTTAAAGAAACTCCCTACAAAGCTAATCGTGTCAGAGCTCTTCTTAGTAAGATGTTTAGCCTGGCAGTTCAATGGAAATGGCTTGATGTAAATCCTATAAATGGCGTCCCAAAATACCAAGAGCAAAAGCGTACACGTTGGCTTAATGAAGAGGAATTACAAAGGCTTTGGAATGCACTTGAGGCCTATCACAATCAGAATGTGTCAAATGTCATTCGATTATTAGTTTTAACTGGTTCTCGACGAAATGAAGTATTAGGAGCTTCATGGGATCAATTTGATTTAGAGAGGGGAGTATGGACTAAACCCTCACATATGACGAAGCAAAATAAAATGGAGCATTTACCATTATCTTCTCAAGTAGTGGACCTTCTGAAAGCAATGAAGAAGGAACCATTATCACCTTATCTTTTCCCAGGGAAAATATCTGGAAAGTCTCTTCAGAGCATCAAAAAAGCTTGGAAAACCATAAGAGAAGCTGCTGGATTATTAGATGTTCGTCTTCATGACTTACGTCATACTCATGCTTCACATTTAGTTTCCGGGGGTCTAAGTCTTAGTATTGTTGGAAAGCTTCTTGGTCATACTCAAGCATCTACGACGCAAAGATATGCTCATTTAGCCGATGAATCATTACGAAATGCAGCTGAGCTTTTTGGGAATAAGATTGATAAGCTTATTGGAAAGTAAGTCTTATACTTAACTTAAATTGAGGCATTGTTAAAATCCGATTTAAAAAGAGGAAAAATGGAAGCAAATAAAATGATTTACGTCATAAGTGAGCTGCAATCCCCCCTTTCTAACATTATCTTAACATTCTACCGGGCAAATTAACTAAAAAACGCAATACTCCTCCTATAATGAATCAAACTTTGGTCTAATTTTAAAACAAGCAAGAGATACCCTTTCATGAAAAAATCCAATACAGAAATGTCCCTGTCCCATTCGACTGATACAAATTATGTTAAATTTTTAGAAACTACTAAAAATAAAATTTTATCAACACGTGTCCGAATTGCCAAAGCAGCGTGTCAGGAACAGATATCCCTTTATTGGTGGATCGGGAAACATATCATTGATTCTCAAGAAAAATATGGATGGGGAAAATCAATCGTTGAAACTTTAGCAAAAGATTTGTCGAAGTTTTTTCAAGGATCAACTTACGGTTTTTCAGCACGTAATCTTTGGGATATGCGTCGATTTTATTTAGAATACAAAGAGTTTCCAGATCTGCGACAACTTGTCGCAGATCTTCCTTGGGGACAAAATTTAGTTGTTTTGAACAAGGTTAAAAATATTGAAGCCCGACGTTACTATTTAGAAGCAGCCAGACAAATGGGATGGACGCGAGATATTCTTACCCTACAAATCAACTCCAATGCGTTTGAAAGACATGCTCTTCCCAAAAAGTTACACAATTTTGAACAAGCCCTCCCAAAACATCTTGCAGAGCAAGCTGACAGAAGCATGAAAGACATATACATGCTTGATACTTTAGGGCTCACACGTCCAATGTTGGAAGCGGAAGTTGAAGCAGGGATGGTGAACAAAATTAAAGATATTCTTCTTGAACTAGGGTACGGGTTTACATTTGTTGGAAATCAATACCGCATTGTGGCTCCTAGCAAAACAGAAAGTTTTATAGATTTGCTTTTTTTCAACAGACATCTTCGTCTATTGGTGGCAGTCGAAATTAAGATGGGAAAATTCAAACCAGAATATGCCGGTAAAATGAATTATTATCTTAATCTGTTGGATGATTTGGTAAAAGAAGAATGGGAAAATCCTTCAATTGGAATTATTTTATGTACTGAACGCAATCATATTGATGTGGAATATGCCCTGAGAGGGATCGAAAAACCGGTGGGAGTTTCAGAATTTAGACTGACGCGCACACTTCCTGAAGAACTGAGTGGAAAATTACCAGACGCAGCATTATTAGAGACAGAGATCTTAAAAGGACTCGGAACTCCTGATGACATAGATCCCGATCATTCATAAGCAAAAAAACAAGACCCTTTAAAGAGGTTTTGGTGACTATGGGAAAGATCGCAGAGAAAAATAGTTTCTTATTAAGAATGGTTCGTAGAAGAAATAGGTATATCCTAAACAGAATGAAAACTAATCATATGCGCTTGTGTTATTACTTCAGCGTCTATGGTCCAAAAGCAGCTGGAGTGATTTACCCCATAAGTGCGCTGCAGAAAAATCTCCATTAGAATAACTTTTATACAATTAATCAAACCCTGTTTAAAGATCGAATAGAGAAGGCAACATAAGGTTTTTTCCAAGGTATAGACTCATCTTGTCCTATCAAATAAGCAATCATCAAACCAAAAATCATGGCCGAGAGAATTTTTTGTCTTGATGGGTAAATGGAAAAATGCTTGAATATTTTATCAATAAGGAGATCTCTTTGTTTGCCCCCTTCGTGTAGTATGGGGAAATCTTGTATCCCATGACTTAATATTGCCAGAGACCATTGAGATTGAAGAACGGAGTAAATGAATGGACCACGATACCAAAATAGGCATCATTGTACGAGATGATTTACAGACCTGGCAAAAGTTAAATGTCACAGCTTTTCTAGTTGCCGGAATTGCAGCGGCAGCACCAGAGACAATCGGTGAACCGTATGAAGATGGATCGGGCAACACCTATCTCTTCATCCTTGGCCAACCAGTGTATGTTTTTGCTGCTAGTGCCGAGCATTTGCAACGTACGCGGAACAGAGCGCTAAGCCGTGAAGTACCGTTAGCTATCTACACCAAAGATATGTTTGCAACCAGCAACGACAAAGACAATCGTGCGGTTGTAAAGGCTGTCCAGGCAGAGGATTTGGATATTGTCGGGCTGGCCCTTCGAGCGGACCGCAAAACTTTCGATAAGATCGTTAACGGCTTGAAGCTTCACGCATAAAGGAGATCTATTCTCATTATTGTTATGTCCTTTTATTGTAATGAGACGACTTAACAATATAAGAATTTTCTCCTTACTTTTCAATTCGTTATATTAAACTTCCGGGTAATGAGCTAATCTCATATGTAAAAAACTCTCCAAAAAATGAAATTTCACGAAGCGCTACCTGAACTATTTTCTTATTTTTTAACTTTTTAAAATTTCTTGAAAATGCTGGTGCCGAAGAAGTGAATCGAACACCAAGGCCTACGGATTAGGAATCACTCAGAGTGGAATTACAAGTTTTTTCAGCTAATATTCAGAAGAGGAGAGAAAAAAATCAAAATCCTCCCATTGCTTCCGATGTGCTTCCGGGATTTTTTTTATCATCCACAAAAAATTATAAACCATAGAGAAATACTGGTGCGCCCGGCGAGACTCGAACCCACGACCTCAGGATTAGGAATCCTGCGCTCTATCCAACTGAGCTACGGGCGCATAAATAAAAAAAGATCATAGTCCTTAAAGATCAGAATTTCAATATATACCTTTCAGGAATAAAAATCGAAGAAACCAAAAAAGTGTTGTAATACAATCTATTTTTGATCACACTCAAACAACAGTTGAGTATTAATCACTAAGAGCTTGGCTTTTCTAAATCTTTTTTTTAACCCAATCAAGCATATCTTTAACATCTGAACTATGGGGATAGATCTTCAAATAATTCTCAAGGATAGAAATTGATTTTTTATAATTTTTTTTGTTAGCATAGGCCCCTGCTTTATTCATAATAGCGCTTTCGTATATCCAGATAAGTCTTTTATTATCATCTCTGAATTCTCCCAATACACCGCGGGGAAGACCTTCACCACGCATAAAAGAGTCAGGTAAATAAGCGATACATTGGTCAGCCCATTTTATAGCTAGATCATTTGACTCACCGGATACAAGAAAAAAGCTGCTTAAGTTATATGAAGATGTTCTCAATACAGGTATATTTTTCTGCTCTTTTGCAAACTCATACGCTTTTAACAAATTTTCTTTTGCTTTAGGCCAGTCTTGAAAACCGACGTAGACATTTCCTAAATTAAGATAAGCATCCGCATGCTTTGAGTTTATTTTAATTGCCTTTTCACAAAGTTCTTTCTCTCTTTGAAAATCCTCTTTGAGGCCATAAATTCCTGCCAAAAATGTTAACGCCTCAAAAGAATCTGGATACTTTTTTAAAAAATCTTCGAAAATTTGTATTGCACCCGATATGTCCCCTTTTTCAAGTCGTATTTTCGCCTCGCTATCAACACTGTCTAAAAGTTCTTCCGTTGCTACATCATTTTTTAAAGAAGCTGCGTCGCTTAACTCTGCAAAAGATAGAAATAAAAAAACCCACACCAAAAAAACCGATAAACGCATAAAAAGAGCCCTCTACTTTAAGTTATTTTCTACCTAAGATTACACCTTACCTTAAAGTTTTCAATGAAAATCTCTTTAAAATAAGCCTCCAAAAAAAATTTGAGTTAACTATCGTTTACGAAATTTTCAGGCTTCTGATAAAAAGTTAATTATAATTAACTAAATGAGGCTTTCCTTAAATAAAGTAAAAAAGATTTAACTTGTCCCCTCATAAAACACATGGAACAACGATGGAACGGAACCTTCGCCTTAATTGGCCAGACCTTGTCAAAGAAGCTTTGACATCCTCTCCCCCTTAAAAGAGGGAGATTCCTTAAGCTTCAAGCAACACGCTGATTTAAGGATGGTTCCTGATTCATCGAAACTGCCTTCACCGCTTTTGACGGAGTTGGTCTTACTGTCTCTCCACAGGCAAGTACGGCATGCCCTGCCGCTAATATATTCTTCGCTGCATTCACATCGGCATGATCTTGATGCCCAAGCTGGTAGAGGGTGTCGTTCCGGCAAACATGCGTAAATAGATAAACATTTTACTGTAACATCTTTTTCCGCACCAAAAATTATGTGACTAAACGCGTGGTCTAAAAGGAA
>NCGZ01000104.1 GCA_002257235.1 Alphaproteobacteria bacterium 16-39-46
GCCTTCCCTTGCCCATTTAATCTTCGAACAATCAAACCTTCCACCCAACACCTTGTAATCCCCAAAATCTCATTTACCCGGCGATATCGAGAGGATACGGCTAATCCGCCAGTTACACTTTTTCTTTCTCTGGGTGTTTCAAAAAGGGTTGCGCCAAAAAAACTTGCTAGGCAAGACTTAAACTTAGTTTGCGCAGGGTGATAAGGATGCTTTAGAGCACGAACGGCATTAGTTAGGGTATATCTATCCTCTAAACTATCACTCTTTAGCAGTGAAAGTTTTCTTAAATGAAATTCAGTTTCTTGAATGCTGTTCCTTGTATATCTACCACTAAAATCTGAACCAAAATTAGAAATCCATGCTCCAATATTTTGAGCAGAGAAACATGTTTCATCATACCCCTTTTCCCTAAACTCATCTGCATACTCATCTCTAAAAAAAGACTTCATTTCCTCGATATGGTTTAGGCAATAATCTCTACTCTGCCCAGGAACATCTCTATCTATTTGTGCAAATTTAAGAACTAGGTTAGCGTATTCGGGTAAATTGCTTTCGTGACCCATAAGAAAATCCAACTTTCTTTTAGGTGTCATAAAACTCTCTTCAATTCCTGCTCTTTGGAATTCTACTGTCACTAATTCATCTTTATAATTATTAAGTGATGTTAGAATACCCATTTTAACTCTACGAAGATTGGCAGCTGCTAATTCTTTTGAAAACTTAAGATCTAATCCAAAAAAAGACGGAGTATCAAGCTTTACGACATTACGATTTAAAGAAACTGATACTTCATTGGTGTCAGCGTTTAAAGACACACGGCATAGAGGTATACTTTTGTGAGTTACATCAATTTCTTCCATTGCATGTGAAGTAGAGAGGCCTAAAATAAAAATAAAGAGCGTATTAAAATAAGCAAGCTTTCTTAAATTTAGTCTTTGAAAAATTTTCATATTAATTGCTTTTTGTAAAAGTTAATTTATAATGTATTATTAATATAATAATAATTTTTCTAAATTCAAGTATTTTAGCCAAAAATATGGTTTTATTACTCATAAAAAATGAAAAAGGTTGTATAATCTCCTGAAAATCCATCAATTTATTTTTTGTTAAAAAAGTAAAGATGAGGGGATAAGAAAAAATATAACGTATCAAAATAAAACGAGACAATTGTTGCGCGCGGCTTAACATCTGAAATGCGGGAAGACCTCAATTTGTGATTTTCCGCCCATAGCGAAGGGCTATGTTCTGCTTTTCCCAAAAGTATTTGTAAAGTTTTTAATAAGATTGATCATTTTTGAATGCCTCCTGATAAAGAAATTCTTAAACAATTTCAATTAATTTCTCCCTTCTTCTTACAGTTGAGTCAGGTGCTGTAATTATTTTTTTTATTTATAAAAATATTTTCGAAAGAACCCAATTAAGGATTCTATTCGCTTTAATAATTATGGGTAACTCGTAAAAGTTACCCATAATTATATAATCAAATTAAAAGCCTTTATATCTTATCCTTTAGATTAGGTCTTAAACTTTCTAAAAACTTATAAGCGTAGCTCCAGTAATAAGTGTGGTCCCTGGAATCGGAAGATTTAAAATCGATTTCAACCGACTTTTCATATTCTAGGAGGTTGTTCCAAGTTAAACTGTTGGAATAGAGGCGCGCATAATTAAGGATATGAGCTCTTTGAACATTCTCCTCCGTTATAGATTCACCAAAATGCGCGAGCAATACAACAGCTCCTTTATCTGCGTCCTTAGCTTTTAAAAAAGCATCAATTAACTCTGAAGTGATGTAAGTTAAGTGAAGCATTTCCGTGGAAGCTCGTCTTTCGGGAAGAATTTCATAATTCGTTTTAGCGTTAAAAAAGATCCCTAAATCCTCTCTCAAACTCTTTTCTAGCTTAGGATAAAATGGATCTAGTAAGGCACAAACAGCGTGAACAGAGGGGGAATCAGCCATTTTTTTTATAGAGGTGGAATCAGCCGGATATTTAATTTTACTTAAGTGAAATCCTGCTGCTTGAGGAAGATTTATTATTTCATAATCATCGGAATCTGATCCATAGCGATGGGAAAAAATCCATGCTGTTATACTTGAGGGAGTTAAATATTTTTCAGCTTCCTCTCCTTCTTCATCATAAGCTGCTTTAATAAAATCTTGTAAGACGCGTACATGTTGTACACTCTCAAGAAAATAACGATCTTCTGAACCAGGTACGTCTTCATCGTCCTTAGCAAATTTAACAACTAATCTGGCATAGACAGGTTGATTTTTTTGATAAGCTTTTAGCAATGCTTTTACTCTCTCGGGTGTTACAAATTTCAGTGCAACTCCTTCTTTTAGGAATTCGTCCTTTGCCAAATTTTCTTGATATTCTTTAACAGATTTACGGATAAGGTCTGAAATCTCTGGTGTTGAAAATTCTTCATCTATTGACTTCGAAAAACTTTCTTGGGAAATTCGAGAACTAAAGGAATATAAAGAAGAAGGATCAAAACTTAAAGTTACAACCTCAGAATTAGGTAAAAATGAAATTTCACCTTTCTTCGGTATGTTAAGAGAACTAGTGCCTGTAGGATTACAAGGTAAATCTAATAGAACTTCTTCGTTCTTTACATTATATTGAATCCGACCAATTTTTTGTGAGCCCGCGTCGACATCAAAACTTTGCTCCATTGCATAAGAAATAGAAGAACTCAAGGCGATTAAGGAGACCACTCCAAACTGAGCAAGCTTTTTTAAATTCAATTTTTGAAATATTTTCATGTTAATTTCCTTTTATTAAAAATAGGGTTATATTTTACTTAATGTTTATATAGTTATTTTTATCATGATTTCAAGCTTCATTTTAAAAAAATCTTTTTACTTGGTTGTTTGGCTTTCTTGCATATATAAAAGGAGGAATGTTACTCAGCTCCTAAAAATCTATGGTTTTAGTTTTGCGCAATTAAAACTTAAGGGAAGAGGAAGAAATGCAATATATCAAAATAAAACCAGACAATTGATGCGTGCGGCTTAACATCTTAAATGAGGGAAGATCTCAATTTGTGATTTTTCACAAGAGTGATTTAAAGAAGCTTTCTAAGAGAAGATGGAGTAGATCCTGAAGATAAGATCTGTTTTTTTGAAATTGGTAAAATTTTGTATTATTTCTTAAATCAAAAAAGATAAAATCATCTTCTTTCCTATAGAGAAGAATTCAACGGCTCCTGCCGAGATCTTAAGACTCCCACAAAGAAAAGAACAATCACAAAGAGGGCAGCTGTAAGACAGGCAATTGGCCGCATCGAACCATCAAAAGTTGTGGCGCTAAAAGCAATCACGGCTCCAATGACCAGATATCGAAGGGCATTGCTGAGGCCTGAAGCAATGCCTCTTAGGTTTGGGAATACATTAACAGCTTCTACGGCATAAATAACAGAAGCAAGCGTTGCGCCCATTGTAAAAATGGCCATGGAACTACAGATCAAAACGGGAACAGGATTATAAAAGGCAACAATACAGAGCAGAATCGTCCCCAGAAAAGAGAACAGAAGCCCCACATATTTTGTTGTTGTTGTTCCGTATTTTCCGATCATCCATGCCCCTAATGTTGAAACAATGGCAAAAGTCCCTATAATACTTGCTTGATAGAAGCCGTATGATTCTTGAGAAACACCCAAATGCTCAATAAAAATCAGAGAAAGGTTTGCAATAAAAACCATGATTCCTGCGAACAAAAGATAACAAATCAAATTTCCTGACATGAAGGGAACGCTCTTGAGCATGTAGCCGAAATCCTTGAGAATCGTCTTCGTGGAAAAAGGAAGCCAAGAGGCCTCTGGGAGTGTCTCTTCAATAAACAACAAGGTTCCGATAAAAGCAAAACTTGAGAGGACAGCAATTACAAGAAAGTTTGCTTGCCACTTAAAATAGAGGATCAAAACGGACCCTAAGATAGGAGAGGCTGCCATGGCTCCTGCAATAAAGATATTCAGAGCCGAGCAAAGTTGGGCCACCTTTTTTGGATCATATTTATCAAGCAACATGGCAAAAGCTGTCACCATGGGAGCTGCAGCGCCAACTCCTTGAATAAATCGACAGCTTAAAAATAAGTTAAAATCCGTTAAGAAGAGACATCCCCAGCTTGAGGCAGCAAAGAGGGCAAGTCCACTCTTTAAGACGCGATATCTTCCAAATGAATCGGACAGGGGACCGAATAAAAGACTGCCCAATAAAATGCCAAAGAAGTTGTAACTCAAGACGCCTTGAATTTGATGGTCAGAAACGCCAAAAAAATCCCGCATAATTGGAAAGGCTGGAACATAGATGTCTGTCTCCATGCACACAGTTCCATACATCAAAGTTAGCATTGCAAGCAAAATAAAATCTGATTGTTTTTTCATGGGTTTTTCCTCAAATGTTTCGGATATGTATAAAGGATTTTTGAAGAGATGCCCAGAGGGATTTTTCTAAAAACTTTCAGAAAATATAGCATCCTTATGATTTAATCGTTTTGGAGATATGTGACAGCTTTCTCGGAAGGAGTCGATATTCTAGAGTGACTGAATTTTTTAAATATGCAGTGATTTTAGAATATTATTCCTATTATATTTGAAATGTTTTTAATTCTATGCAAAATAAAAAAGAGCATGATGATAAATTAAAATAATTTAAAGAGGAGTAGTTATGTCTATAGCGGCGTTCGATCTTTATACGATTTTATGTTACGGATTTTTGTTTGGAGCGGTGCTTCTTTTATGGGCTCCCCTTCAGAAAGTTGTCCGATGGGAAACAGCTTTTTTGGGAGCTCTTTTTTTTGGTGTTTTAAGCACTCATGTTGAATGGATGGGCGTTGGCGTCATTGTGGGTTTAGCAGGGTGTATCTATATTACTTATCAAAAATCGCTTCCATGTTGGATCCGTTTTTTAAGCGGAACGGCTGCTTTTTTTCTGGGAAGTGCGATTGGTTTTCATCAAATTCCTGGGTTTTCAAATTTAAAGGTCCTCAATGCGGTTTATTTAAGCCCAGATGCCGTTCCTTTTACCATGTACTTAAATTTTGATAAAGTAAGTTTGGGACTTATGATCCTTGGGTTTACGCCTCTTCTTGTTCAAAACAACAAGTGGAGAGATTTATTTAAAAGAACATTTTTGAAGGCCTTTTTTGTGATTGTTATGATTGCAGGTCTTTCCTATGGGATGGGATTCGTGACTTGGGACTTTAAAGTGCCGGACAGTCTTTGGATTTGGGCTCTCACAAATCTCTTGTTTGTCTGTGTGGCAGAGGAGGCTTTTTTTAGGGGGTTTGTCCAAAGAAATCTTTTTATCTTCTTAGAAAATACAGCGTTTCGCTCTTTTGGAGCGATTGTGATCGCGGGTCTTGTCTTTGGGGGTTTCCATTACTATGGGGGCGTTCAGTACATGATCTTGTCAGCTATTGCAGGCATGGGATATGGATGGATTTACCAAACGACGGGCAGGATTGAGGCGAGTATCCTGACGCACTTTAGTCTCAATCTCATTCACTTTTTATGTTTTACGTATCCAGCCTTAAAGACAGTTTTTTAAGGCGATCTATGATTTTTTTGAACCCAGGCTGGGGGACGACGGTTTTTAATCGCCCCCCTCGAGGGTTTAGAAGACTCAACAGATCTTTTGTATCCTCTCGATATCGCCGGGTAAATGAGATTTTGGGGATTACAAGGTGTTGGGTGGAAGGTTTGATTGTTCGAAGATTAAATGGGCAAGGGAA
>NCGZ01000105.1 GCA_002257235.1 Alphaproteobacteria bacterium 16-39-46
CCGGGTTTCACAGGCTCCAAATCTTTCTGCAAATAACCGCCCATAATCACCAGGCTCTCGAGATTTAATTTGCGCAGTGTCTTGAATGATGAGGACCTTGGCGCCTTTATTAACAACCTCACTTAAGAAAGGTTCCCATAGCTTCCCCCTGATCATATTTGCCTCGTCCACCAGAATCACATCTTTGGATGTGAAGCGCTGTGATTCTAATTTCTTCATTTTTTGGAACGCATAAAGATAGGGTTGTCCCCAAAGTTTTCCGTTTTTTACCAATTTACTTTGATAATCATGTCGTTCCCAGGCAAATTTCAGGCTATCCAGCGTTTTACAGGGAATGCCTATTTCACGCTCCATAATTTCAACTGCCTTCCCTTGAAAAGAAGTTCCAATCACATTAAAACCTGCCGCTTGATAAGCTTCGGCAACAACTTTGAGAAGGGTGGTTTTTCCTGTTCCTGCCCGACCGTTGAGAATACGGAGGTCAGGACCAATGCAGAGATAGTGGATGGCAGCTTCCTGTTCTTCAGAAAATGAAAACCCAAGTTTATGGATGTTTTTGGTAAGAGCATCCGTAATAAGTTCAGGCGCAATATTTTTAGAAGATTCACGATGCAAAGTATCTGCGAGGCTTAAAATTTTTTCTTCCTGATTTTTGTAAGTTGTACTTGTAAAGATAGGATCGCGGTTAATATTTTCCCCGACAGGCTGCGTTAGTTCAAAATCTTTTAGTAATTTATCTGCAAGTTTTGAGGCAACATCTTGTAGGTCAGAAGCAAAATTTTCATTGGGTGCATAATCACTCGGATTTTCGAGGACTTCGACACGAGCTTTGAGAATCGCGAATAGTTTCTCATCCCCACCTACGCGTCGGATAATTTCTTCTTCAACGTGTTTACGGGTAAAAACAGTTCGTTTTTGAGAAATCTCATAGATCAAGGATTCTGGACGATCGCACAGGAGAGTGATATTGTGTTGTCGGATTTCTTCATTACGCGCAAGAATGCGAGAATATTCGCCGCGGTCTGCTAAACGTTGAGCATAATACCCTTCATGCTGACTTGCCTCAAAAAGAGATCCACGATCTTTATTTGATCGGCAGTCAATGCGAACTTCATACCCCGCTAATGCCAGATGCTTATTAGCAGCAACCTCCCAATGTTTGCGCGTAAGTTTGTGCTCAAAGGGGGATACGATATCTTCATCTTTTCGGGAAGAAAATGTTCCTTCCACAAGAGCTCGGCGCGTGATGATTCCATGAAAATGAGGATTCCCAGCATCCCAATGGATGGCATAATGGACAACCAGGCCCCTCGAAACAAAGCGTGTTTTAATAAACTCTTCAACACATATTTCTGCTTGTTCGCGAGAGAGTTCCAGGGGAATTGCTCCCATGATTGTCTGAGCCGTCTGTGCAGTATTTAAAAGGTGGTCTCTATAAGCAAGGCTTTTTCGTTTCTTTTCGGAGTTCTTGGAATTTCCTTGAAAACGCCCCTTAATAATTTCATCTTCGAACTGCTCAACTTGATTCCATAAAGTTGCTGGAGTTAAAACCCAAGCTGGGGCGCCTTCAGGTGCTAGTATCCGAGAGACAGCCACATCTTCACGATTGGCATAATTATAGCTTTTGCCAGACTTTTCATCTTTGTGCTGGCTTCCACTAATATAGGCGCTAAAGGCAACGGAGGACCGTCCTTCGCTGCGTGATATAAATCCCAGGTTAAGCGAATAAATCGCCACTTGACAGCCTCAAAAGGCGTCAATCAAAGTTAAACCTGAAATATACGAGGGTTATGAGGACAGCTCGTAGATAGGGAAACGCATGTCTTAACAGAAAAGTGAGGATGTCTCACCTGTGTCGTCACATCAGCGCCTGCGGCCCAAAAGCAACTGGGGGTGATTCACCCCATAAGTGCGCTGCAGAAAAAAAACCCTTAGAGAAAGTTTCCAGACCACGCTAACGACAAAATAAAATTACCAAATCAGCATACACTTGTCCAATAGAAATTTTAAAGAATCTTTTTAAAAAACAGTGAAAAGGGCCCAACTGACCATCTTTTCACTGCTTTTAGGTAGATATAATTTCATCAACATAATATTTTGCAATCTCTTAATATTCTTAAGAGATTACTCTTACTAAGTTGACGAAAATATGTGAGATGGTAGTTATTTTTGTCTCCATGGATTGAAGACATTACTCTTCTCCCATTCCTCATGAACAGCTATAAATTCTCTTAAATCTGATCGAAGAAGCTCAAAGTCGTGCCAAACTTCGTCAATGAGAATTTTAATATGTCCAGTTTGCAAAATTAGGAGTTGAGAAATATGCTCAAGTTGAGCTAATGTTTCTTTAGTCATTGTGACTACCTCTGTTAGTTGCAGTGATTAGTGGGCAGGGGCGGTTAGAACGCCTCTGTTCACGCCTTCTTACAACAAGAAGACTTCCTAAGCCTATCTCTTTCTCTGGCAACGAGCAAGAAAAAAATATTGGAAACTCTGCTTTCTTCATTCTTAGTATTTTTGTAACTATTCACCAAAATAATATTAATCCATTGATAATATTGACTTATTTTTGTGCCCACTCAAAAAATAAGAAATTTTGTTCTTTTATTACAATCGGTTATTAAGGTGGTGAATCCTTACGTATTTTTTAGTTAAGTATCTCAAAGTTAATAAATTTTAATCAGAGTATTTAATCATAATGTTTACTTCTTATTTTTAAATAAAAATATAAATTAGAAAAAGAGAAATGCCATTAGAGTGCTAAATGAAAGAGCATACTAATCATACAATGAAGACAGAGATTTTATCCGGATTAAATTCCAATAATTATTTAAATTATACCTGAAGTTCTTGACTAATAGCATTTGTAACCCATTGGTTGATACTTATTCCTTCTTTTTTAGAGATGAAAGATATTTTTCGATGTAAAGAAGGATCTAAGCGGATATTAAACTTGCCAGAATAGGGCTTTTCAGGAGATTCATTTCGTTCTTTGCAAAATGCCAGATAATCTTCAACGGAATCAATAAAAGCTTGCTTCAATTCAGCAACAGACTCCCCTTGAAATGTAATAACATCTCTTGTATTAATGACTCCCCCATAAAACACGTCTAAGTCATCATCAAATTCTATATGAGCAATATACTCTTTATATTTTAACATCTTTTACTTTTGCCTCTATCAAAAATTGTCTTAGAAAAACAATAGCGCCCTTATCTGTTTCTTTACGAGGGTGAGGTCTATGAAAAACAGCTCTTACTCCATTTAAAGAAACCCGAACCCGAGAGCCATTACCCTCTGTTATTTCAGCACTAAGAGCCTTTAACATTGACTCAACATCCCGCCAAGGGATTCCTGATTGAACAGGATTATGAAAGATCCGGGACATTGTCATTTTGTGTGCTGATTTCATATTAAAATGGTACCATAAAATGGTATTATTCTGCAAGATGATTTCTCAATTAAAATCTTTCTATATTCTCTCTTTTTAAGGTAAGTTACCCATTGTTTTTTTTCTTATCTATTGTTTTTAAAATATAAACTTTTTAATCAGCAAAGAAAGTCTTAGACTTTTAAAGGTAAGACAAAAAATACCCCACTATAATACCTGAAAGGAATATAAGAACATAAGAGAGAGGGATTTTAAATTGCAAAAAAGAAATCTGTTTCTTTCGCCGCCTTCTCGGCATTTCTTGAAGCACCATTTTATCTAACTAAGTTATTACCAAATAAATTACAAATCTAAAAAGCATAAATCATTCTAAAATCTACTCTTTCCTTATTTTCTTGAGTTTTCTTTCTTTATAGTTTTTTAAGATTTTTGCCGGGCCTAAATTTTGCAGCTTTAGAAGCAGCAATCTTTATTGACTCACCGGTTCTGGGATTTCTCCCTGTGCGTGCTTTCCGACTATGAACAGCAAAACTTCCAAATCCTACAAAAGCTGCACCTTCTCCGCGTTTTAAGGCTTCTGAAATTCCCTCAAAAGCGGCATTAATAGATTGCTCTGCTTCCTTCTTTGTAAGAGAAACAGTTTTGGAAACATAAGTAATCAGATCTTCTTTATTCATAGGTCTAACCTCCATCTTAAGGGTGAGTAATTCATGTTTCTTTAAATACTTGAACTTTATGAAACAGTTTAAATTCTATCATGAAAGAAAAAGATATAAAAAGAAAGTTCATTTTTACAATTTCATTTTTAGACAAAAATCAAAATTGTAAAAAGTAGAAAAAAATGAGAACCTTATAAGTTGTGAGCCTCAATCGTTGTGAATTTGAGTATCTCTACTATACTTTTTTTGAATCCAAGACTCTGGAAATACACAAGCTTAGGGCGGCCTTCTTTTCTTCAGCGAGTTTTTCTCCTTTATTAAAGCTTGATCTAATAATTTTAGTTAATTCTTCACTCTAACACAAGCATGCCTTTCTGATCTGCCTTCGCTACAATCTCAAGAGTTCGAGGGTGATCAGCTCCAAAGATACCAATATGCTGTTGGGTGTAGAGCTTGGCCATGGAGAGATCTTGTGTTTTGATTCCATGAAGAGCAATTGCTGCATAAAGGCGGCTTATATCATCCATCGCTTTTTCTTTGAGAATAACATCATAAATGGCTTCACTTTGAAGGTAGGCTTGAACTGCCTCTGTTGGTTTACCTTGATGTTCATAGAGTTGACCCATTACAAAATAAGAAAATGCCTGCATAAAATGCTTAGCTTCTCCATGAAATGTATTCCTGTAAATCTCAATTGCCTTATTTACCAAAGGAAAAGCATGAGGTACTTGACAAGGGTCGTTCAACATATTTAATGCTTTGAAAACATATAAATTGGCATGTGTACTCGTTTCACGATTTCCAAAAAAGTCAGAAATCATTTTTTCCGTTTTTATTATTACCTTTTTGCATTCAGTATAACGGCCTTTTTTAGCGAGGGCTTCTGCTTTCTCAAACAAAGCATAAATTGCCATCGTCGGATAATCAGTAACTTTTCTAAAAAGAGGCTCATAACGATCAACAAGCTGTATTGTCTCTTCTAAATTCCCCTGACTTACAAGCAGAAGAGACCAAGCAAATACAAAAAGAGCATTGTATACATCGGATTTAGAGCGTTCAAGGAAAGGTATGCCCTTTTGAATCAATAATTCACCTTTCTCTAATTCTCCACGTAAAATATGGTTTTGTGCCATATTAGCGATCATCCGGATCTTTTCTTCATTGGCGTCAGAAATTTGGCTAAGGAGATCTAAAGCTTTTTCTCCATACTTGATAGCCTGTTCATAATCAGCAAAATAAGCAGATGAAAAAAACGTCCGGTCTGTCTCTAACAAGGCTTGGTCTTCAAGAGACAATTCGCCTGTAGCTGGTATAAGTTGCGACTGATCTTGAGAGATATCTTCTAATAACACCTTAGCGGATTCAAAGTCTCTAAGGCTACAGAGAATCACATCCAATGCATGAATTTTAAGAGAAAGAAGAGAAAGAGAAATAAACCCTGCTTTTCGGGCTTCGTCAAAAATACTTTGTGCGTGCAAGAGATGTTCAGGTGATGCTACAATTTTTTGACAGATAATATCGGATCTTCCTGAAAAAAATTCTGCAATAACAGGAATAATATGTTGAAAGAGATCTTGTTTCTCTGAGGCAGATATTTGATCTCCCATGAGCTGATGAATG
>NCGZ01000106.1 GCA_002257235.1 Alphaproteobacteria bacterium 16-39-46
TGGCACATACTGTTGCCATATTCATTAATAAGCAGCATGGGAATCCTCCTCTTCAATTTGATTTATTGTTGAAACCATGAAAAGTTGAGAATCGCGTAAAATTTATCACCTTTTTCGCTTTCTGATCCACTTCATGAAACCCCAAAAAGGGTTGTTTATTGTTTTAATCTTGGCGCTTTTCGCCTGGCCCCTCGAACAAAGCTTCTTTCCCTACTTTATCAAGCTCATTATTGATGCTCTAACAGGCCTTGACTCTTTAAAGACACCTCTAAATGAAATCCCTATTTTTAAAGATTTAGGCGGAATTTTGCTCCTCGGCGTCGCTTTTTTTATCACCACAGAGATTATTTATAGAAGCTCTGATTTTTTGCGCGCCTATCTTCTCCCTCCTTTTATGGCGCGTATCCGAACCTATCTCATAAATTATGTTGGTCAACAGTCTTTTACCTACTTTTCAAATAATTTTCCAGGAGCCATCGCAAATAAAATCAATGATCTCCCCCGGGCAGCCCATGAACTTTTTGAAAAAATTTTTACCTCTTTTATCCCTGGCATTTTAAATGGACTTATTGCAATTGCTCTTTTGTTGACACTTTCTCCCCTCTTAAGCGTCATCATGCTCATATGGGTTATCTCCCATTTATGGATCTCTTGGGTTGCTTCAAAAAAAGCAAGCCTTTATGCAAAGGATCAATCCGAAGCCTTAAGCACACTTTCAGGAAAAATTGTTGATGTTCTCAACAATATTTTTACAGTTCGCCTTTTTAATGGATTTCAACACGAAAAAAAATACTTATGGAAATACCAAACAGATGCTGTACAAAAACATACGAAAACCTTGATTTTCTCCGCTCAATTAAAGACAGTTCTTGGCGTTTTAAGTCTTCTTGAATATGGATTCATGATCTCGGTAAGCCTTTATGGATGGAAAATGGGCTGGCTTTCCCTTGGGGATGTTGCCTTTATTTTAACAATTCTTCAAAATATTATGCAATCTACCTGGTGGGTCAGCTATGAATTTCCCCATCTTTTTGAACAGGTCGGGATCTCTCTTCAAGCCTATGACCTTTTGACTCAAAAGATTACGATTGAGGATAAAAAACATGCCCCTCCTCTTGTTATCACAGGAGGAGAAATAGTCTTTGATAATGTCACTTTTCACCACACCTCAAATTCTTCAGAACTCCCCGTCCTTTTTAACAATTTAAGCATCATCCTTAAAGGAGGAGAAAAAGTAGGTGTTGTTGGTTTTTCTGGGAGCGGAAAAACAACTTTTGTGAATCTCATTTTAAGGCAATTCGATCCTCAACAAGGTCGCATTTTAATCGATGGCCAAGATATTAAAACCATCTCTCTGGAATCACTTTGGAACTCTATTTCTGTCATTCCACAAGATACGAACCTTTTTCATAGAACGCTTTATGAAAACATTCATTATGGAAATTTAAAAGCACATCGAGACCAGGTTATCATTGCCGCAGAAAAAGCATATGTTTCAGAGTTGGTTTCGCGTCTTCCCCAGGGGTATGAAACAATTGTTGGAGACCGAGGAGGAAATCTTTCGGGGGGAGAACGCCAACGGATTGCCATTGCACGGTCGATCCTAAAGGATGCCCCTCTGCTTATTCTTGACGAAGCCACATCTGCCCTTGACTCTGAGACAGAAAGAAAAATCCAAGACAGTCTTTTGACAGCCATGAAAGGTCGTACCAGTCTTGTTATTGCGCACCGACTCTCAACGCTCTATCATATGGACCGTATCCTCGTTTTTCAACAGGGTCGAATTGTTGAGTCAGGAACACATCAAGAGCTTCTGCTTAGAAATGGCCATTATAAATATCTCTTTTCCCTTCAAAATAATGGTTTTTTACAGGAAATCCAGGGCGTTGAACTCTAAAATGTCCGCCAGAGTGTAAAATCGACTAGATTTAAGAGAAACTGACGCTCCCGAGATTCTGGAAAAATATCAAGCATCTTCTTAGAGGACGAAGAGACATCCAACAGTTTATTTTGGATTTCGTCATAAATATGATGTTTCTCGAGATATAACTGGGCTTGTTCAAAATCACCTGCTTTTTGCTGATGCTCATAAAAGGTTCTTTTCCAAAAAACTCTTTCCGTTTCTCCTCCCCTCTCATAGGCTAGAAGAACCGGTAATGTCACTTTTCCTTCCCTAAAATCAACGCCTTTTTCTTTGCCGGCTGCCCCTTCTTTGTAATCTAAAAGATCATCAGTCATTTGAAAAAGAACGCCTAAAAAACGGCCATACCGTCTTAAATCTTCACACTCCTCAGAAGAAGCCCCTCCTAAAATCGCTCCAATATGACACGCTGCCTCAAAAAGCGACGCTGTTTTTGCTTCAATAATTTCTTGATACTGAGACTCTTTTAGGTCTAAATCATGGAGGACCTCAAGCTGCAAGACTTCTCCTTGGGCAATTAAAGACGCAGATCTCGATAAAATTTTAAGAATTTGAAGTGATCCATCTTCGATCATACACTCAAACGCCCGCGTAAATAAAAAATCACCCACTAATATACTGGCCTTGTTTCCCCACAATGTTTGAGCCGTTTCAAGCCCGCGTCTTTGGGGGCTTTCATCAACAACATCATCATGTAAAAGAGTCGCCGTATGTATAAATTCTATCGCGGCTGCAAGATTTATAGTCCGTGTGCCCTCATACCCAATTAATTTAGATGACAAAAGCAATAAAAGGGGCCGAATCCTTTTTCCACCAGCCCAGATTAAATGTTCAGAAATCTTTGAGATAAGAGAAACAGGGCTCTGAAGACGTTGATGAATCAAGTGATCAACGGCTTTGATTTCAACCTCAAGGTAAGATTGAACCTCAGACCAAATTTGACATAATGCTTTTTCTTCAGTCCAACTTTTATTCACCCAGATCCCCTTTAAAAAATATGCCCTTTTTTGCCTACCTGAACCCTTCCTTAAATACAACAAAAGAATCAGAAAACATCACTTCTTAATTTAATTTCTTAGATCATATTTTTTCTTTTTCAATGCTTTTAAAAGAGATTTCCCTTGATTTTGAACAAAAATGAAAATTTTGACATTCTCTGACTTCCCCTCTTGATACATAAACTTACAAGCATTAAGCTTGTTTTTAAGTTAAAAGGAGGAAGGTTTTGAGCGCTTAAAGATAAATCTAAAAATATAACTTAGAGAGGAGATATATCGTGTTTCACTTACGCATGTCTTTGTTCGAACGTTCTCTGCTTTTTTCTTCTTTCCTTATTATTATTTTTGGAATTTTTACATTAGAAACTCTCGGAAATTCTAAGGAGCTTCAAAATCAGAATGGTGCCTTCTCAGACCTCGTTCTTCCTCCCGCTTCAGGGAATAAGCCCGATTCAATTGTTGTTCTTTTTCATGGGTATGGAGATAACGCAGAAAATTTTTTACTCTTGGGAGCTTTACTCGGGCAATTTCTGCCCAACACTCTTTTTGTTGCACCAGAGGGACCCCTCGACTGCAAAACCGTCCCTTCAGGAAAACAGTGGCTGAAGACCTCCAAAAATAACCGCCCTCAACTGTTGAAAGAGATTAAAAATCTTACACCCCCTCTGAATCAGTATTTAGATAATCTCTTAAAGACCTATAATATTCCTTCCCAGAAGATGGCTCTTATGGGATTTTCCCAAGGGGCAAGGATTGCGCTTCATATTGGCCTCCATCGCCCGATGTGTGCCGGCATTGTCGCTTTTTCGGGGTCTTATTTAGAAGATCCGGAAACCGTGCCCTTAACCAGGACCCCTATCCTCATTATTCACGGAACTGAAGATAAGATGGCACCTGTTTCTCTTGCACGAGAATCACACAAACGACTTAAAGCCCTAAAAATGCCCGTTACACTCATTCTTTTGCCTGGGGTTGCTCATGATATTGACCTTTCTGGATTGGAAACAGCTGTGGCGTTCTTACAAGAGTGTCTCTCTGGAAAAATACCTCCTCTATGATACATATAAGACCCCTTAAGCCCCTCAATTTCGTGTTTGTTTTCGACACATTGCTTTGTATTTTCTTTCTCATTTTAAATATTGTCGGGGGAGCCCAAGGAGATTTCCTTGAAAATTTCTTGACAAATATAAGTCGACTCGTCTATGAAAAATAATAATCCTAAAGGAAAAACTTCCTTTTATTTTTCTCCTTTAACACCACTTCTTTCCTTTTTTAAGATAGATCACCTTCTAAAAAAGTTTTTCTTCTGCGGCGGAGTAGCTCAGTTGGTTAGAGCAGCGGAATCATAATCCGTGTGTCGGGGGTTCGAATCCCTCCTCCGCTACCATTAGTTACATAAGTTTTTTAAAAAAATACTTTTTATAATATTTTTTTGTGTACCACATGTGTACCAAAATTTTGAATCATACCCAAAAAAAATAAAACCTGTTTTGTAATAAGTAGGTCGGGAGTTCGAGTCCCCCATCCGGCACTAGTATTTTCAACGTTTTTTTAATTTTTAAAAAAAAGAAATAAAAAAGGGGGAGCATATGGGGAGCAAATTTGAAAATTTCGTTTTTACAAAAATTTTTACTCTCCTTTGGAAAAACGAACTTCCTCATCAACATGATGACTTCAAATTTCTCAATCAACTTTCAAGTTTTTTGCTTCTAACAGATAGCTTTTTTCCTCAAAATTTAGATTTCGGGATAATTTAATAAAAAAGCTGTCGTTATTGTAGACCGAGTTTTAATGGTCATCTTAATTTTGGTTATAGGAAAAGCGCTGGGAAGCTTGAGATAGGCCTCACAATCTTCAAGAGCTCCAATTTCGGTTGGAAGCACTAGAGGCTTTGTATGAGTATGCTGTGCCAAATTTACCCCATCACGCATCGTATGGGCGCCATAAGAAAGATTTTCAATGTGCTCAGTAGTTTCGGCTTCTCCAAGAACTTTTGAGATCCAAGCCGTTGTATTAGGATCCGTATTGCGAAAGAATATTTTCGTGTTGAATAGATCTAAAAGCGCTTGAGACTGCGTTGATCCATAAGTAGTAGAGAGCTGAGGAATACTCTGCACACCAGCCAACATACAACCCCCGTATTTACGCCCTTCCGCAAGAGCAATCTCAAGAGATGGAAGTTTTTGCAGCGCAGGCAATTCGTCTATTATAAACCAGAGGCGGCGCGAACTTGATGATAATTCGGGTGGCAAACTCATGAGGGCATTTAAAGCAGAATCTATCCAACCACTCATGAGGGGCCTCAATGTTTCTCGTTGATCTGCCCTTGCTGAGAGAAACAGCCATTGATCAGGGTTACTTTCATCTGTAACCCATTTTCGAATTGAAAACCCAGCCTCTACATTTTTAAGAAGACGAAAACTTTGGAGGTAATTTGCCAATGTTGCTCGAATAGAGAGTGTCATTTTTTCGCCATCGGTGTGGGTATAGGTCGCAGCATCTGTATGACGGAAAAAATTACTAAAATCTGTTAGATCAGAGCGAACAAGAATCTCATATAGTTTTTGGGTATCTTTTTCGCCTCGACGGGCTAATTCTTTAAGAGCTGAAGATAAAAGTGCCTTCCCTGCATTTTCCCAGAAAGGTTCGGTAAAGCTGGTTTTA
>NCGZ01000107.1 GCA_002257235.1 Alphaproteobacteria bacterium 16-39-46
CATCAAGGGTGCCCGCAAGGCCTGTGGTTGGAATCAGGATACTCTCAAAAACGTCATCTCAAAGGGAGGGTCTTGAATCTTTCTTGAGGCGACCGTGGGTTCTTTATGTATTTACATGTTATTAAAATATGATAACATACATATATGAAAATATCTCTGTCAAAATACATTATAGCCCTTCAACAACTTGGACGACTTAGCTTTACACAGAAAGAGGCCTGTGATGAACTAGGTCTATCTGTGGATTATATTAAAGTCAGTGCCAATCGACTTATAGTGCACAAGAAGCTTTTTATGCCAAAAAGGGGATTTTATGTTATTATCCCTGTCACAGATCAAGTCCACGGTTTCATCGATCCTTTTTACTATATAGATAACTTAATGAGATTTTTGAATTCAAACTATTACGTTGGTCTTTTATCTGCAGCCCAACGGTATGGGGCGGCTCATCAACAACCACAAGCTCTTCAAATCATCTCAGAAAAGCAAATTTATCCTATCATTAAACCTGGCGCACACATTCGCTTTTATAAAAAGCTTCATTTTCCTGAAGCAAAATATATTCAATCCTTGAAGACTGACATTGGGTATGTCAACATCTCTACTCCTGAGCTTACGGCTTATGATTTAATAAGGTATCCTCATGCATCTGGACAGATTCATAATATTGCAACCGTGTTAATCGAACTCGAAGAACTCATTAAGGTTTCTCATTTTAAAAAGTTTCTTCAAGATGCAAATGATCACTCTTCTATTCAAAGATTAGGATACTTATTTGAATTTTTGCGTATTGAAAGATTGAGTAAAGTCTGTAAAGATTGGATTATCAGCCATGAGAGCAGGCCTGTTCCTTTAGTCCCAAACAATGCATATGATCCAAGTCACTTAGTATATCCATGGAAAATTTATGTCAATGAAGAGGTAGAGACAGACTTATGATTCCCAAACATTATATTGAACACTGGAAAAATACGATGGCTCCTTGGCAAACAGATAGTCAAGTTGAGCAAGATCTTATTCTTTCCAGAACACTCGTGGATATATTTTCAAACTCTTTTTTGCGGAGTCATTTAGCCTTTAAAGGGGGAACAGCTCTTCAAAAACTTTTTGTGAAGAATCCTTTTCGATACAGTGAAGATATTGACCTTGTACAAGCTCGACCAGGCCCAATTGGTGAAATTATGGCTGAATTGAGAGGGGTGTTAAGCTCCTGGCTTGGAAAACCTAAGTATATACAAAACGAGTATGGAATAAAGTTTTTCTATCGCTATGAAGCAGAAAATGGTGTCTCGATGCGAATCTAAATTGAAGTCAATACGCGAGAGCATTTTACGATGCTTGGACTTCAAGAAAAGACGTATTTGGTTTCGAGTCCTTGGTTTGAAGGAGAGGCCCCTCTTACCACGTTTGCGCTTGAAGAATTAATTGGCACAAAATTAAAGGCACTCTATCAAAGGAAAAAAGGGCGTGATCTCTTTGATGTGGATTACTTTTTAAAATTCCACCCGGAGTTAAATTTGAAGCAGGTTATTGAGTGCTTCTCTCTTTATGCGAAATACCAGGGGATTATAGTTTCAAGAGCGGAATTGGAAAAAAATCTCATCATGAAATCTCTGGACTCAAGCTATTATAACGATATCAAGCCTTTACTAACTTCTGAAGCGTCTAAAAATTACAATGCCAGTGACGCTTTTGATCATGTTTTTGAAAAAATCTGTCCTCTTTTTCCAGGATCTCCTTGGAATCATAATTTAGAAGGATCCCTATTAACTCATTTTATAGACCTCCTTAAGCAAGTTAATGTCGCTTCATCATCGGGTAAAAATAAAGAGGAGTTAAGTCAAAAACTTCAGGAGCTTTCTCTAAAAATTATGCAGACTGATTCGCTTATGAGTAAAGCCAAAGAACTCAATTTAGACAAGAAAATAAGGTCGCTTTTAGCTTAAGTAGATTAAATTATCCACGAATGCATTGACGAATCAGACCTCATAAAATAACCAGAGTGGCCCCCTCTGAAGACTTTTTGCCATGGCGTCCATTTTCATGCGTTAAGAGAGAAGAAGAACAAGGCTCCACAAGTCTCAATCAAATGGACTCCGACTCAATTATGACCTCTCATAATTTAAGTGCTTATCATGGGGACATAAGGATCGTGAATGCAGCAAAAAAATATTCTCGCGGCACTGTAAATCGTATGTGGGTGTGGGGAGAAGTATTAAGACCAACATTCTTAAAAACAAACGATGAAGGCCGAAACTTCGATAAAGAAGAAGTCAATCTTGGACCAGCTGGTTGCTTGAGTTTAAGGAGACTTCTCCACCACAGGGATGAAAAGATGTCAATTTCCAAGAGCTTTTTTATAGTTGATCTCTGCAAAGTCCCAATTGAGAAGATGGAGCATACAGGCATCAATATAAAGAGCTCTTTGATTTTGATAATCAAGATAATAAGCATGTTCCCAAACATCACACGTTAAAAGGGGTGTAAATTCAGAGGTCAAAGGCGTATCAGCATTCCCTGTTTTGAGAATTTGAAGCACGCCTGCTTTGTTGGTGACAAGCCATGCCCAACCGCTTCCAAACTGGGCAAGGGCTGCTTTTTTAAAAGCATCTTTGAACTCTTCAAAAGATCCAAAAGCATTTGTGATGGCAATGTTAAGCTCTTCGGATGGGGACTTTGGCGTTGGCGTTAAGGAATTCCAATAAAAGGTATGATTCCAAACTTGCGCAGCATTATTAAAAATGCCTTGTTTTTCAGGGAGATTATAGGTTGATCGAATAATGTCTTCGAGGCTCTCGGTCTCAAGCGGCGTGCCTTCCGTGAGATTATTGAGATTTGTGACATATGCTTGATGATGTTTTCCATAATGAAACTCTAAAGTTCTTTCAGAAATATAAGGCTCAAGTGCATTTTTTGCATAGGGTAAAGGGTCTAATTTAAACATGAGTTTCTCCTAAAATAATTTTCATGATAACGTCTTTGGACATCATACACGTTCTATTTTGTTAAAAAAAGAGGATATCTCTTGACAAAGAAGACGTGCTTTGATAATTCTTCCTCAATGTTCTTGAGGTCCTAAGGGTTTTTTAAGAACCATGTAAGAAGTTATTAATTAAGGTCGTTGTTATGAAAATCGTAAATTCTCTTAAAACCATGAAAACACGTCATAAGGCTTGCAAGATTGTCCGCCGTAAGGGTCGTGTTTATGTGATTAACAAAGAAAACCCTCGTTTTAAAGCACGCCAAGGATAACAATTGAGGCATTAAGCCTCAAAAGGACTGGCTTGAGCTTTTAACGCATTTGATCTAACCCCTTGAACATTTGTTCTTAAGGGGTTTTGTTGTTTTTAAGACTCAGACAAGATCAGTTCTCAAATAAATGCGAGAACAGTAAGGGCATTTAACCTCTGTATCCAATGGAATGTTAAGATATATTTTGGGATGACCAAAGATTGGATCAAAGCCATAACAGGCGATCGTTTCTGAAGATACAAGCGTGATTTTTTTGGCCAGAGGATCATTTTCTAAGGGGAGGGATTGATTCATAAATACCTAAAGTTAAGAATAAAAGTCTGAAAAGAGTTTCGTGCCCTAATAGACTTTAGTATTTGTCTCTGTATGATGCTCTTTAAAAGATGGATCATAAACGACATCATGGGCAGTGCCTTTTTCAACAACTTTAGATGATGAATTAGCGGGCACTTTCGTTACAGTCACTGAATGGGAAAGGTCCGGTTGTTTAGAGGGTAAAGCACCTAGAGCACTGGCAACCTCGAGTGTTGAGGGAGGAGAAGTATTCAAAGAGTCTTTTGGCTTTGCCTCTTTCTTGTCTCCTCCTGATAGGAGAGATATCTTAGATTCCGGAAGAGGAGTGAGACTCTCATCAAGGTTTTTCTTAATCTCAACGGCTTGAGAACCATAGGAAAATAAGAACAACACGCTTGAAACAAACGTATATGTTAAAATAGATTTTTTAAAAGAAGAACTGAGACGAAGAGAGGAACATAAAGATGTATGTTTTTCTGAGAGGGTCATGATTCTTTTTGTGTTTGATTTTTGTGTCCTGCAACAGGAGGTGAGAGCTTTTCCTCCACTACGGGCATCTTAGCACTTATTTGAACAGTTGTCTCGTTTAAAATGGAAGGTTTATGAATTGTTCTTTCAGCTAAAATCGTGAGAACAAGACTGGTTAACATAAAAAGTCCTGCAAGAACTGCTGTCGTACGGGTGAGCAGATTTGCTGTGCCACGGGTTGTAAGAAATCCGCCAGAGCCGCCACCGAGTCCGGAAAGGCCACCCCCTTCGCTGCGTTGAATTAAAATAATACCAACCATAGCCAGGGCAATCATAAGATGAATGACGATGAGAACGAGTTGCATAGAAGAATTCCTTTAAAAAAGACCATTAACAGTATGTTTGTAGTGGTTTGTTTCAAAAAAATCTATACTTATTTTTGAAAATAATCAAATTTAAAACGAAAAAAGATTTTTTAAGATCCTTTTTCGTTAAATGAAACCCTTAAACTTTCTTTTTGTTTTTAGAATAGAAATTTTCAAAATTAGCGTCTGCCTCTTTTTGAGGGCATGTTTTTTTGAAGAGAGGGATGTTTCAAAAAAATCTCCTCTTCAGAATCATCGTCAGAAGTATCAGCGGCTCTTTTTCTTTCATTGCTAACAGTATCACTCTCTTCAGCCAATGCTGCCATTAGATTTCTTGCTCTTAACGGAGATGCTTTTGGAGAGGGCATGAATAATGGATCATGAGGAATTTCTTTTGGAGAAAAAGGGTTGCTTGAGGCACCCATTTTTCTGGGGGGCGTATTTTCTTGTGCCACAGCCGCTTGAGGTATTACGTCCATGGGTGCCATAGCTGCAAGAAAAGAGGATGTAACAGGTAAAACGACAACAGGTGAAACAACAACAGGTGAAACAACAACAAAAGAGTTGTGGGCCTCCATCGCTAAATCTTCCAAAAGGAGGCCCTCATCATTTCTCTTGAAAGATGGAGCAGAACTTAGACGGTGAAAAAATTTTTCTGAGAGGGGACAGACTGCTCTTTGTGATGAGGGACGTTTGGGGGAAGAGACTGCGAGTTGTCCCATAATAGACATGAGCTCTAGATCATCATTCTCTAGAGCATAAGAGTTGGAAAAGTTTAAGAGAATTGAAAGTAAAATAATTGACTGAAAAATTTGTTTTTTCATAATAAAATCCAAAAAATAAAGTATAAACGTAAAATTAAAACAAAATATAAAAATTGTAATTTTTTTCTAAAAAGATGACTTCTTTTATCAGAAGATAATTTATTTTCAAGAGGGTTTTTAACAAAATTTTGTAATGTAATGATAACAAATGGAAGAATTTCTTTGGCCTTGTTCACGGATTGGGCCACCGATAGAGTTAAGCCGCTAATTTAAGATTCTTCATAGCGGATCTTGGTGGGTATGGAAGTTGTTGCAACAAGA
>NCGZ01000108.1 GCA_002257235.1 Alphaproteobacteria bacterium 16-39-46
TAATGGCTTTGGTGTATACAACTAAAAAACATCCAAACCCATTCCCTGATTGGGTTACAGAATTTTTTTATCTTCTTTTATAATAAACTCACGCTAGAATAAGAACATATCTTCCACGCCCTTTAAAAAAGACGCCCGCATCTGAAAAAAAATAGGAAACAGATGCTTGAACCTTCAAGGTTTCCTTGCAATTTTTAAAGGTCTTTGAAAAGTTAAGATATATTTTTTGAAAAAGCTCATTTTATAACAAAAAATTGAGTTAGCGCGTCTTTTTCTTCTTTTTTTAACGTTTTTTCAGCAAGGTAGCAGTTCTTTTTGAGACTGTGAGGGGAGACTTTGTTCTTTTTTACAAAATAATATAATTTAGATTGACATAATCCGGAAAAAGGAAGAGAAATCGGATTGTTTTGAGACGGCTTATGCAAAAATTTATGAAATAATATTTAGAGGCTCCAATGAAATTAAAGTTCCGAATATTTTTATTTTTGATCATAATGGTTCTTGTGGGTGTGCAGTTCTCCTCTGTCCATTCTCTTCCTCAAGAAAATGAGCGTCTTCCTGAAGATGTCGCCTCAAAAATAAGAGCCATTTTTGTGCAACATGGAACACTTATGATGCCTGTTAATAAAATGGGCGATCCAACAAGAGATGAAATTAGATCATTAGGATTTTTAAGGCCTCGGATATCTGAATATTGGAGATCTATACAAAGTGATATTTTGAGAGGAGGAACCACCACAGAGTGGCTGACAGCCTTAAATAAATATGGCGTTATTGATGCGTCAGACATTGAGAAAGCAAAGGGCCCCTATATTTCTTTTTGTGCAAGCTTAAAAGAGAGAAAGTTTTTTGGACAATATGATCCTTCAAAAAGGTGTAACCCTCGTGATTTTATTTTTAAAAGTCCTGAATTCTTAAGAAGACTTATTGGAGAAGTTGCGCGTCCAGACTTAACGCCAATAATAAATATGTATTTTCCGCTTGTTGTTCAAGAGTGGATGGATGTTCAGTTTCTTAAAAGTAATCAATTGAAAAAAAGCTTATCGGAAATCATCGAAATTTTATCATCTGAGGAACAGATTAACTGGCTCTTTAAGCAATCTTATATAATCTATTGGAAATGGTGTGTTAATCGTTTTTTGGAAAATGAGAAGGAGAAAAAATCTCCCAGATTTAGAGATCTTCCTCAGGAAGTTCAAGAAATATTTGGAACTCAGATAGCGTTCTCTAATGGTTGTTCTCTTAAAGATGATATTCAACACTTCTTAGAAAAATCAACTCAAATTTTAAAAGTAAGAGATTCTGTAGAGGACTTCCGACAAAAAGCCTATCAGCTAGGGTTTTATCAACAATTTGAATTTTTTGAAAATTTAGAAAAAATTGTTGTGGCGCAAACGCAAATGCTTTCGACTATCCAAAGAAATTTCTTAAAGGCAGTGGAAGCAGGAGATGATTCTTCGCTCGAGGGATTTTGTGAGACGATGGAGATCTTTAATCAAACGATGACGAGGATGGTGGGGAGTTTAAGAGTACTCAAACAGTTTTTTCAGAAAAAACCTGAAGCGCAAGCAGAAGGTGGGGGGCGCGCATCTTTTTCAGTGGCTGCTTTTGAAGAAATTCTGCGCCAAGAGATAAGTCCTTTTTCACCTGACAACTTAGGACTTTACCATGCATCAATTCGCGATTTTTACCTTCTGGGATGGCCTTCTGTTCAATCTGATTTTATGCATGATCTCCCCTTATCTATTGAGAAAAGTGCCTTTAGTTTTCAGAATGGAAAGATGTTGACGATGAGGGGAAAATTTCAAGGTCAGATTTTTGGGTTAGAAGAAGAATTAAGCCAAAAAAAAGAACGAGAGGTTCAATATCAAGCACAATTTGAAGAGTTAGAGAAAGCAAAAGGCATTTTAATTTGCGCTCAAGAACGTCTTGAGCAGTCAGTTGCTGCACAACAGAAAGAGATCGAGAGACACGTAATCTCTTCTCGTGAAAGGGCTCTCGAAGAAGAAAGACAAGGAAAAAAACCTCTTGAAGCTCGTCTAAAAATTGAACTGATAACCTATCAAGAAAGCTTAAAAAAGGCGACAGAAAACCTTGAAAAAGCTGAACAAGAGCTTAAAAAATTGAAAGAGAAATTTGTAAGTTCTGAAGGAGAATATAAAAGCACTCTAAAAAGCCTAAGGGCAGAAGAAGTAAAAGTGAAAGCTGAGATGGAGAAACTCAAGACAAGTTTTGACACAAGGCTTGCTTTTGAGCTCGAAAACGGAAAAAGATCCTTGCGTCAGGAGTACGACGCAAAAATTCTGGACTTCACGAAAAAACATCAAGAGGCCCTGGAGGCCCTAAAGAGTCAACTTAAAGATCTTTCTTTAGAAAAAGAAGATGCTAAACGTCAGGAAACAGCAATTTTAGGGGATTGTCAGCGCCTTTTTCAAAGAGAGTTTTCTGAGAGTTTATCATGGAAAACACTTAAAGAGGCTATTTCGTCTCTGAAGTTAGAGATCGATCAACTGAAACTACAAAATAAGACACTTCTTTCGAGAGAAGAGACTCAACAAGGAAGTTTGAGAGAACGTCTTACACGAGAAGCCCAGCAAGTACTTCAAACAGAAAGAGAAAAATGGAAAATTGAGAGAGAGAAGATGACGGGTGAATTTCAGAAGAAAACTGAAGAAATGAAAATTGAGACTCAGAAAGAGCGTGACGAAAAACAAAAAAGAGAAGAAGTTTTTGGAAAAAGTGCCCAAGATTGGATTGAAGAGAAAGAGCGGATGGTGAGAGAATTTCAAGAACGTACTGTTGCCAATGAGGAAAGAATACGAACAGCGGAAGATAGAGCTGCTGATTATAGAGCCGAATCCTGTGCAAATTTAAATCGTGTGATACATATGGAAGCCGCTTATCAAACGCAACTCGCCGCGTTAAGGGCAGAAATTGCATATCTTCAACAACAAATATCGGCTTATCCTTCTCCCCTTTATGAGCCCCAGTATGGGCCCCAAATGGTTTTGATGTCTGTTCCAGCAGCCGTTCCGTATTCAGATGCTTACTATCATCAGGGTCAAAGTGCGCAGGCTGCTCCGAGAGGGAGAGGCGAAAAAGGAAAACGTGGCGTGCATTATGCAGGGAGTTACCATCAATAGGGGAGACTACTTTTGAGGATTTGGGGTTTTCTGATCCACAAGAAATGCTTATAAAAGCGGAACTCTCTCGAAAAATTAGTGATATTATTTGTCAGAGACATTTAACCCAAAAAAAGGTGGCAGAACTCTTAAGGATAGATCAAACCAAAATTTTTTTATTGTTGAGGGGAAAACTTATTGGGTTTTCGATAGAAAGGCTTTTTAGATTTCTAGTTCTTCGTGCGATCAATTGTCAAACTAAAATCTTTTGAGCTAACTGATTAAATTTATTCAAATATATATCCATTTCGGCTAAATCTCTTACTTGGTGAGAAAGCATAATATTCCAATCATTTTTTGTATCTTCAAGCGTTTGCTTAGAGATTTCATGTAAATCTCTGGGGTACCTTAAGCCCTTATATTCAAACTTTTTATGAGCGACTTCTTTAAGAATATTTTTATCAAAATTTTGTGTTTCAAAAAGTTCTCCAAGGTGTACAACATCATATAAATCTCTTGGACGCGCTCTTTGAACCAGAGCGCGTAATTTTTCAGAAAAGATTTCATATAAAGAATAACATGTTACATCCGTTTCACACATTAACGAATCTGAATAGTTATGGAGTAATGGGAGCTTAACTGGTGTCTGGACAATTATTTCTTCTTGAGAGAGATCGATTTTTATTCTTGGTAAGGATCCACTTGATAAAAGGAGCCCTTGATAAGGAATCTTAATTTGAATAAATAAGCCCATCTTATCTGGAAATGGAGAGAGAATAAGGTCTTTAGATTCAAATCTTATGCCAAAGTTATTATAAATTTCAACGAAGCAGCTTAGTAATTCTTCTTTTATAAAGAGGATATGGATTGAAGCCTTAGGAACAAGAGTATAATCTAGGTCTTCACTGAAGCGGTAATCTCCAAAATAACATTTTTTTAAGCAGGTTCCCCCTTTAAAAACCCACTCATTTTTTAAGTTTTTGTTTTGAGAAATGGCCCAGATCAAAAGACTTAAAACATAGTCTTTTTCAATTGTGGATAAAGGGAGTTTTATTATTTTTTGAATATTTAGAAGCTCTGTTTTCTTTATCATTTTAATGATTTTCTCTTAAATGTTCTGGAATTTTTAAATTCCACCGGTGTATGGGTTTTGTGCAAATTGACTGAGAAGAAAGGGGAGAGAAGCCTTTGCTTATATTTTTAGAGCAGAATTCAATAAGAGGGATTGCTTCGGGTGAGAAAGTTTCCAAAAGAAAACCTAAACGTTTTAAAGCGGACCTATTGGTTACTTTTTGGACATATTGACTAAGTAAATCAATATTTTTTAGGTCTGACCTAAGATATGATTGAGTAACTTCAATCATCGTTTGTGCTGTGTAATCCTCCGAAAAGTTTAAGAAATCTAAAAGAGTTTTAGAGGGATCACTTATAAGAATTTTATTATTTTCAATCCATTCAGGTCTTAAACCAAAGAAGTAGTCTTTTTGGGCTTGTCTTAAAATGAAATCATGTTGAGAAATGGATTGTATCTTTTTATGGACAGGTTGTGTTGTCACGAGCCATGTTTTTAAAAATAATTGGTCTGTTAATCCCCAAAAATGAGCCGCTGTCCATCCACTTATGTAACAGGGAGCAAACAACGCGTTCGCAACAAGCCAAGGACTCTCATCTGTTAAAGTGGCATCTGGAGATTCAAGAGAGACCACGCGATAAAGTCCGTTTCTTAATTTTTTGAGCCATCCTTGTTTTGATAGGCGCCATACCGTATGACTTGCCCTCTCTCGAGAAACTTTAAGAGCCTCTTGAACATCATTAAGTGTAACCAACCCACTTGTTTTGGTGAGAAGAGCTTGAATCTGTTGTTTTGAGGAAAGAGATTTTTTTAACATCATATATTATATGTTAATTATATTTAACATATTGTCAATATTTTTTACATACAATATTTTTTTTATCGTTTCCGTAGGGTCACGGCGACCTCAAAGCGCCGCCTTCAAGAGAGCCTGAGTATAGGCGTGCAGAGATAATGTAAGATCTGATTGGTGGGTCTTTTCGATAAAAAATTTTCATATACCCAACTAAATTCAAACTACGGATTTAACTGGTGAAAAAGAATCGTTAATCCGATCGATCATTTGCAAAGAAATTTGTGGCCAGGTCACATCAAA
>NCGZ01000109.1 GCA_002257235.1 Alphaproteobacteria bacterium 16-39-46
TTGATGTGACCTGGCCACAAATTTCTTTGCAAATGATCGATCGGATTAACGATTCTTTTTCACCAGTTAAATCCGTAGTTTGAATTTAGTTGGGTATAGACGTATAATTCCAAATGCTTGCTCCATCAAAATAATATTGTCATTTATAGGGGCCCCTGAAGCCACATCTGGATGATTTTCTCGCCAAAGATCCTCAAGCGTATTAAAATTGGGAGCTTCAGCATAAGAGCGATAAACCATTACTTCAGCTGATCTCAACATATCATTAAAAAAATGATGCCCTCTTAATCTTATATAAGTACAACTACTATGGGAGACTTCATCGAGAATTTTGGGACGCCTTCTTATCTCAAAGAGAAATGTCTGCTCCTTTTCCTCAGAAACAACCGGAAGTTCTTTAACGGCAGAAACTTCTCGTATCAGAAACAAACTTAATAAAATTAAAATAAAAAAAGGCATTTGAAAGATCCGTTCATAATAATTTTGTATAAAATACTCACCTAAAAAATATATAAGACATAAAATTTTTTTTTCAAGAAAAAAATTTATTTAGTTTTTAAAAAACGCTAACAACTCTAAAGCCTAAAGCTATCTCCTAAATAAACACGACGGACTTCCTCATGGTCAATCACAAAATCTGGGGCCCCCTCAGCAAGAATACCTCCGTCGTGCATAATATAAGCGCGATCCACAATTCCTAAGGTTTCTCGAACGTTATGGTCTGTAATGAGAACACCAATGCCACTATCTTTAAGATGCGCCACAATTTCCCGTATCTCGCGAACAGCAATTGGGTCAATGCCCGCCAAAGGTTCATCAAGCAAAATGAAATGAGGATGGGCTGCAAGCGCGCGTGCTATTTCAAGGCGTCTGCGTTCTCCCCCAGAGAGAACAAGAGCATTAACATTTCTTAAGTGTATGAGAGAAAAACTTGCTAGAAGCTCTTCTAGTCTTGCTTCCCGCTGCTCTTCATCAGACTCCACAACCTCAAGAACCGCTTTAACGTTATCTTCAACACTCAGTCCTCTAAAAACGGAAGACTCTTGAGGAAGGTATCCTATTCCAAGACGCGCACGTTGATACATTGGGAGCTGCGTAATATTATGCCCGTCCAAAAAAATTGTCCCATAATCGGGACGGGCCAGGCCCATAATCATATAAAAACAAGACGTTTTACCTGCCCCATTCGGCCCTAGCAAGCCAACGGCTTCTCCGCGTTTGACATTTAAGCTTACATCCCTCACGACAAGGCGTCTTCCATAAGACTTCCCCAAATGACTCACGAAAAGCCCGGAGCCTTCTTCCATTTCAGGAATCATCTTACTCTCAAATTCAGACATCTCATTTTCCTTTTATTCATCATGAAACTTTCTTCTTCGTCGCATACAAAAGAGCCTTAACCCGACCTTTAGAAATCACCTCTCCCTCTTTTTGACTTTTTTTGGAGAGGCACGTTACAAGCCGGCTTTTTCCAGTCTTTTCGTTATACTCACCGCAGGGCCCTTCAAATATGTTCTTACCATCCGTAATTTTTACATTCCCGACAAGATCAACCATTCCTGTTTCAGCCAAATAGTTTGCCCGGTCTGATTCAGAAATATAACTCTGGGTCTTGAGAATGACACCGCCTTCGGCTTCCATAGAATTCAAGGTAAGTGACTCTTGGAATTTTTGATTTTGAGAGGGAGCTATTTTTTTAAAATCAACACTAATTTTAGGAGCGCGCATCTCATAGCTCTCCGAGACAACAATAACGTGACCTAAAGCGACAACTTTTTGATTTTTTTGATCATAAGAGAGACTTTTATGGGCCTCAACAGACCCCTTGGAAGATACTAAGACAATTTTTTCGCCAAACACTGTTATTATCTCTGTTCTCAAATTATAAACTGCCGATGCACCCGTTATTTCCTCAGAAGGAGATATCAGACGCACATGCCCCAACGCTATAATTTCCTCAACATCTTTTGATGCTTTTTCAAGAGAGGGAGAAGAAGATTTTTTTTCTTGAAATTTAACAACAAATCGATCTGCTTCAATTTTCTTATCTCCTTGGGTCGCCCAAGCAGACCCAATTGCTTCTGCAGTATCTTTTTTCATATCATAGTTCATTTGGTCGGCTTCAATATGAATTGGCACTGTGTCTGAATCATTCGCCCACCCTTTTTGAGAGACGCTCCCCAAAAAACAAACCAAAATTAATCTCAAAAATTGACAAAATTTCCGAAAAACCTGCATCTTAGCACCCCATTTCTTACTCATAGAGAACGATCCTTTACATTTCCATGGAGAACAAGATGAGGACGCTCTTTATATGTTACAATACCCCGATCCTGATCCACACTAAAAGCACCCGCATTAATAACGCCCTCTGGGCAAAGAGAACGAACTTTGCCCCCTTCAACTTTTTTCGTCTCTAAGTCAGCATGTGCTTCGTGGGCTACAACTGTACACTGAGCGTAATCAAGTTTTACATTTCCTTTTAAATCAAGATGTTTATTTTGAGATGTTAAGACGCCTGAATTTGCTTTAATGCCTATTTTTTCACCGTTTGTAAGAAGGAGCTCTCCTTCTGGATAGTTTAAATCTATTTGCTCTTCTGAGGTCTGAGTCGCATATTGCGCTTTGATATGATAGGGTTGATTTTTCTCATCTACCCCTTCAAAATGAGGTTCTAAAATTTGCTTTTCAGTAATTTTTTCTTGAACTTCATTTTTTTTGTTTTCTTGTAAAGCGCTATTTTTATGATCAAAATAGTAGGGCATGAGTATAATTAAAAAAACCGTTAGACATACACCTCCTATGATAAACAACTTTAGAATACTTAATCGTTTTTGATATTTTAGAGCTCTCTTAAGGGCTTTTGGGGTTCGCGTCATATCAAACCTGCTCTTAGACAATCGTGGATATTCAAAATTCCCATCGGCTTTAAGGAACCCTCTGCCACAAAAAGCGCCGTTATCTCTTTTGTTTGCATGCGGGCTAAAGCCTCAACAGCTAAACTTTCAGGCAAAACAGTTTGAGCCTGTGGTGTCATCACATCTTCAACTTTTTTCTCAAATAAATCAGAAGACATGTGCCTCCTTAAATCACCATCCGTAATAATCCCAATAAGATGATGATCATCATCTAAAACACCCACACATCCAAATCTCTTCTCAGACATCACTAAAAGAGCCTGATCTATCTGACTTCCAATTTTTACAAGAGGGATTTTATCCCCTTGATGCATAAGATCTGCACACGTTAGGAGCTTTCGTCCAAGAGCGCCTCCGGGATGAAAACGTCTAAAATCATGGGCTGAAAAACCACGTCTTACAAGAAGTGCTACCGCTAAAGCATCTCCCATCCCCATCATCATTATCGTAGATGTTGTTGGGGCAAGACCATTTGGACAGGCTTCGAGAACTTTTGGAAGCAAGAGAGAGACCGTTGCTGCTTTTGCCAAATCACTTTCAATATTTTGCGTCACTGCAATTAACGGAACTCCAATGCGGCGCGTATATTCTAAAAGATCAAGAAGTTCTCGCGTTTTTCCAGAATTTGAAAGGGCAATCACACTGTCTTCACGTGTAATCATCCCCAAATCTCCGTGACTTGCCTCTGCAGGATGAACAAAAAAAGAAGGCGTGCCAGTGGAGGCAAATGTCGCTGCAATTTTACGACCAACATGACCTGCTTTTCCCATGCCACTAATGATCACACGTCCCTGAGAAAGACCAGAAATAATATTTACAGCGTCCACAAAGGAGCCATTCAAAGACTTGGAAAGTTCGTTAAGTCCTTCCATTTCTTTCTGAAGCACTGTTTGCGCAACCTCTAGATCTTGAGAGGAATCAGATATCGGACAGGAGGGAGCCATCAATCGCCTTTCTTAATGTTAATACTTTATAATTTCATCCACATTAAATCCTTGGGCCGCCAAAGATGCAAGCGTGGGTAAAAATGAAAAGCAACCTTGGGCCATTTCAAGACGTCCTTCACGAATCAAAAGCAACGTTAAAGCTTCTTTCAATTGATGCAAATATAAAACATCTGTTGCGGCATAAGAAAGTTGTTCTTGTGTTAAGATAGGATTTCCCCAGTCAGACGTTTGCTGTTCCTTTGAAATTTCATGGTTTAAGAAAAACTTACAGAGATCCTTAAGGCCATGCCGGTCTGTATAAGTGCGAACAAGCTTTGACGCAATTTTTGTACAAAAAAGAGGCTGGATCGTAATATCCAGATATTTTTTTACGATCGTCACGTCAAATCTCGCAAAATGAAAAATCTTCAGAACGTTCGGATTCTCAAAAAGCTTTTTAAGATTGGGAACTTTTACGGAAGAAAGACTTTCGGGAGAAAACTGAACCAAATGGCAATCTCCGTTGCCCTCAGAGATCTGAATAAGACACAACCGATCCCGTTCGGTCATAAGCCCCATGGCTTCCGTATCGACGGCAACCTCTCCCTTAAAGTTTTCTGATAAAAAGGGCAGATCGTTGGGAAGATCATTCTGATGAAGATATATTTTCATATCAATCCTATTTCAGTTGCTTAAACACAGTTTTCTGAATCTTTTTTTCTGGCTTCTTATAAAATGATTTAAGAGAAAAAATCATTTTTAAAAAAGTCACTTAGAAACTCTAAACCAAAATGGTGCCCAGGAGAAGACTTGAACTTCCACAAACTTACGTTCACTAGAACCTGAATCTAGCGCGTCTACCAATTCCGCCACCTGGGCAAAAAGTCACAAAACTTGAAGTTCTTTGTGCAGCTTTCCAGGCTTTCTTGTCAAGTCTTTAAACCTTAAACTTTTTAGGTTTCTTCTAACGTCTTGAACACCTGAAAGATTTTGGTGTGAATAACACAAGTTGGAGCCATTCTTTTAGAGTTCTCGCAACTGTCTGCTGGGTTATTTATATGAAAGACCGGAATAACATTTAGTGCCTTTTTGAAGGACACTTTATTCATCTTTGGGCGTTTCTTCCTCTTTTATAATTTTTTGGACTGCTTCATATATAAGTTCTATTGGTATCCTCTCGATATCGCCGGGTAAATGAGATTTTGGGGATTACAAGGTGTTGGGTGGAAGGTTTGATTGTTCGAAGATTAAATGGGCAAGGGAAGG
>NCGZ01000110.1 GCA_002257235.1 Alphaproteobacteria bacterium 16-39-46
TAAACAAAAATTACAAAAATTGGCTGTGTCTTTCAACTCTATTTTTTATGGTGATATAAGATTCAAATTTTTACGCCATGAAAAGTTGAGAATCGCGTGTAACTTCTAAAAAATCAAAGAGGAGAGCTCTCCGACAAAAGAGCTTCCAAAGGGCCTGCCCATTCTTGGATACGGGCCAGGTGGGCATAAGAAGAATGGGCATACGGCGTTGCTCGGAAATGCCCAGGAGTCTCCGTATTATAAAAGAAATCTAAAATTTCAGTTAACATTTGAGACGTGTTTTCGATGAGAGTTTCAGGATTTTTTAAGGTGTTGAGAGGAAGGAAAGCGTCTTTTTTGAGGGGCCAATAGCTTAAGGCAATATTCTTTAAAGGACGTTTTTGGGAGGTCAACGTTTCTTTTAAGAGGAGCCCAAGGAGAGGCAGTTGAGAATTAAGACCTGTCTCAATGGCGATTTTCGAGGGGAGAGACCCAGTTTTATAATCCATAATATGGAAAGACTCAAGGGTTTCCTCCAAGCGATCTATCCGTCCTTTGATTTCGAAAGACTTTGGGTTCGTTGAAATGGAAAAGAGATGAGAAACACTTACTTCTCTTGAAATAGTTAAGAGCTCGGGGTTCTGAAGTTGTTTTGCATGCTGGGTCCAAAAATTCTTTAAAATACACAAAAAGCGATGGGCCCAAAAGTATTGTTCCCCTCTTGAAAGGGCTTTGTACAGAGATGTGTTTTTAAATTCTTTTCTCAGCACTTCTTCTGAGGGAAGGAAGGATTTTCCTGAAAGATTTTCAATAGAGGTGTGAATGAGAGTTCCAAAATCAGAGGCTGTGGGGAACGCCTCAAAAGGTTTTAAAGGACGAAGATTTAAAATGGTTTGCGCATAAAATCCATAAGGGTCTTTTGAGAGCATTTCAATGAGACTTGGTGTGAGACGATGAGGACGCGCAGAAAGAGGAGGGTTCGCTTCTGGAGGCTTCACGAGAGAAGAGGATGGAGGTGTGAGCGCTTTGAGCAGAAGGATTTCGAAGGGCTGTTCAAAAGAGAGATTTTGAGACTCTAAAAACGTCGTGAGATGAACGAGAATACGAGAAGGTCGTTCTATCCCCGACTTTGTTCTTTTGGAGCGTGTTAGCAGCACCTCTTTATTTAAAAACCCGTGTAAAAAATCTTGGATAGAAACCCCGATCCGTGCTTCCAGAGGAGGAAGAGAGAGAGCCTCTCTTAAATTTTTATGAATCCAGGGGTTGGCATGGGGAAGGTCCGGCCAGGTCCCCTCATTAAGCCCTCCCAAAATGACACTGTCTTTTTTTAAAAGTCTGGATTCAAAAAGTCCTAAAATAGAAAGACGGGGGTGTTCAGGAAGTGTTAATTGAAGAGTGCTTTTCGTCAACAGACTTTTCAAAAAACCTCCATAAGAAGAGCGTGTTAACGGGGAGAGGTTTTCAGTTTCTTGAATAAGGGTTTGAAACAGGGATTCTGCTTCTGCCTCTTCTTCTTTTTGCCAAAGAAGAGAGTCCCCTTCACCTGTCTTACTGAGGGCCTTTAAAAATTCTTCATGCGATTTAAGAAGAACTGCCGGGGGAGCTCCGTTTTCAAGAAGGTTTTTGAACGGGCTCGTGATTTCTTCAAAAGATTTTAGGAGATCCTCGGCTATCTCGAGGGAATCATTTAAGGCGAGATCCCCTTCTTTTTTAAAAGAGCCTAATCGATGGCGCAAAGAGGGTATTCCGGGGGAAGGTTTGAGTCCCCTCAACGCATAGAGTTCAAGGGTTTTAAGGGCCTGATCGAGGTTTTCTTGGTTCATTCCCAGTCGTGTCAATGGATCTTTAAGAAGTGATATGAGAAGAAGAGGGCTTTCGTGAGAGAGAAGTGTTTGAAGGCTTTTTAAAAAATACCGACCGACCGTTGTTTGAGCAAAGGAAGTTCCTCCAGAATCATCGACGATAATGTCCCATTTTAAAAGTTCTGTTTTAACAAGATGAGCAAGCCTGCGGTCAGGCGTGATGAGAGCAGCTGTTTTTTGAGGTGTTTCAAGAACATGTCGCATTCTTAAAGAGATAACACGTGCCTCCTCTAAAAGTGACCCCGCTTCAAAAAAAGAAATATTCTCAAGAGATTTAGCCAAAGAGTGGAAAATATTTGACGGAGGTTCTTTCTGGTTGAGTGCAGTTACGGGAAATGTCCCATTGATAAGGGACAATCGTGCGGAAAGCGTTTCGTCTTTCTGTTTTAAAACAAATGGCCAAGGTTTAAGGTGTGATGGAGAAACATTGAGCTCTGATAAAAAAGAGGTAAGTTCATAAGAGGGATGGGAAGGAGATAAGGATTGAGGACTTGTGTCTTTAAAATCCTTTGAAAAGGTTTCCACTAAAAAAACCCCTTTGGAACAATTAAAAATCGTCTTTAAAAAGGAGATAAAAACGGGAGAAAGGCCTCGAATTCCTGCAACAATAATGGGTGTCGAGGGAGGAGATTTGACGAGATAAGAAGATAAAATTTTCAGGCGATCTTGAACGAAGGTAAGAGGATCAGAGGCCTCTTCCGCTTTTAAGATAAGAGGCCATATTTCTAAAATTGTTTTTAGAAAAAGGGTTGTTTTTTCCCAGTGGATCCCATGGGTTTCAGGAATATGGAGATCTCCATCCTTAAGAGAGACATTATGAGAGGCTAATTCTCCAAGCGTCTCGAGTAAAGCTTTGGAGAGATTTTCTTGTGCTTCAGGATTTAAGGTATGATTGAACAAGCCTCCCCCCCTTCGGAGGGCTTCTGCACACAAAAGACTTCCTCTCAAAATCGACAAAGGAGGCGGAAGAGAGAGCTCCTGAAGAGATTCAAAGGGAATGTTCTGAAAAAGACTCGTTAAGAAGTCTTCTGCTCTTGGTGCGAGATCATTTAGGGTAAAAAGATTGGGCAGAAAAAGAGCATCGGCATGGTGTCCAAGAATATGTTTAAAAGCTCTTAAAGAGCGTTGTGTGGGAAAAAGAATCGTATATTTTGAAAGATGAAGGGGGGCCTTTTGGGTGGAGTGCAAGAGACTCTCTGCAAGCGTTTCTAAAAAAGGAAGGTCTGAAGAGAGGGAATAAATCCCGGGAGTGGGAAAGGAATCGTTCAGGAAAAAAGGATCTCGAGAAGAAGATAGAGTCATGATTTAACGGTTAATAATGGGGTGAGACGTTCTTTCCAAAGAAGATTTCCATAGATTTTTAAACGGCGAGAAGCGGTGTTTTCAAAGTCTAGAAGGAGTGTATTCGGAGGCAGAAAGATGTCTATTTTTTCTGGCCATTCTATGAGAGAAATGCCTGTTGTAAATGCATCTTCGATTCCAAGTTCGAGAACTTCAAATGGACTTTCAAGGCGATAGCAATCAAAATGAAAAAGGAGGCCTTTTTGTGTTTCATAAGCTTGGACAAGCGTGAAGGTAGGACTTGGAACCTCTTGCTGAGGGGACGTTAAGCTCTGAATTAAGAAACGTGTAAAGGTTGTTTTTCCAGCGCCTAAGTTTCCCTTGAGGGCAAGGACATCAAATTTTTGTAATAAAGCAGCGATTACCAAAGCCCATTTCTGAGTTTCTTGCAAGGTGTCCAAGGAACATGTAAATAAAAGAGACTGGTTCTTCATAAAGAATAGTTGTAATGAGTCTTAAAGAAAACAGCAAGTCCTAACCCTAACCTTTTTTTGCGATGGAGATACATATGTCAGATCTTAGCCCCTCTCAAATTCATGAGACAGACGTTGTTATTATTGGTGCAGGGCCTGTTGGTCTTTTTGCAATTTTTCAATGTGGCATGCTCAGGATGAAGTGTCATATTGTAGATGCTTTGGATGTGGTAGGAGGGCAATGTGCAGCGCTTTATCCTGAAAAACCCCTTTATGATATTCCGGCGTGCCCTCAAATTCTTGGCGAAGAACTTATTAAAAACTTAGAGAAACAGGCGGCTCCATTTTCTCCTGTCTTTCATTTAAATCAAAGAGTTGTTGAAATTCTAGCAGAGAAAAAAGACGGCCTTTCGACAGGAAAATGGATTTTGAAAACGTCTCAAGGGGTGGTGTTGAAATCAAAAGCTATTATTGTTGCAGCGGGGGTGGGCGCTTTTGGCCCAAATCGTCCTCCCCTCTCTCATATTGAGCTCTATGAAGAAAAAAGCATTTTTTATCGTGTTAAAAAACGGGAAGATTTCAGGGATAAAACCGTTATGATTGCAGGAGGTGGAGATTCCGCTCTTGATTGGGCCGTTTCTCTCAGTGAGGTTGCTAAAAAAATTCTGATGGTTCATCGCAGGCCTAAGTTTCGGGGGGCACCCGAGATGGTGGCACGCCTTGAAACTCTCTCAAAGACAGGAAATGTTGAAATTTTAACCCCTTATCAGCTTTTTGAGCTCGAAGGAGATGCGATGTCAGGGCAGCTCAATGCCGTCCAACTCCAAGATATGGAGGGCACGATAAGACGCGTTGAGACAGATGTTCTTCTCCCTTTCTTTGGGCTGTCCATGAATCTGGGGCCCATCGCTGAATGGGGATTGGGTCTTGAAAAAAATCATATTACTGTAAACCCTGCAACGGCAGAGACAACAACGCCCGGCATTTTTGCCATTGGAGATGTGGCAACTTACCTCGGAAAGCTCAAATTAATTTTGACGGGTTTTTCGGAAGCCGCTGTAGCCGCCCATGCTATTTTTCCAAGGGTATTTCCAGGAGAAGCCTTGCATTTTGAGTACTCAACGTCAAAAGGAGTTCCGGGGGAGAAAGTGTCCTAAGAGGGCGGAGATCGTTCGAATACTTTTACAAAGGAATAGAGGCCACATGAGAATCAATGGCAGAAATTATTTTTTGATCTAAGTAAGAACTTCTTGTTTAATATATACCTTTCGCGATTGAAGAGTTGGTGTTGTGAGATGGCAACGACCAAGTTAAATTTCTGAAAAAACCCAGACGGAAAAAATTAATGAGTAGTAT
>NCGZ01000001.1 GCA_002257235.1 Alphaproteobacteria bacterium 16-39-46
TAATGGCTTTGGTGTATACAACTAAAAAACATCCAAACCCATTCCCTGATTGGGTTACAGAATTTTTTTATCTTCTTTTATAATAAACTCACGCTAGGATCCTGAAACTGAGTTAAGTCAGGAATAGGCCGTGACGATCCAGCAGGCTTTTTCTTTTCTTCAGAAGGCGCATACGCGGCACCTATCTCACGTTTTGCATTCTCCTCAAGCCCACGCTCGAAAATTGATTCTCGAGGTTCTCTTTCACCTCTTGAATGAGTGTGAATCGGGGGTTGATAACTTTTAGGCTTCGTGACAACGGTCCAAAAGAATTCTTCACCATTTATGATATGTGTAATGGTATGCTTTACTTCAGAATCTGGATTAGGTTGAGGAATACTCACATGAGAAGTAGGGTAGGGTTCTGGAGAACTGCGAAAATGACGCCGCGCGCCATCTGGTTCTGTGCTCATAGCAAGCGCGTGCCTTAGAGCTTCCTCGTCGGACATGCCACTATTAAAATCTTGTGCTAAGTCTCTAGGAATATGCCCAGACCGAAAACGAGCTTCATCTTCCCCACCCATTGCCAAAACATTGTCTGACATAAAATTCAGGGAGGCAAAAACGCCAAGAGAAAGAATTTTTAAAACATCTTTTAATGGTCTACGTAAAATATGATTCATTTTAATATTACCTTATGATAAAATAAACTTCATTAGTTTAAAATTTAAGAAAAAATCTCTTCGAAAGTACATATGAGGTTTTTGAAACTCATTTTCAAGGGTTTTTAAAAATTCATACTAAAAAAAGCTATAAAGCCTTCTGAAACGCAACTCTTATATTCTTAAATGAGAAAAAAAGGTTATAATCTTTGCTCATCTTCAGACGATAGAACACGTGGTTACAGGATGAGAGGGGAAATTTACTATCTCATTTCTGATTTTACACCACGTTCATGGACTTCTCCGTTTTGTTTGTTCGAGAAAATATTTCAGTGCTTAAATCAGTGCTTAAAAAAGTATTTTAAGTCTTCTCTCACTTTCTAAAATGAACTATTCTAAACTGGAGATACATTCGTAAGAAGTGCTTTGTTTTAAGTTAGGTCTCTCAAACCCCATTTACATCTGTTGATATTCCCTTTAAAACAAAGAAAATATTAAATGACATACTCTGAAAGGATTTTTCATGGCCACTGAACTTGAAAACCGTTTACGTTCTTTAGGAATTGAGCTCCCCACTCTCCCTACGCCCTCAACGACCTATGCCCCCTTCATCATTGCAAACCGCACATTATATATTTCGGGTCAATTTCCCATGATGGGAGAGGTTTTACACTACCCAGGAAAAATTGGAGGCAATCTTTCGATCGAAGATGCCCAAAAAGCCGCTCATCTTTGTGCTTTAAATATTTTAGCTCAAGTTAAGATTGCATGCGATGAGTCCTTTGAACGCATCAATCGATGCGTACGTTTATGCGGATTTGTGAATGCCGTCGAAGACTTCTCAGACTACTCAAAAGTTATGGATGAAGCTTCCAACCTCATGATTCAAGTATTTGGAAATTTGGGCCGACATACCCGCAGTGCCGGAGGTGTCTCAAGTTTACCTCATAATGCCTGCCTTGAAATCGATGCTATTTTTGCGCTAGAAGATGAGGAAGCTACCCCGTTTTCATAAAATGATGACCCCTTTTTTTCATCCCTCTTTTTCTCTTGCGGGCCCTTCATTAGGTCCTGCTGCCGGACATGATCTCAAGACGTGCGTCATTCTTCTCCATGGATTGGGATCGAATGGGGAAAACCTTATGGATCTTGGCCGCTGTTGGCATACTCATTTGCCAGAAACGGCATTCTTTGCTCCCAATGCTCCTTTTCCTTATGAAATGGGACCTTCCTTTGAGGAAGGATATCAGTGGTTTAAATTTGACTCTCAACATCCTTCTTACATAGATCAAGGCATTCAAAAAGCGCTTCCTTACTTGTCTCGTTACGTTGATGAAATTTTGGATGCTTTCAGCCTTTCTCCTCAAAAAATTGTTCTCGCAGGATTTTCACAAGGAGCCATGATGGCACTTGCCTTCGGTCTTCAATGCCGTCAAGAGATTGGTGGCATCTTAGCGTATTCTGGTGGTCTTTTTGGATCTGTTATACCGAGTCCTATCTATCCTTCTCTCTGTCTTATCCACGGCGAGGAAGATGTGGTTGTCCCCCCTCGCGTTTTTCTTGAAAGTAAACGCTTCCTAAAAGATCAGAAAATTCCTTTTCAATCTCATCTTTTGAAAAATTTATCCCACACCATTGATGAGCGCGGGATCGACATCGGACTCACCTTTATAAAAACATGCTTTGAAGGAGAACAGACGTGATTAAAAAAGCAAAAGACAAAAAAATAGCTTTAATAGGATCTGGGAACATAGGAGGAACGATGGCTCTTCTTATGGCACTTCAAGACATGGGAGAAATTATTCTTCTTGATGTCGCGGAAGGAATTCCTCAGGGAAAAAGCCTTGATATTGAAGAGTCTCTTTGCCTAATTGGATCAAACGCTGTTATTAAGGGAAGCAACGATTATCAAGATATTGAAGACGCTGATCTGGTTATTGTTACAGCAGGAATTCCCCGCAAACCCGGGATGAGCAGAGACGATCTTCTCGCCATTAATACTAAAATTATTCAAGACGTCGGCCTTCAGCTTAAAACTCACACACCCAATGCATTTGTTATTGTTGTCACAAATCCACTGGATGCCATGGTATGGGTTATGCAGCAAGCGACAGGATTTTCTCCTCAAAAAGTCGTTGGAATGGCAGGGGTTCTGGATGGTGCTCGACTGCGTACTTTCCTTGCAGCAGAGCTGAATGTGTCCTCTGAAGACGTTACAACCCTTGTGCTCGGGGGACATGGCGATACGATGGTGCCCCTTTCAAGATACACAACCGTAGGGGGTATTCCCCTTCCAGAATTGGTCAAAATGGGATGGATTACGCAAAATCGCATTGACGAAATTATAGAACGCACCCGAAATGGTGGGGCAGAAATCGTAAATCTTCTAAAAACAGGATCTGCTTTTTATGCACCGGCTCTTTCCGTTTTAAGCATCGTTCATGCTTATTTGAATAACACAAAAAAAATTCTTGCCTGTGCCGCTTGGTGCCAAGGGGAATACGGCCTCAAAGATATTTATGTGGGCGTCCCTGTTATCATTGGGAGAAATGGGGTTGAACGCATTTTGGAAATCCCTCTGACAAACGCAGAAAATGATCTCTTACAAGCCTCCGCAGACGCTGTTAAAGCACTTATTAATGATGTCAAAAAATTAAGCATCTGAAACTTTTATGCGTTTTTTGTGTATCTTTCATGCGTTTTTAGCTTGCGCTAAAGAACATTCTTTTGGTAAGGTTCTGTAGTTCCGATGAAGAATTACGTCCTCACTAACGTTATTCTTATAAAATTTCACGGGTTTCTTTGGCTTTTAGGAACCTTGACAATCACTCTTAATCTAACGGATCCTTTTTTATGAAAACCTCCCCTCAAACACATCGCCATCTCTCAAGCCTTTCTTTGAGTATTTGGGGACTGGTTATTTGTTATGTAATTTATCAATTTATTCTCCGCGTCTCGCTCGGCGTTATGGCTCCGGACCTGATGGAAAGGTTTATGATAAATGCCACAGAATTTTCTTTGCTCGGCTCTATTTTTTATTTTGGATATGCCAGCATGCAAATTCCTGTTGGAATTTTCTTGGATCATTTTGGACCGTTAAAAACAATTCCTCTTTTTCTCTTTCTTTGCGTAACTGGTTTTTGTTTGTTTACATTTTCTGATAATTGGACAGTCGTTCTTTTAGGACGTTTTTTAACCGGTATTGGTTCTGCAGGGGCTTACATCAGCTCTCTTAAAGTATCCAATATGCTTTTTCCAGATCGACTCTCAAAACTGTTTGTTGGAATCACCTCAAGCTTAGGACTCATAGGTGCTGTCTGTGGCGGACTGATTGGATTTCTTTTAAGCGTTATGAGCCTTCAAACGCTTCTTCAAGGATTATCAGCGGCAGGAATTGCGCTCATGGGTATTTTCCTTTTAACGTTTTCCTTTAAAAAAACCCGCGCTCTTTTACAAATAAAAGAGGATTCTAGTGTTCAGTCTGATGAAAATCTTATTATGGGAATAACAAAAATTTTTCTTAAAAAACCCATTCTTATTGCACTGATGGGATCTATAGGACTCATGACGATGGCTCTTTATACGTTTGCTGATTCCTGGGGACCTTCCTTTTTAATTCAAATCCACCATGTTTCTATGGAGCAAGCCTCAACATCTATTTTCTTAATTTATATTGGAATGGTCACAGGCTGTTCTCTTCTCTCTTTTATTGGAAATCATTTCAACATCACAAATATCATCATTATTTTATGTGGCCTTGTAACTGCCAGTATTCTGGCGTCTCTTCTTATTTTTTCCAATATTCCTTATGGTGTGATTCTAATCTTAATGTTTATATTGGGACTCTGTGCCAGCCTTCAGATCTTATTCTTTGGTGTTATTTTGTCTTTGGTTCCCAAAAAATTTGGAGGCGTTACGTCTGGACTCACCAATATGATTATCATGTTGCTCGGATCTGGAAGCATTTCACTTATGGGGCTTTTAATGGATTATGCTCAAGAAACAAAGATCCTTCATAACGGTGTGCCAGTTTACAGCAAATATTCTTATAGTTTTGCGTTTGGAACCATCACAGGTCTTGTCTTATTGGGAGCTTTTATTTTCTCCGCCCTTACAATGATCAACCACTTTAAAGCAAGAAAGACACAAGAGCCTGCACTTCTTTAAATTTAACATTCAGTCTCCTCTCCTTCTTTACCTTTAATCTGATATGTAAATTTCAGATTTTGAGGTTGTCCAAACAAGGACAGTGATCGCCATAGAACAGGCTAAAATAAAGAGCCCAGGAAATAGAAAAGAGCCCTGATAAAGAAGGCCCGATACCATAACCCCTAAAGAACCTGATAAAAGCTGCCCAGATCGAATAAGCGCAGCACCATATCCTTTTCCATAAGAGACATGGTCCATGGCAAGACTCAAAGAAGCAGACCACAAAGATCCAAATCCAAAACAATAAAAAAACATTATACTGGCATAAAACAAGGGATCCTTACAGTCGTACCCCGTTGCAACAAGAAGACCTGAAATTCCAAGCAGCAAACTCATCGACCCAATTTTTAGAAATGTTAACAATTCCAACACTTTTATGAGGCGGTTCACAAAAATATTTCCAATAACCACGCCTAAAATTGTTATTATGGGGTATTTTCCATACTCCATCGGTGTAAGACCTAGATTTTCAATAAAAACAAAAGGAGCTGTTGACGAATACACCCAAAGCCCAGAAAACGAAAACCACGGTAAAACAGCAAATCTTAAAAATTTTGTATTTTTTAGGAGCCGTCCATAGTTCTTAAAGAGAAGAAGAAAAGAAACGGGATGCCTCAATTCTTGCGGATGGGTTTCAGGGAGACCAAAAAACAAACCTGCTCCTAAAACGATGCCCACACCCCCAAGAATCAGAAAAATAAATTCCCATCCGAGATACTCCGTAATGACACCCCCAACCAAAGGAGAAAGAGCAGGAGAAAGTGCCATGAGTATGCCAAAAAGTGACATTAAATAAGCGGCACGTTTTCCAGAATAAACATCTCGAATAACAGCTAAAGGAAGAACTGCTGCACAACCGATTCCGCACCCTTGTATAATTTGAAGACCCCATAAAATATTAAAAGATTCTGCAAAAAAACTTAAAAAAGCACTCACAGAAAAAAGGGTAATTCCCGTTAAAAATAAAAACCGACGCCCTAAAGATTCAGAGATCGCTCCATAAATAAGTCCAGAAAGACCCACTCCTAACAGATTCAAACTGAGGATTTTCTGAGCAGCATCATTGGATGAGTCAAAATAATGAGCAATAAAAGGAAGGGCAGGCGTTAGAATTGTGGTTGACATGGCACAAAGGGCTGAGGCAAGAATCATCAAAGAAGGAATAAACTTATAGGGGACAACTGTCTTTCTTGAGGTCATTTGGTCCTCGAATTCCTTCATACTTCCTGCAACTCTCTGGATCTTCTTTTTCATAATAGCAAGAAAGTCCTCTTCTCTCAACTCCCATAAAATTTCTCACCCAACCCTCTTGAGGAATTCTTAAAGATAGAGTATGTTCCAAAAAATGGATGCCCGCTTGGTGGAATGGTAGACACAACAGACTTAAAATCTGTCGATCTTACGGTCATGCCAGTTCGAGTCTGGCAGCGGGCACCAACACTTTCAGAGAATTAATGAAAAGCACAAAAAAGTATCAGGTAGCACATAGGCAGCATTTTGGGAAATTTCGTGACCTAAGGATAGATCATAGAACATCCTTTTTTATAATGGATCAGTAGAGGGACTTTAATTTTGAAATTTATAAACATCAGTTTTTTTGTGAATAAAAAAAAAGTTTGGTACGGATTATTGTTAGGCTCTCTGATTGTCGTTATAGGACCTCAAGAAAAATCTGCTTCTCGAGAAATTGATCCGGGAATCTATGTTTTATCCAAAGAGCAAACAGAAGCTTTTAAAGCTTCTGGAGAGTTAAAAGATATCATTTTGGAGAAAAAAAGTGGCTTTCAGTATTATATGAAGGCCGCAAAAGAGGGAAATGCAATAGCGCAATATAATCTTGGCGTTATGTATGAGACTGGATATGGTGTTGCGCAGAATCAAAAAAAAGCTTTCAAATTTTATAAGAAAGCTGCAGAGCAGGGAGATCCAAAAGCTCAATTTAAGCTTGGAATTATGTATGAGACTGGATATGGTGTTGCGCAGAATCAAAAAAAAGCTTTCGAATTTTATAAGAAAGCTGCAGAGCAGGGAGATCCAAACGCCCAATTTAATCTGGGACTTATGTACGCAACAGGAGCATGGGTTCCTTCTGATCGTCAAAAAGTTTTAGAGCTCTGGACAAAAGCAGCTGAGCAAGGACAGGAAAAAGCTCAATATAATCTTGCATTTATGTATGAAACCGGAGAAGGTGTTATTCAGGATACGCAAAAAGCGTTTGAGTTGTATACAAAGGCTGCCAATCAAGAAAACGCAAAAGCTCAGTGTAACCTTGGGATTATGTATGAAGAAGGGGTTGGTGTTGATCAAGACACACAAAAAGCTCTTGAACTTTATGTAAAGGCTGCCACTAATGGAAATTCTATCGCTCAATTCATTCTTGGACTTAAGTATGAAAAGGGTGAAGGTGTCATTCAGGACAATAAAAGAGCTCTAGAGCTCTTTACTAAGGCAGCTGAACAAGGATATTCAGAAGCTCAAATTCACATTTTAAAGATTTCTAAAAATTAAAAAAGAGTAGCTTTTTATTTTAATAGAGCGATTTTTTCTGCAGCGCACTTATGGGGTAAATCACCCCAGTTGCTTTTAGGCCGCAGGCCCTGTTAGACAGTTCAAGAAAGAGAGTGAAGAAACCTTCTTTTAAACCTTTTTTTGAAAACTATAATTCATAAAATCTTCTCAATCACGTTGAATGGGGAGGATAAGCCTGACTAATAACAGGTATATGATCTAAAATCCATAAAAACCAATCAAAATCTTTTTTTGGTATTTGATGTTCGATTCTCGTTTTGGCTTCTGCTTTCGTTACTACTTGAACTTCTTCTAACTCGTCATCTAAAGTACCCGGAGAATTTTGTGCCATCATCATTTCTAAAGGATTTGTTCTTATTTTTTGGTTAAGATCAAAGTTCTCGCCAATTTTTGTCGCAAGAGAAGATAATGAATCAGGCCTCACGCGCACATAAAAAGCATCAAATCCGGCGCCTCTAACGAGCTTAGAATATTCTGAGGTAATTTTTAAGAGAGATACTCCGGTTTCTTCACGAAACTCTCGCTTGGCTGCTTTTTCCCCAGTTTCAATGACATGCTCGCCTTCTCTTATAATTGCATCTCCTCCAGGAAAGACCCATGAATTTGGACATTTAATCTTTCTTCCAGAGGAGTATACAGCAAAAGTCCTACTGCCATCATCCTTTGTTATTGTCACCCATTTTCCATCACTCCCTGGAGTTATGTAGCTTTCTGGATGTTTTATAAACCAATTTCCTTTTACTTTTTTTTGAGCAAGTAAAACTTTTGTTTCTCCACCTTCATCACTAAAAATACAAACGTAGGCGGGTCTTGCATCACAGCAAAGAAAGAAAGACAAAGAAATAACGCTCACCAAAAATAGAATTCTCAACACAAAGTTCATTTTAAATCCTCTTTAATTATGTATTTTAATCAAAAATTATGGATTATTTTTATATCCTCTAAGATCGTGGAAAATAAAAAACACCTAATTTTAGAAAATAAGGAAAACTTTCTAAACCAACTATAATTAAAGGTAAAAAATTGTCAATAAACTCTCAAGACAAGGGCATTATTTTTTAAGAATTTCTCAATCTAAAAACGTCCAAAAAATATTTCTAGTAAAGAAATTAGACCTTCTGTCAGTTAATATCCACCCCCCCTCATTTAAAACTTTTTCAGCAGAAGTTTCAAAAATGACTAGCAGTTTGTCTCCCTAAACCAAATTCTTTCTTCTGAGCTATTTCTGAGCGCCTGCGGCCTAAAAGTAACGTGGGGTGATTCACCCCATAAGTGCGCTGCAGAAAAAAACAAACACACGAGAAGGCCAAATGTAAAAAAATCTTCAAAGTCGCACAGATTTTAAAGCATCTAAATCTTGAAACTGTCTAATTTTAACCAGAGGTTTACGGGGAAAAGTCGCAATAATATCCAAGCTTCCTCCCATCCCCTCCACGAAGGACCTCAATGTACTTACATACATGTCCACGTAACGTTCTATTTTAGAAATGGCTACCTGATTTACTCCCAGTGTTTGAGCAAGTTGTACTTGGGAACAAGAAGCTGCCTTGCGTAACACTCGCCAGGTCTTTTCTTCTGCAATCATTTGTCGTGCTCGACGTTTAATCGCTTCTTGACGTTCAGAAGGCAAAGTTTTGATGTAGTCTTCAAGACTAATAGCCATTTTATTTCTCCATCTTTTTGAGATGTCTTTATAACACACCTTAAAACTGGGTTTTATAAGTTGTCTTCTTCGTCTGTTTCTTTTTCCGTAAATTCATTAAGCTCTGCTTCTATCTCATCTGTTGTAGGAAGAATGCTATGAAGACGAGACGGCAATGATTTTGAAAGTTCATATTCAGAGATTCCCATAGGACTTTCTACGCGTCTTAAAGCGTATTCTGCGATGACCTTATCTTTTTTCTCACATAGAAGCAGGCCTATTGTGGGGCCATCTTCTGGCGTTTTAATCTGGTCATCTATTGCAGACAGATAGAAATTTAACTGACCTGTATGTTGTGGTTGAAAATCCCCCCGCTTTAGCTCAATCACGACATAACAATGCAGTTTAGTGTTATACATAAGCAAGTCTATCTCAAAACGTTTACTCGAAACGGTAATTGGAAACTTAGTGCCGTATAAAGCAAATCCCTGCCCAAGTTCCATAAGAAATTGCTTAACATGATTGACTAATCCATTATGGATCTCTTTTTCATATGCGTCTTCCCCTACTGTCAAAAAATGAAATTTATAGGGTTCTTTAATCATTTCTTGCGCAAGATGAGATGTAGGAGAAGGAAGCTTTTCATGGAAGTTGGTCGTCTTAATACTTTTATCTGCCTGTCTTTCATATAAATCAGATTTAATTTGATCTCTTAGCTCTCTATATCCCCAACCCGCTTCAATCGTTTTTAAAGCATACCACTGTTTTTTATGGAAATCAGATACATCTACCATCTGTAATAATATCACGTGTTGTGTCCAAGATAATTGGTCAGGCAGTGACTGACTAAATTCTCCCTGAGGATAATGAGAAGCAAAATTTCTCATATTTTTTAAATTTGTCTTAGAAAAACCTTTTGTACTCGGAAAACTTAAGGATAGGTCTCTTGAAAGTTTATCATATAATTTATCACCCCATTTAGCTTTTTCTTGTTGTTCTATAATTAATATTCCGACGTCCCAATAAAATTTTAAAAGTTCATGATTAATTGTTATGGCTGCTTTTAACTGGGCAGACTTAAGGCGAGATTTAATTTCATTAAGAAGGAGAGCATAGCTTTTATCAAGGTAGTTTCCTTGTTTTTCATTTAATGAACGACTAACTTCTTTTCTATCTATCATGCTTCTTTCTCATAAATCGTATGGTAGTGTAAGGGTCTGTTGGTATCGTTTGTTAATCATGTCTCTATCTCAATAGGTTCATTCATAAAGACGCGCCATTTAGAATTCTCAGATCCTTTACGAATTTTCATCGCTGGATTCAAAAACACCATAGCAGGTTTTTTTGCGCGGACAAGCTCTGCAAGGAAAGATGTTTCAATTTCATTCTCTCAATGTATCGAAAAATGATACATTTATAAATTGATATTTCATCGTGTTTTTCTCCCAATCTGCTGTGCAATTTTTTCGCTCGCCTCAAAAAGAGGTTGATGCATGAGATGAGCATAACGCGCTGTCGTTTGAGTATGCTTATGACCAAGAAGAGCCCCGATGACAGGAAGCGACAAACCTTGACTCACAGCGACAGAAGCAAAAGTGTGGCGTAGATCATGAAGTCGCACATCTTCAAGATGCGCTTTTTTACGAATACGCCCCCAAGCTTTATGAATATTTACAAGATGAGCTCCTTCTTTACCACCACAAATCACATGAAGATTCTCTGGTATTTTTGGAATAGCTTGGAGCAGTTCAATGGCTGTAGAAGAAAGGTAAATTATTTTCTTTCCTGTTTTACTATCCAATAAGCGCAGGCACTGGTTATCAAGATCCACTTCTTCCCATGTTAACGTAAGAATCTCACTGAGCCTGCAGCCAGTGTATAACAACAAACGAATCGCATGAAGAGCCCAAGGGTAAAATCCTTCTTTTTCTTCCCTCTTCAAGATTGTCAACAAACGCTCAATTTCATCGGCATTCAAAAACCGTTCCCGTTTGTTTTCTGGATATTTTTTTACGTGCAGGCATGGGTTTGAGTGATCTGGACGATATCCCCACAACTCAGAAAGATTAAGCGCCTTTGATTTTGAAATCAGCACGAAAGAAGACCAAAACTTTCTAGATAGCCGTCTCGGGGACTTTAATCTTGACCAGGTGCCTGCGACCCAAAAAGATCATCTCATCCCTTTTAGTTACTGTTTCAAAGATCAGTGGGCCATTGTCGCTGGCATTAATGCAGAAATGTACTTTTGGAACATTGTCTATATCAGTATTTTGTTTGTCGATAATGCTTATCGTCACAAAAATTTAGGCTCCTCTTTATTGGAGAAAGTCGAAACGGAAGCGAAAGCAAGAGACGCAAAACTTGTTCATTTGGATACGTTTGATTTTCAAGCTAAAGATTTTTATCTTCAACATGGGTATGAAATTTTTGGTATTCTTGACGATTGTCCAAAAGGGCATAAACGTTATTATTTAAAGAAAAATCTTTAGAAAAATACTCTTTCTTTAAAGGGAAATGGAAGGGCTAATATGAATTACCCTTGGCCCATCGTCTTGATTTTTTTTGTCAACTCAAATAGAGTACCCATACGAAGTTCATGAGAACTGTGTTTAGATTAAAGCAGTGCATCATCTTAGGTCAATCTAAAGAGTCTTCTTTTTTTCAAGAAAGAGAGAATGTCAGACGGTCCATTAAAAAAACAAATTAGGCTAACCTTTAAAAGGGTCATTCAATGAAAAACCTCTCAGAATTTTCTCAAAAAACTCTTCGTAAATACGGAATAATCAACCAAAGAGATTTTTATTATCTCATTTTGATTATCTCAATTTTAAGTTGCATTGGAGGACTTACGGCCACTTTTGTGAACCTTGACATTCATCAAGTTCCTCGTTTTAAAGGTGAGATTACTTCATGGAACTTTATAATGCCCTGCTTAGGTGGCTTTTTAGGTACTTTTTTCTTTCCGAGGGTCCATAAATTCTTCTCCTTAAAAATAATTTTAAGATTTTCTCTTATCGGAATTCTCATTAACTATGTTTTTATGATTTTTTTAATGAATTCATTCTTTAACTTTCCCATACGATTTCTAACAGGTTTCTTTTATTCACCTATTTTTTTAGCAATTTCATGTTTAGAGGCAAAAATCTTCGGAAATTCCTACCGTGCTACTTTATTTGGAATTGTAGGAGTTCAAATCGTCCTTTTTTCTTCTTTAGGTTCTTCTCTCGTTGATTTTTTTCAGACCTCAGCAATCGTCTTTGGAATTGATATTGGAGGACTCTTAATTTGTCTGGCACTTCTTTGGAAATGGAAAGACCTCTCAGAAGTACAATCTTTAAAAACAGATCCATCCCCCAAGACCCCCCATCCCTCTTACTATAAAATATTCTCTTTAGCCCCAATCATCTGTCTTAGTTTTTTTGTGGTTTCAAGTGTCGATACAGGCTTTGGAAGTTATTTAGCCATATTTTGTGAGGGCCTAGGCTTAAGAGAAGGAAAAGCAGCTCTTGTTTATTCTTTTTCAAGTTTAGGAGGCCTTGCTCTAATGCCTATAGCCGGGAGAGTCGCTGACAAATGGGGATATAAAAAAACTTTCTTACTTCTTTCTTTTTTGGGTTTGTTTGGGGCAGCAAGTTCTTTCTTTTTAACCCAACTGTATACTCTTGCGTTTGCCTTTTTCGTAGCATCGGCTGCAATGCAATCTTTTGCAAACTTAATATCAAGTTGGGTTGCACGTAATTATGCTGGCAAGACTCTTTCTTATGGAATGTCGACTTTCTCGCTCCTTGGATCTACAAGTTCTATTCTTTCGCCTTTAGGAATTGGTTTTTTAATGAAAACTTATGGAAATGATGGGTTTCTCTATTGGGCATGTGGGGGTCTCTTTACAAGCGTTATTTTGATGATTGCCCTAAATACACGAAATGCTTCCTAAAAGTAGGATCTCAGAAATTAAAGACCCCCTTTAAATCTCTTCTTAATTTTAACGCCCTCTATGAAAAGAAATAAAATGATAACCCCTATAAAAAAGGATGTGATTTCTGGGTTCAGTGTTTTCCTTTTAGCACTCCCCTTATGCTTAGGTATTTCGACAGCCAGTAATTTTCCACCCGTTGCTGGAATTTTATCCGCTATCATAGGAGGAATGCTGGCTTCTTTTTTTGGAGGAGCGAAACTTTCCATAAAAGGCCCTGCCGCAGGACTCATTGTGATTACGGTAGGGGCCGTAGAGCAGCTTGGAGCAGGTAACCTGCAATTAGGATATGAGCGCACGCTTGCTGTTTGTGCCATTGCAGCTATTTTGCAAATTATAATAGCATGGATGAAAAAAGCTTCTCTTGCAGAAATACTCCCTCCTTCTGTCATTCACGGAATGCTGGCTGCCATAGGGGTCATCATTATCTCCAAGCAGGCCTATGTCATGATAGGCGTAACCCCTCATGTATCTGAGCCTTTAGAATTGCTTTTTAATTTTCCATTTGAGTTGAGTCATCTAAATCCAATTCTTTGTATCATCGGCCTTCTCTCCTTAGGGATTGCGGTTTTATTTCCTTTTTTAAAAAAAATATCGTTTGTTCCCGCGTCCATCATTATCTTATGTTTGGTGATCCCACTCTCCCTCTATTTACATTTAGGAATCGACCACAGCTATATTTTTATAGGGAACACCTATTCACTCGGTCCTTCTTCCTTAATAAACATTCCTCATAATTTTTTTAAGGTCATTTGTTTCCCAGATTTTTCAGGAATTCTAAATCTCACAAGTCTTAAATATATTATTATGTATACCCTGGTCGGATCCATTGAGTCGCTCCTAACAGTTTGTGCAATTGATTCTATGGTCGTCCAAAAAACAGCTCCTTCAAATTTAAATAAAGATTTGTTTGCTGTTGGCATTGCAAATCTTGCGAGTGCCCTTATTGGAGGCCTGCCCATGATTTCTGAGATTGTCAGAAGTAAGGCCAATATTGATTATGGAGCCTTATCGGAAAAATCCAATTTTTTTCATGGTCTTTTTATGCTTATTGCTGTTGTCATCTTTCCGTCAGTTTTAAATTTAATACCCCTATCTGCCCTCGCTGCACTCCTTGTATTTGTTGGATTCAGACTCGCCTCACCTCATGAATTTATTCACGCCTATAAAATTGGGCCAGATCAATTGTTCATATTTGTCAGCACATTTTTTATGACACTTGCGACTGATTTACTCATAGGTGTTGCCTTTGGAATCTTTTTAAAATTAATCCTTCATATTCTCCGTGGAAACAGCTTAAACAATTTATATAATCCTCTTATCACAGCCCATAAATTTAAAGATCATATTTCGATCCAAGTAGAAGGTCCCCTTACTTTTCTCAGTTACTTAAAATTAAAAAAAATTATTGAGAAAACAGAAAAAGAAACCAAAACGATCGTCATTGACTTGAGCCTCACCCCTTATTTAGATCACACTGTTTTAAAAAAATTTCAAACGCTTGCACACGAATTTAAAGGGCTTAAAGTTACAATCAAAGAAAATCAAGCGTTAGTTCCTCTTTACACTCATTCTCTTTCAACACGCAAAGTAAAGACAAAAAGTCCTCCTAAAAAAGTTTAAAAGGAATATCGTTTAATCAAAATAATCCAAAAAATATTCTCCTCGATCTATTATCTCTATTTATTGATTTTTGATTTCCCGATATGCTTAAAGCTATAAAAATAATCAATCTCGATAAAAAAGGGAGAAATAGGGAATGGATATACAATTTCTAGGAGCCGTTGGAACTGTCACAGGCTCGAAGTATCTTCTGACAACCCCTCATAAAAAAATTCTTGTGGATTGTGGGCTGTTTCAAGGCCTTAAGAATTTACGTCTCAGAAACTGGTCCCCTCTTCCTTTTTATCCAAACAAAATTGATGCCCTCCTTGTCACCCATGCCCATATAGATCATACAGGCTATATTCCTCTTTTGGTTAAACAGGGCTTCCGAGGGCCTATTTACTGTTCTGAAGCCACCTTTGAACTTTGTAAAATTTTGTTGCGCGATAGCGGTATGCTTCAAGAAGAAGATGCTGAATTTGCAAATAAGCATGGCTTCTCAAAGCATAGCCCGGCACTTCCTCTCTACACACAAAAAGATGCAGAAACGAGTTTAAACTATTTTCATCCTCTTGCATTCAATACACCTTTTGATCTTGGAGAAAACCTCCACTTCACTTTTCTTCCAGCGGGTCATATTCTTGGAGCCTCTTTTATAAGCCTGACGAACGGAAAAATCTCTCTTCTTTTCTCAGGAGACATGGGACGCTCTCACGATATTATTATGAACCCTCCCACCCCCGTGGAACAAGCAGATTATCTCATTTTAGAATCTACCTATGGAGATCGCAAACACAATGAAGATGATCCTAAGAAAATCTTAAAAGATATTGTTCTTGAGACAGCAAAAAAAGGAGGTACTCTTGTGATTCCTTCATTTGCCGTCGGGCGCGCCCAAACAATATTATATTTACTCTCTCTTTTAAGACAAGAAAATGAGATCCCTCCTGTCCCCATTTATGTGGACAGTCCAATGGCCACCAATGTAACGGAGCTTTATTGCAGATTTAGCACTGAGCACAACCTGCCCCATAATGCATGCGTTGACATGTGCAAAATTGCCCGCTTTGTAAATACTCCTCAGGAATCAAAAGAACTTGACCTCAATACTGCCCCCAAAATAATCATTACAGCAAGTGGGATGGCCACGGGAGGACGTGTTCTTCATCACCTCAAAGCCTTTATCGGGGACCCAAAAAACACCATATTTTTTATTGGATTTCAAGCCGCTGGAACCCGAGGGGCCTCTCTCGTAGGAGGGGCTCAAGAAATTAAAATTCATGGACAATATTTTTCCGTACGGGCTAAAATTCTTAAAGAAGATAGCCTGTCTGCCCATGCTGACTACACAGAGATCCTAAGCTGGCTCAAGAATTTTAAGTCACCTCCCAAAGAAATTTTCCTCACCCATGGCGAGCCTATTCAAGCTGATGCTCTAAGGCTTCGCATACAAGACAAATTTAAGTTTAAATGTATCGTGCCCGAATACCTCGAAACCTTTGAATTAAAATAGTCTTAAATTTTTTCTTTTTTGGGTCTTTAGGGTTGAATCTTTTTTAAAATTCAGGCACCGATAGAGACTCTTTATAACCTCTAACAGATATCAGTATCATGTCTCTCTCATCCTTTACAAAAGAAGAAGCCTCTTTCCTTCACAAACAGCTTAATGCTGAAATTAAAGAGCATGACACCCACTATTTTCTTGAAAATGCACCGATAATTTCAGATGCAGATTATGACGCACTCAGGCGCCGTCTTGAAGAGCTTGAGTCTCTTTATCCTGACTTAAAAACACACGCCTCCTCAACACAAACACTCGGAGTGTCTCCTCAAAAAGGATTTGGAAAGGTTTCTCACACGAGCCCCATGCTCTCTTTGGGAAACGCCTTTAATGAAAAAGAAGTTTTAGATTTTCTGGAACGTGTGAATCGGTTTTTAGGACTTCCTTCTGACAATTTCCCTGAAATGATTGCTGAGGTAAAAATTGACGGTCTGTCCTCTGTTTTAAGATACGAAAATGGAGAATTCTTTTTAGGGGCCACACGAGGGGATGGGCAGACAGGAGAAAACGTTACAGAAAATATTCGGACCATCTCTGAAATCCCTCTTCTTCTCTCTTCTTCTTTAGAGGGGAAATATCCTTCCATCTTTGAAATAAGAGGAGAAGTCTATATGGATCACACTGCGTTTCAAAATTTGAATCAAGAGCGTGAAAAAAATTCCGAGTCTCCTTTCGCAAACCCTAGAAATGCCGCTGCTGGATCTCTTCGTCAATTAGACTCAACCATTACAGCACAACGACATTTGCGTTTTTTTGCGTATGCTTTTGAGAATTTATCGCCTCATTCCTCCTTTGTCGCTCCAAAATCACAATCTGAAGTTTTAGATCTCCTCACAAAATTGGGATTTCCTGTTAATCCTCTTTCCAGAATAATTCATGGGAAAGAAGACTTAGATCTATATTATGAAGATCTCAAAGACCATCGGTTTAAGCTCCCTTATGATATTGATGGCGTGGTTTTTAAAATAAATGATCATGAACTTCAGAAGCGTCTCGGAGATGTTGCAAGATCCCCACGATGGGCCATTGCCTATAAATTTCCAAATCAACAAGCTCAAACACTTCTTGAAGATATTACGGTTCAAGTAGGGCGTACAGGGGTCTTAACCCCTGTTGCTCATTTAATGCCCATTACTGTTGGAGGGGTTGTTGTCAGCAGAGCTTCTCTTCACAATGAAATGGACATTCATCGAAAAGATATTCGTAAAGGCGATACTGTCCTTATTGAGCGCGCAGGAGACGTTATTCCTCAAGTTGTTAAGGCCATTCTTTCAGAGCGGCCTACGTCTTCTACCATTTTTTCGATGCCGACCATTTGTCCCGAATGTGGAAGTCATGTCATTCAAGAAGAAGGATTTGCGGCTTACCGATGTATGGGGGGTGTTTTTTGTCCGGCTCAAGCAACTGAAAAATTGAAGCATTTTGTCTCACGGGATGCCTTCGATATCGAAGGACTTGGACGCAAACATATTGATCTCTTTTACAAAAAAGAATTGATTAAAACGCCAGCGGATATTTTTACTCTCAAAGAACGAAATCCTCATTTAGAATTTCCTCTTGAGACATGGGAAGGATGGGGTCCCCTATCCGTTCAAAATCTCTTTGAAGCCATTGATAAAAGCCGCGTTATCTCCTTTGAACGTTTTTTATACGCGCTTGGGATTCCACATGTTGGAGAGGCCACTGCAAAACTTCTGGCCTCTCATTATAAAACATTTCAAAACTTTCAAGAAGAAATATCTCGCGCAAAAGATCCACACAGTGAGAGTTATCAAGAATTAACCCATCTTGATGGGATCGGTGAAGTTATGGCAAATGCTCTCGCTGCATTTATGAATGACCCTCATACATCCCTCCTCATTGATACCCTTTTGGGAAAAGAAACAGATCATCCTCTCATTACTCTCTTGGACTTCAAAGAAACCACAGTTGAGACCAAAACACTTTTCTTTGGAAAAACCATTGTATTTACAGGAACACTCATCCATATGACACGTGCTGAAGCGAAAGCCGTTACCGAGAAACTCGGAGCAAAAGTCATGAGTGCCGTAAGCCCAAAAACAGACTTTGTTGTAGAAGGAGCAGATTCTGGCAGCAAAGCCACCGTCGCCCGTCAATTGGGAATACGCATCTTATCTGAAGAAGATTGGCTTTCCATGACAAAAGAGGCTGTCTAATCTTTCTTTAGATCATCTCAATGCGACGCAAACTTTCTTCTTTTCCAAGAATCTCCATGACCTCAAATAAACCTGGAGAAACAAGAGATCCTGTTAGTGCTACTCTGAGAGGCTGCGCAATATCTTTTAATTTCAACTCTTTCTTTTCAACGAAGGCTTGAATATTTTCATGAAGAGGCGTTTCTGTCCAAGAAATCTTCGACGTCTCAAGTTCTGTTTTGAGATCTTTTAAAAGAATCAGTGCGGCTTCCGTAAGAACGCTTTGTGCCTTCTCATCCCTTGAAAAGGGAAGCGGTGCCACATAGAAATAAGCCGCTTCCTGGAGTTCAAGAATTGTTTTGGAGCGCACTTTGAGTCCCTCCATTCCTTTTAAAAGACGATCCTTTTCAAAAGGCAAAAGATCTCTTCCAAGAGTTTTTTCAAGAAAAGGAAGGATTAAGCCTAAAAGTTTCGCGTTATCCTCTTCTTTCAAATAATGAGCATTTACGTTGAGAAGTTTTGCCATGTCAAACCGAGAAGGAGAACGACCCACATGGTCGAGATTAAACCATTCAATGGCTTGTTTCTCGGAAATAATTTCATCATCCCCATGACTCCATCCCAATCTCAAGAGATAATTACACATCGCCTCAGGAAGAAATCCCATGTCGCGATAAGCTTCAACCCCCAAAGCGCCATGGCGCTTTGACAATTTTGCCCCATCGGGCCCATGAATCAAAGGAATGTGGGCAAACTGAGGGCGCTCCCAACCCATTGCGTCATAAATTTGAATTTGCCTAAATGTGTTTGTGAGATGATCATCTCCTCGAATGACATGCGTAATTCCCATATCATGGTCATCCACGACCACAGCAAGCATATACGTGGGCGTTCCATCAGAGCGCAGGAGAACCATATCGTCCAAGGTGGTATTGGAGACCGTAATCTCGCCTTGAACCAAGTCCTTGAGATGCGTCTCGCCTGTCTCTAACGCCTTTAAACGAACGACCGGTTTGACTCCCTCTGGAGCTTCGTCTTGAGACCGATTCCGCCATCTACCATCATAGCGCAACGGACGCCCCTCAATTCCAGCTAGGGTACGCATCTCTTCAAGCTCTTCAGGCGTTGCATAGCAATAATAGGCATGACCTTTCGCCACCATCTCAAGCGCCACCTCTTGGTGCCTTTTATACCGCTCGAATTGAAAAATAGGATCGTGATCCCAATCAAGTCCTAACCATTTAAGCCCTGAAATAATGGCCTCAATGGCCTCTGGCGTCGAGCGAACACGATCTGTATCTTCAATGCGAAGCAGAAACTGACCTCCAAAATGACGCGCAAAGAGATAATTAAAGAGCGCCGTTCGCGCACTTCCAATATGCAAAAATCCTGTGGGTGAAGGAGCAAAACGTGTCACAACTGTCATGAAAAGAGTATCCTTTTGAAAACCATCGTCGTATTATTTAAATGAGATTTGCTAAACCTACTTCTTTTTGAGAAAGATGTCTATGTTTGAAAAAAGCTCATTTTCTTCCTCTTGCCAACATCAAAATGATAGATAGCTTTTTTTAAGACACCATTCTAACATGAATTAGTTCAACATAATCCTCATCCAAAGACCTCCTTCTCATGCATTTAAAAACAATCAACGTTCTCCTTATTTTTCTAACTCTTTTTTTACTGGAAATCTCGAGATCTCCCGTCTCTGGAGTTCCGAGTCATGGACTTTCCAGATATGGAAATCTTAAATACCCCCCAAATTTCAAAAACTTTGATTACGTTAATCCAGGGGCTCCCAAAGGAGGAGCCCTTTGCGTTGCTGTTCTTGGAATCTTTGACACGTTAACGCGCACCCATTCAGGGCACACCCCCTGATGGATTGGAGCTCACCTATGACACCCTCATGGTAAAATCGGCAGATGAGCCATTTTCCATGTATGGACTTGTCGCTGAAACCATCGACGTTTCACCTGACCGCAGTTGGGTGATCTTTCAAATAAGACCTGAAGCACAGTTTCAAGATGGAAGCCCCATTACCCCCGAAGACATTATTTTTTCCTGGGAGAGCCAACGCACAAAAGGAATTCCAGCCGCAAGGACTCATTATTCTAAAGTTAAAAGCGCTGAAAAAATAGGAAAGCGTGGGGTCAAATTTACCTTTAAAAATGAAGAGGGACAGATTGACTTTCAACACCCTCTCATTATGGGCATGATGCCCATTTATTCCAAAAAAGACTGGGAAGGAAAGATCTTTGATGCCGTGACCATAAAACCTTTTTTAGGAAGTGGTCCTTACGCCATTTCAAAGGTAGAACCTGGACGATTCATTGAGTATACCCGGGTTAAAGATTACTGGGCCCGTAATCTACCCGTCCAAAAAGGTCTCAAGAACTTTGACCGCATTCGATATGACTATTATCGAAATGCCAATGTCGCTCTTGAAGCCTTCAAATCGGGTCATTATGACTTTATTCAAGCACGAGATCTCAGCCAATGGAAAAGTTCCTATCAAGGGCCAGCCTTTACAAAAGGACGGATCAAAAAAGCTGAAATGCCCCATAAACGTCCTCTTGGAATTAAAGGTTTTGTCTTTAACATGCGTCGGGAAATTTTTAAAGACCGCAGAGTGCGCGAAGCCCTCACGCTTATGTTTGACTTTGAGTGGATGAATAAAAATCTTTTTGAAGGAGGCTTTAAAAGAACACAGAGCTACTATGAAAATTCTCCCTTTAAAGCACACGGTAAACCTCAGGGAAAAGAAAAAGAACTTCTTCTCTCTCTCCCTAAAATAGATCCAAAGATTTTTGAAGAAGAGGCTGTTCTTCCTCCCCGCTTTGACGGGACAGGACATAATCGAGCGGTACACACAAAAGCACTCTCTCTTTTAAAAGATGCCGGATGGTCCCTCAGACGCGGAATTCTCACCCATCTTAAATCTGGACACCCTTTTGTTTTTGAGATCCTTTTAACCGATCCCACCCTTGAAAAGACAGCGCTTGCCTTTACAAGATCTCTTAAAAAAATTGGAATTACAGCCAAAATTAGAACCGTTGATGCTGCTCAATATGAAAAAAGACGTATGGAGTGGGATTTTGACATGATTCATAATTGGTGGGCGTCGTCATTGAGCCCCGGCGTTGAACAGCGTGTTTATTGGACTCAGAAAGCTGCAGATACTCCTGGCATGCGTAATTATTCAAATATTCGAGAAGAAAGTGTCGATCTTCTTGTGGAAAAAATAGCCCAATCCCATTGTGAAGAAGATCTTACGGTTGCGGCACGCGCCCTTGATCGTATCCTCCGGAGAGGCCTTTACCTCATCCCCCTCTACTATTCAGATGTTGATCGCTTTGCCTATTGGGATAAGTTTGAAAGGCCCCCTCTCCACCCTGAAATTGGACCTTTGGTCATGGGCTGGTGGATCAAAGAAGAAGGGAGAAGAAAACCTCCAGAAAAAGAGAAATAATCTGTCTTCTTTTTTTTAACTCTTTTCTTGCATATACTTTTGCAATTTCAAAAAAGCAGCTGTTTCAATTTGACGAACACGTTCTTTAGAAACCTTTAAATGCTCTGAAATCGTCTCTAAAGTCTGTGGAGGATCATCGAGGCGCCGGGCTTGCATAATATAAGCCTCACGTTCAGATAAGCTGGATAAGGCGTTGGAAAGCAAACTTTTTCGTTTTTCAAATTCATCTTCGTGAATGAGAAGTTCCTCAACTGTGGGAGCGTCATCGGTCAGCCAATCTTGCCACTCTCCCCCCCCCTCTTCCCCATGTTGACTCACGGGATTATTTAAAGAAAAATCTGCACTCTTAATTCGTTGCTCCATTTCTGTAATATCTTTAACAGAAATATTGAGCTCTTGCCCCATTTTTTTAATCTGCTCATCCGTCAAATCCCCACTTTCTCCTTCATGGGATTGGATTTCATTTTTAAGCCGTTTTAAACTAAAAAAAAGCCGTTTTTGAGCGGTCGTTGTTCCAATTTTAACCAATGACCAGGATTTCAGAATATATTCCTGTATCATCGCTTTGATCCACCAAATTGCATAGGTTGAAAGCCTAAATCCTTTCTCTGGATCAAATTTTTTAACAGCATGCATGAGCCCAATATTGCCCTCTGCAATGAGATCTCCCATAGGAAGCCCGTACCCTTTGTATCCAGCAGCAATTTTAGCAACAAGTCTCAAATGACTAGTCACCAAACGGTGAGCGGCCTCTCGATCATTTTCGTCAAGCCAGCGCTTTGCAAGCATGTATTCATCATTCGGCTCTAACATGGGGAATTTTTTAATGTCCCTCAAGTAGGACATAAGAGACCCTTGGTCTGGAGAGAGAGACCCGTGAGCTATTGGAACTGCCTGTTCAACCATCGAAAATCCTTAAAGCATTTTTATTGATTATAGAGCTCTAGTGTAAGTAAACTTTTGAACCTCGTCCATAGGAAATCTCTCATATCGGATGATTTTAAGTAATGGTCTTTTTAAGATAAACTATAATTTTTTTTTGCAAGAACATTTTAAAAAAACTAATTCCTTTAAAGAAAACCGTTTTCAAGAACTTCTTCAGTTATGTGATTTCGAATAATATCGTCCATTTCTTTACTTGATAAAGGTTTAAAAGGCTTTTTTAAAATTCCTTCTAAATCCTTTATTGATTTTTTTTCGGGCGTAATTGGAATGAAATCTTTCTCTTCACACGACATTTTCTATCTCTGTTGTACTTCACACTTAAATGAGCCAAGTCAAATTATAGTGATCCTCTTTAAAAAGTCCATAAGCGTTTAACAAAAAACTTATTAACCTTATAAAAATTGCAGTTAAAAGCCTTTAAAATAAACAACTCTTATAAAAACGCGATGTATTTATTTTAAAAAACGCGGCATTATGCTAAATTAAAGAAAGATCTCTTTTTTCAAGGATTTTTCATGATGACTCCTTTATACAAACGTCTCCAAGCGCCTCTTATTCAGACAAGTCTTTTACACCGTCGTGTAACGCTTTTAGCAGGGGCCAGGCAAACTGGAAAAACGACAGAAGCAAAGGCTTTAGCTTCTCCTTCTACCGATTACAGAACCCTTGATAATTTGAGTCAACTCAAAGCTGCTCAAGCAGATCCTCATGATTTCGTCCAGCATACCTCTAAAATGATGATTATCGATGAGGTTCAAAGAGTTCCAGAACTTCTCCTTGCCATTAAACTCCTTGTTGATGAAAATAGAACGCCAGGACAATTTTTGTTAACAGGGTCTGCAAACCTTCAATCTCTCCCCTCCGTGCAAGAATCCCTTGCTGGCAGAATCCAAAAAATAAGACTTCGTTGTCTGATAGAATCAGAGATTCGTGGCACAGAGAATCATTTTCTCGAAAAAGCGTTTTCTCAAAATTTAAAATCTTCGTTCGAGCCATTCCCAAAAAGTAAAGTTCTTGAGTTGTGTTTTAGAGGAGGCTTTCCAGAGGCCATTTTTCTTTCCGAAAAACAAAGAGTTTTGTGGCATCAAGATTACATGGATGCTCTCCTCGAAAGAGATTTAAAGGATATAACAAAGATTCAACGGCATCACACGATGAAAGAGCTTGTAAAGATTCTAGCAGCATGGTCTTCCAAATTTATGGATATAACCACCATTGGAGCGCATCTTTCCGTTTCAAGACCAACCCTTGAAACCTATATCAATGCCCTTGAATCCCTTTATATTTTTGAAAGACTTCCGGCTTATATCTCAACTGATTATGACAGAATTGGAAAACTTTCTAAGCTCTTTATAACAGATACCGGCCTCATGAGTTCATTGCTCAAATGGACAATGGAAAATGTACGCCTTGACCTTGATAGATGCGGAAAAATAATAGAAACTTTTGTTTTTAATGAGTTGAGCGCCTTGGTAGATGCTCATTCTGGCCTTTACACGCTCTCTCACTATCGCGATCGCGAACAAAGAGAGATCAATTTTATCATTGAAAAAGAAGGTACGTCTCTTTTGGGAATTGAGGTAAAATCAAGTTCTACTGTTGGAAAAAATGACTTTAAATCTCTTCAATGGTTTAAAGAATTTATTGCAAAAAAGAAACCTTTTGTGGGGATTGTGCTTTACACAGGCGATATAACCCTCTCTTTTGGGCCCAATCTCTGGGCAGTCCCCATAAGTGCCCTTTGGGTATGACAGGGAAGGCTTAGTTCTCTTTGCTTTACCGTTTCCGCGCCTTTGTAACATATCGTAACAAACTTTGATTTTCTTTTCAGCTTTCATACCGTTAATGATAGAGGAGAGCTTTTATTTGAAGAGTTTTGAAGGTTACCCCTTTAAATTCTTTTTTTCAAAAAACCTTTATCACGCTGAAAACTCATATGCGCCATAATGTTATAGATTTTAAAGCCCGTTCATCCTCTCAGAAAACAATTGAGACGTCAGTTTCTTGTTCAGGAATCGGTACGCACACGGGTCTTGCCTCTTCTATAACAATTCATCCGGCGCCCGAAAATACAGGAATTGTCTTTGTTCGCAAAGATCTTGACGGACATCCCTCTATTCCAGCCCTTTTAAAATATTTAGTCAATGGCCACTATGCCACAAAAGTTGGACTTTCTTTAGAAGAATCTGTTGGAACCATTGAACATTTAATGGCTTCTTTTTCTGCTCTTCTCATTGATAATGCTTTTGTTGAGGTTATGGGCCCTGAAATCCCAATTATGGATGGGAGTGCCGCACCTTTTATTAATCTTTTAAAAAGTGCCGGTCTTAAATCACAAAAAGCACCCCGTAAATTTCTCGAGATTTTAAAAACCGTTGAAATTTCTGAAAATAATTCTTTTGCACGTCTTTCTCCGGCTTCTGGTTTTTCCATTGAATTTGAGATGGGATTTCGGAAGGGAATACTTCCAAAACAAAATTTCTTTTATACGCATACTTCTGAAAATTTCTGCACTCATATTGCGGATGCCCGTACTTTTGGCTTCTTTGAAGATGCCTCTTTCATGTATGAAAAAGGACTTGCTTTAGGGACTTCTTTAGAAAACTCTCTTATTTTTAAAGAAGGCGTCCTTTTAAATGAAGACGGGTTGAGATATGAAGATGAATGTGTCCGTCATAAAATTTTAGATGTTATTGGAGATTTTGCCCTTGCAGGACATCCCATCAAAGGACATTTTTATGGAAATTCTTCTGGACACGCTTTAAATCATAAACTCCTAACCGTCCTCTTAAACGATCCATCTGCATGGTGCATTCGAGAAGAAACTGCGAAAATACCCTCTTTATCCAAAAAGTCTTACCCAAAAACAACACAAATCCCCTCTTTTGCCTTCGGCCAATAAGAAAGTACTCTTCCCTTTCGATCATCTTCCCTTTATAAAGAAAATATCTTTTGGTTAAAAAACACTCTTTTTAGGGAAATGTTAAATCATGATGCATCATTTTCAGGCAGTTATTGAATTTTTGATCTCTCAAAAAAAGAGACTTACTTATGGGTCTCTTTTAATTGGATGCCTCTGCCCTCTCCTCCTCACAAATTGTTCTGATACAAAGAAAGATGATTATCAAGAACGTTCCGTCGAAGAGCTTTATCAAGAGGCTTATGGATTTTTACACAAAGAGAATTATACGAAAGCGGCCACAACTTTCGAGGAAATCGAACGGCAACATCCATACTCTTCTTGGGCTCCCAAAAGTGAAATACTTGCAGCCTACTCCTATTATCTTGGTCAAAAATATGACGAAGCAGCGAATCTTCTTGAAACCTTTATTCAAATTCACCCAAGCTACAAAGATATCGCCTACGTCTATTACCTTTTGGGTCTTTGTTACTACGAACAGATGTCTGGGATTGAACGAGATCAACAAATGACAGAACTTGCCCTTCAAACATTTGATGAGCTCGTTAAACGATTTCCAGACAGCACCTATGCAAAGGATGCAAAATTAAAGCTGGGCTTAATTCTTGACCATTTGGCAGGACGTGAAATGGAGATCGGTCGATTTTATGTCTCTTCGCATGAGCCTATCGCAGCCTTAAACCGCTTCAAGCACGTGGTTGAAAAATTCCAAACCACCACACATGTTCCTGAGGCCCTCTATCGCATGATTGAAACTTATTTAATCTTAGGTATTAAAGAAGAAGCACGACGTGTCGGAGCTGTTTTAGGTCATAATTACCCTCAAAGTATTTGGTATAAAGACTCTTATGATCTTCTCACACCACCGCCTTCTCTCCCTAAAAGTTCAGAATGACCTCTTTCTGAGAATCGAAAAGAAATATTTCTCAATCTATCCCTTCTAAAAAGGTCGTGTTAAGCTCTTCTTATGTTAAAAAGCCTCTCAATCCATAACTTCATTCTCATCGAGTCCCTTCATTTGGACTTTGAAAAAGGCTTTACTGTTTTTACAGGAGAAACAGGTGCTGGAAAATCTATCCTTTTAGATGCCCTTTCCTTTGCGCTGGGAGGGAGGGCAGAAGCTTCTCTTATTGGTCCTCACAAAGAGAAAGCTCAGGTGGTCGCTGAATTTCTACTCCCTCTAAATCATCCTGCTTTTGGCATACTCGAGGAGCAAGGACTCTTTAACAGTGAAGATCTTCCTCATCTCATTTTAAGACGCTCTCTTGAACGCGATGGAAAAAGTCGCGCCTTTTTAAACGACACCCCTGTTAAAAGCACACTTTTAAAAACACTCGCCTCTCTTCTTCTTGAAATACATGGGCAGTTTGACCGCCTCCTCGAGGCTCCTGAACATCGAAATTTTCTAGATATTTTTGGAAATTTAAGAGCTTATTGTCAAAAAACAGAAGAGGCATTTAAGGACTGGAGAGACACCGAATCTGCGTTAAGAGATCTTCTTTCTTCTGAAAAAACAGCCCGTGAGACCTATGACATTTGGGGTCACCATTTGGAAGAACTTAAAGCCTTCGATCCTCAATCAAACGAAGAAGAAAGCCTTCTTTTAGAGCGGGAAAAAATTTCAAGTCAGAGTAAATTTCAAAAAGCACTTGAAGAAGCGCTTCATATCTTTGAAAGCGCGCCTTCTCTTGAGACTCAATTTTTAAGCCATCATAAAAATCTCTCGCGATATGAAGAACGCTACCCTGACCTTCTGCCTCTTTTAGAAGGCTTTGACCGTATTCTCGTTGACGTCAGAGAAAGTCAGATGCTTTTAGAGAAAATTCAACGCACCTGCTTATCGGATCCTCACCGTTTGGAGCTTATTGAAGATAGGCTTTCTGAACTTCGCACCCTTGCTCGAAAACACCAGGTACCACCCTCAGAACTTCGAGAAATTTTAGCTATCCTTCTTCAAAAATTTTCGACCTTTGAAACCCAATCTTTGGAAATTAAATCTCTTGAAGAGCAAACTCTTAAAAAACGAACTTTTTACGAAGAGTGTGTTAAGAGCCTCTCTCAAGAACGTCTTAAAGTTGCCCATACTTTGGAAGAGCTGGTTCAAAAAGAGCTGCCTCTGTTAAAGCTCGAACGCACTCTTTTCAAAGTCGTTTTAAAAACTCTTCCACCCGACTCATGGACGGCTCAAGGGGGGGAGACCATTGAATTTGAGATCTCTCCCAATGGCGGACGTTTTGGATCCTTAAAGGCCATTGCCTCTGGAGGAGAGTTGGCACGCATTCTTCTAGCCCTCAAAGTTGCGCTGGCAGGGCGGCATGACATCTCTGTTATTATTTTTGATGAAATTGATAGTGGGGTCAGTGGTGCTGTCTCTTCAAGCATCGGAAATTGCCTCCATAAACTCTCAAAGAACGTTCAAGTGATGGCCATTACGCATGCCCCTCAAGTGGCAAGTGCTGCAGACCATCATTTTCTCATTGAAAAAACATTTGAGAATAATCTCCCTCAAACCCGTGCTCTTCTTTTAGATGAAACGTCGAGAAGCGCTGAAATTGCCCGCATGCTCTCTGGAGAAGAGGTCACAATTGAGGCTCATGCGGCAGCTCATCGACTTTTAAAGGGGTAAAAATATCTCCTTTGTTTCTAACAATGAACATGTTTTTTTACACACTTAAAAAGATCTGACTTTAGCTTCTATCCCAAAATTGAAGAGTTATTGATTTTAAGGAAGGAAGGCCTAGATTTGAATAAAGTCGGATTTCGGAGTTTAAAATTAGTGAGAGGGCCTATGGTTGAGGTAATTTCTCCTAAAAGGAAACTCGCGAGTAGGGCCTCTCTCTATCACTCTTGAATGTCGTATCACTGATAGGCAACCTCTACATCTTTACCAGAGAAAACAATTCCGAGTTTAAGTGTCTGCGTGATCCTATCATGTGCTTTAATTTTAGCCTCATAATTTTTTTGATCGATCTGTTAGAGGCCTTTTTGAGCAAGAATGGCTAAATCTTCGCCTAACTTTGCAAGTTTAAACTCCAGAATCACTGCATTACGGTATTTTGCCGTGGGTTTTGGAATCAGCATAAGATCCACTCTTCCTCCGCCAGACTCTTTCTCAGCCTCAATCAAATACCGAGATGAAACAGCAGAAACGAGCCCAATCATAAAACCATTATAAAAAATCTCTGCATTCTTGGGCCCTGTTGCGTAGAAACTCGCAGACACCTCTAGGTAAAGTTTCAATTTTTGAGTAAAAGTATTAATGTCCCCTTTCAAAAGATCATTTAAAAATGCATCATACTCGTCCACTTCAATCTTAAACTTTTGACTTAACCATTGCGTTGTAGAAATCTCAAAGACCTCTAGGACTTCTCGGTTAGGAATATGAACGTCACATCGATAAGTTCCTCCCCGTGGTGTCTCAACAGAACTTGCCGTTAAGTATCCTGAAAATAACAACAAATTATAAAGTGCATTCGGAGAAGTTGTGATATCTGAAAACACCATTTTTGAGTCGGCAATCATCTCAATACTTCCCCCCTCAATAAGTGTTTGAATTTTTTCTTGAAACTTGTCTTGAATCAGCGCCTTCTCAATTAAAGCTGTACTAGCCGTCCCCACCCAATATGCTTTAAACTCTCCAGGAGAGTTGAGATAATTCATAATGGACCAAGGATTATAAATCGTGAGGCCTCCAATGGTATATCCATTATACCAAAACTTCATATTTTCTGAGATTTTTTGATTTTTGTCCAAGCCTGATGTATGAAGCAGCGTGTTTACATCCTTTTCCGTAAACCCAAAATGCTCCGCATACCGATTGTCTAAAATAGAGTCTTCTCCGAGATTATTAAGACCTGAAAAGATACTCGCTTTAGCAACACATAAAATTCCTGTAAGCATCGACTTTTCAAGAAATGTATTATCTTTAAGAGTGCTGCTTAAAATTCCGCTAAACAACGATAAAACATCTTGAAAACCTCTTTCATTTTCTGCTGGAGAAGTCCCTTCTTGTATAAATTGCTGCGCATACCAGTCATTCAAGGGAGTGTCGTACTCATCAATAAGAATAATTACCTTTTGTCCAAAATGACGATGGAGCATTTCGCTTAAATAAAAGAGACTTTTTTTGAGTTCAGAAAGATCAAATTCTTTTGTAATAAATTTCTTAAAGAGTGTTTTTTGAATACCATCAATTTTATCACTGTGAAGAAGGTATTTATGACTCGAATAAATTTGGTAGACAATATCTCTAACAGTTCTCTCTAATTCTTCGTATCGCTTTGCTTTCACATCTTTAAAGCTAACAAAAATAGCGGGGTATTTTCCACAATGTTCTTTTATAAAATTTGGATATTCTCCGATTTTTAATTTAGAGAAGATGTCACATTTTTTTAAGTGTTCCTCTGTGTTTAGAGTGCCATCGCCGTGAACTGGGACAGAGAAAAAGTACTCAAGCATTGTCATATTGAGCGTCTTCCCCCACCGTCGTGGACGCGTCACTAAAATAACTTCATGCCCATCCTCTAAAATACTTTTAATTAACAGCGTCTTATCGACGAAGAGCGTACTCTCCGTGATAAGCTTTTTAAAATCACTCGTCCCAATCTTTATCGTGTAAGTCTTATTCTGTGGATCCGTCATCGTCATCACATCCTTGAAATTTGATGCAGTATATCACAGCTTTTTGAGAGAAACACGCTAAAATTCATCCCATGGAAATCTCCTCTGAATTGACATCCTCTCCCCTCTAAAGAAGAAGTTTTCGAGTACCAAAGTAAAACAACACGCTTCCTCTCTTTGGTTTAAGACATGAACAGAAAATCTTAATGCCTTTCAATCACTGAAAAATCTCTTTTCTTCTTTTCCTGCCATAAAGACAATTGCAATTTTAGATTTTTCCTATATTATCCCTTTAAAATGATATCTTTTTAAAGTGTTTAAAGGTCTCTCAGTGGACGTTCTCTCGCCTTTTCTTTCCCGCCAAAAAGCTGTTCTCATCCTTGAAACCGGAGACTACTTTCCTGGGCTTACAAAGACTCCTGACACATCCGTCTCTGGAACACTCTGTTTCAACACAGCCATGACAGGCTATCAAGAAGCCATTTCAGATCCTTCTTATCGCGGACAACTTCTGGTATTTTCTTTCCCTCATATTGGAAATGTTGGAACAAACCCGGAAGACATGGAATCTTCCTTTCCTTTCCTTCAGGGAATCATTTTGGGAGACTTCATCACAGAGGGGTCAAATTATCGAAGCACGTCACATTTTTTGTCTTGGCTCGAAAAAAATAATGTTCCCTGCATTGAAGGCATTGATACACGCACGTTGATTCAGATCATTCGTGACCATAAAAAACCCTTAAAAGCCATCATATGTTCTTACACGGGAGAATTGACACCTGAAAAAATTCTGGAGATGAGCAATAAAGGAAACTTTACAGATTTAACTTTCGAGAAAAGTCTTCTTGCGCAGGTCTCGACATGTGAAACTTATCCTTGGAGACAAGGGCTCTCTGAATTGATTAAGAGCCCCCAACCTTCGCATGCCTCTCCCTCTTCCTCTTTAAAAATAGTCGTCGTCGATTTTGGCGTAAAACAGAGTACTTTGAGATCTTTAACCTCTTTTGGAGCCGACGTTATCGTTGTTCCTTTTTCGTCTTCCTATGAAGATATTTTAGCGAATCATCCGACAGGGGTTGTTTTTTCAAATGGGCCAGGTGACCCTCGCTTTGTTGAACCCTCTGTCTTTAAAATGATGGAAAAAATCCTTCAAGAGGGGTTTCCAATATTAGGAATTTGCTTGGGGCATCAACTTCTGTCTCTTATTCATGGGGCTGAAATTATAAAGCTTCCCTGTGGACACCATGGTATCAACCATCCTGTTCAAGACCTCAATTCAAAAAACATTCTCATCACCTCTCAAAATCATGAGTATACGATAAAAGAATCTTCTCTTCCCAAAAATTTGATCCCAACCTACCGCTCTCTTTTTGATGGGTCCTTGGAAGGGTATAAAATCCAAGAAAAACCTATTTTTTCTGTTCAATTTCATCCTGAAGCTGGTCCTGGCCCTGGGGACGCAACTTTTATTCTTTCCGATTTTTTAAAAATTATGCGTCATCATGCCCAAAAGAACTGACTTAAAAACCATTTGCATTATTGGATCAGGCCCCATTGTTATTGGACAGGCCTGTGAATTTGATTATGCGGGCGTTCAAGCCTGTAAAGCTCTGAAAGAGGAAGGTTATCGGATTATTCTCATCAACTCAAATCCAGCAACCATCATGACAGACCCTTACCTTGCGGATGCAACTTATATTACGCCTCTCACACCAGACTGCGTTCAGAGAATTCTGCGCCTTGAAAAGGTTGATGCGATTTTGCCGACCATGGGAGGCCAAACGTCTCTTAATTTAGCGGTTGAGCTTGCCAAGAGCGGCGTTCTTGATACTCTCAACATTGAACTTATTGGGGCAAACCTTCAAGCAATTGAAAAGGCTGAAAACAGACGTCTCTTTCATCAAAGTATGAACCGTATCGGACTCGATTGTTTGAAAGGCCACGAAGTCAATTCTTGGGAAGAGGCAAAAAAAACCTTAAAATTCTTAGAATTTCCGCTGATCATCCGACCTTCTTTTACACTCGGAGGGATGGGAGGGGGAATTGCACATAATTTGAAAGAATTTGAGACCATTGTTAAAAACGGACTCAATCTGTCTCCCATTCGTCAAGTCCTGATAGAGGAATCCGTTATTGGGTGGAAAGAATTTGAACTTGAAGTTATGAGGGATCATAAAGATCAATGCGTTATTATTTGCTCTATTGAGAACATTGAACCCATGGGCGTTCATACAGGAGACAGTATCACTGTCGCCCCAGCCCTCACGCTCTCTGATAAAGAATATCAACGCATGCGACTCGCAGCTTTCGCTATTCTTAGAGAAGTTGGCGTTGCCACAGGCGGCGCTAATGTACAATTTGCAGTTCATCCAAAAACAGGTCGAATGGTTGTTATTGAAATGAATCCACGCGTATCGAGGTCCTCCGCTTTGGCTTCTAAAGCAACAGGATTCCCTATTGCAAAAATTGCGGCTCAACTTGCTGTAGGGTACTCTTTGGACGAGATAACGAATGACATTACAAAAACCACGTGTGCGGCCTTTGAACCTTCTATCGATTATGTTGTTACAAAAATCCCGCGCTTTGATTTTGAGAAGTTTGAAGGTGCCTCTTCACGCTTGAGCACCTATATGCAATCTGTTGGTGAAGTGATGGCCATTGGAAGAACTTTTTCCGAAAGTCTTCAAAAGGCCATCTGTTCTCTTGAAGAAGGATTTGATGGTCTTTTAACACCAAAAATTAAGTATAATTCCTCCGAAGATTTGAAAGAAAAAATTGCCACCCCCACTCCTCATCGTCTTTTTTATATTGCTGCAGGATTTCGGGAGGGGATACAGGGAAAAGAAATAGAAGAATTATGCCATTGGGATAAATGGTTTTTGGATCAGATATCTTTTCTTGTTCATCTTGAGAAAACAATTAAATCCAAAGATTTTTTTCAAAATCTTGAAACGTTTCGTTATTTTAAATCTCTGGGGTTCTCAGATGCAGCTCTTGCTCATTTGACATCTCATTCAGAAAAAGACATTCGACACCGACGCTATGCGCTTTCCATTCTCCCTACTTTTAGAAGAGTTGATACCTGCGCCGGTGAATTTCCCTCGCATACAGCCTATATGTATAGCACAACGCTTCCTTTTCCATCATCGATTAACCTTAATGAAGCTTTGCCCTCTTGCCGAAAAAAAGCCATCATTATTGGAAGCGGTCCCAATCGTATTGGACAAGGAATTGAATTTGATTATTGTTGTGTTCATGCAGCACAAGCACTTCAGACTATGAATATTGAAACCATCATAATCAACTGTAATCCAGAAACTGTTTCAACCGATCATGTCATTTCCGATCGCCTTTATTTTGCACCTTTAACAGAGGAAAGTGTCCTCGATATTATTCGCCATGAACAAAAAGAAGGGGATCTTTTAGGCGTATTTGTTCAATTTAGTGGTCAAACAGGTCTTAAGCTTTCTGATATTCTTAATCGAGAAAAAATTCCTCTTTTAGGTCTTTCAAAAAAAACCATTGATGAAACAGAAGACAGGGGAAAATTTCAAAAATTTCTTCATCACCTTCACCTTCGTCAACCTCATAATAAAATTGCAACATCTCCGGAAAACCTTTTAAAATGTATCCAAGAAATCGGATATCCTATCATTTTGAGACCCTCCTATGTTATCGGAGGGAAAGGAATGCGTATTATAAGATCAGAGAAAGATTTAAACGCTTATCTTAACGCCGTTAATTTGAGAGAACTCACACCCATCCTCGTTGAAAAATATCTCACGCAAGGGCTTGAAGTTGATATTGACCTTCTCTTTGATGGAAAAGAAGTCTGGATTGCTGGCATCATGGAGCATCTTGAACCTGCAGGAATACATTCAGGCGACTCATCATGCATTTTTCCATCCCATAGCCTTTCATCCTCTCTCATAGAGACCCTTAAAAAAGAAGCTTCTCTCATTGCGCATTCTTTAAATTTTAAAGGTCTTTTGAACATTCAATGTGTTATTCATAAAGATGTTATTTATATTATTGAGGTGAATCCCCGTGCAAGTCGAACGATTCCTTTTCTTGCAAAAGCCCTTGGGATCCCTCTTGTCAAGATTGCCGTCCAGCTCTGTCTCGGAAAGATGATCTCTTCCTTTGATCTTCCAAACACATCACCCCATGACTTCTCCGTAAAATATCCTATTTTTTCTTTTGATCGATTTTTAAACATTAATACAAAATTAGGACCTATTATGAAATCAACAGGAGAAGTAATGGGAAGAGGCTCAACTCCTGAATCCGCTCTCGCCCAAGCTCTCTATCCGCAAATTTATCATAAAAATCCCTTTCAAAAGCTTGCTCTATTTTCAGAAAAACCTCTGACAGATTCTCTGACGCTTGTCTTGGACCAATTAAAAAGAGACGGTATTGACCTTTACACCAACCTTCAAACAATGCTTCTAACGCCTGCTCTAAAAGGTATTTGTTCAGAGCACTCAACAGATAAAATTTTATCCATGATTAAAAATCAAGAACTTGACGCCGTCATCGCACTTGAGTACGATCAGGCTCCTTTAGAAATGAAGCTTTATGCAGCCGCTCATGAAGGAAAAACGCCTCTTTATACGACAGAGCTTCATCTTCTTGCCGTTGCTGAGAGTTTTAAAAATCTTTTTAGTCAAAACCTTTTTGACTTAAAGAGTTTACAAACTGTACATTAAGATAAGAACAGAAAGGTAAGAACAGAATGAAAATCCCTTCCAACCTTCCGAGCGACCGTTCTTTTGGATTTTTTTTTGCAGGTCTTCTCTTTCTTGTTTTTTCGTGGAATGCGCTCTTGCATGATCATTTTTTTTGGCGCGTGCTTGGAGTCTCTGTTCTCTTTTTTTTAAGCAGTTGTTTCTTCACAAAAATATTGCGCCCGCTCAATATCGGGTGGTATCTCCTCGGAAAGCTTGTGCATAAGATAACCAATCCTCTTATTATGGGGTTTATCTTCTTTTGCATCATAACTCCCATTGCCATTTTAAGACGTTTTACAAAATCAGAAGCTTTTCCAAAACACTTCGATGCATCAGCCACAAGCTATTGGATTAAACGCCTACCCCCGGGCCCTAACGCTCAACATTTAAAAGATCAATACTAGGAGAAATGATGAATTTTTTAACTGAACTTTTTTCATATTTGTTTAAACGCAAAAAATGGAAACTCCTCCCCATCATCATCATTTTGCTTATTTTTGGTGTTTTGGTTATTTTGTCAGAATATTCTTTGATCTCGCCTTTTGTTTATACGTTATTTTAGGAGCATAAACAGTTATGCGTATTTTAGGAATTTCTGGATTTTATCATGACAGCGCTGCAGCCCTTGTTGAAAATGAAAAAATTATTGCAGCTGCCCAAGAAGAGCGTTTCACACGCATGAAGCATGATGCTTCTTTTCCCCTTAACGCTATTGAATCATGTCTTAAAGCTGGAAACACTGATTTAAGCGCCGTTGATTTTGTCGTTTTTTACGACAAGCCTTTTATCAAATTTGAACGTCTTCTTGAAACTTATATGGATTACGCCCCACGGGGATTTTCCTCTTTTAGACAAGCCATGCCACTTTGGATTAAAGATAAACTTTTTCAAAAAAATAACCTTCTAAAACATCTTAAAAAACTTGACCCCAAATTTTGCGCCTCCCGTCTCCTCTTTACAGAACATCATTTGGCTCATGCTGCGAGTGCTTTTTATCCTTCTCCTTTTGAAGAAGCCCTCGTCCTCACCATGGACGGTGTTGGAGAATGGACAACCACAAGTGCCGCAATTGGCAATCATAATGAGATTAAAATTTTTAAAGAAATCCATTTTCCCCATTCCCTCGGGCTTCTCTATTCTGCCTTTACATACTACACAGGATTCAAAGTTAACTCAGGGGAATATAAACTCATGGGGCTAGCCCCTTATGGAGTTCCCAAATATGAGTCTCTTATTTTAGACAATATTATTGATCTTAAAGAAGATGGCAGTTTTCGTTTGAATATGGATTATTTTGATTTTTGTACAGAACTCCGTATGACAAATGATGAAAAGTTCGAGGCTCTCTTTGGAGAATCGCGCCGAGAATCAGAATCTCCTCTCAGGCAATTTGATATGGACTTAGCGGCCTCTATTCAAAAAGTTCTTGAAAAAGCCGTCATCCGTCTTGCGACGCACTTGCAAAAAGTGACAGGCCAACAAAATTTGTGTCTTGCAGGAGGTGTCGCGCTCAATTGCGTTGCAAATGGAAAACTCCTTCAGGAGGGTATTTTTAAAGACATTTACATTCAACCAGCTGCAGGGGATGCTGGAGGAGCTTTGGGAGCTGCTTTCTACGGGTATTATCAAATAAAAAATAATAAACGTCACGCAAATATTGATAAAATGGAAGGAAGTTATCTCGGGCCACAATTCGATTCCGAAGCTATTACCTCTTCTCTCACTGCTTTGGGCGCAAATTTTGACGTGCTCACAGACGACCAACTTTACGATACTGTAACAAACGATTTAATCGAAGAACAGGCCATCGGATGGTTTCAAGGAAGAACAGAATTTGGGCCTCGTGCTCTTGGTAATAGGTCCATCATTGCCGATGCCCGCTCTTCTAAAATGCAAGAAAAGCTTAATCTTAAAATTAAATTCAGAGAATCTTTTCGTCCCTTTGCTCCCGCTGTTCTTGCGGAAGATGCAAGCTCTTGGTTTGATCTCAAGTCCGCATCCCCCTATATGCTTCTTGTGGCAGGTATCTTAAAAAAGCATCAAACAAAGCTCCCTAAAAATTATGAAAATCTCTTTGGCATTGAAAAATTGAACATTCCCCGCTCCTCTGTCCCAGCGATTACCCATGTCGATTTTTCAGCCCGCATCCAAACGGTTCATAAAGAAACAAATCCTCGGTTTCATCAGCTTCTCTCCAAGTTTAAAGAAAAAACCGGATGCGGTATTCTCGTCAATACAAGCTTTAATATAAGAGGAGAACCCATTGTCTTAACACCGACGGATGCTTTTCGTTGCTTCATGGGAACAGATATGGATGTCCTCGTCATTGGGAACTGCTATCTTCAAAAAGACAACCAAAATCCTCTTCTGAAAGAAGACTACAAAGCTCAATTTCACTTAGATTAAGATATTTTTAGATGAAAAAACTTTTAAAATGGCTTTTTATCCTCATACTTCCTTTCGTGCTCTTTGATATTTATAAAGGCATTTGTCGATATCGTACTCATTCCACAAAGAATGATACAATGTCGTTAAACACTCTTTCCTACACATCCAAAAATCATTACTGGCACTTTCCTCTCAACAGCACGATAGCCCTTAAAAATGAGGAAAGAGCCGTTGTCCTTGTTAAAACTGACACTTATGGATTTCGAAATAATCCTATCCTAGAAAATCCCACTCTTTTATTTTTAGGAGATAGTTTCACAAGTGCAGTTAATACACAAGACAAAGATACTTATGCTCAAGTCCTTATAAATGAAGGTACAACCCTTTATAATGCTGGTATGGATGGAACAGGAACTTGTCATCAAGCTTATATTCTAAAAGATATTCTTGATCATATTCATCCTCAAATTATTATTTTAAATTTCTATCTTGGAAATGATTTCTATGATAATTTTTTTGGTCCAGAACTTCAAACCCTGAAAAATGAGCTTGATCTAAAACAAAATGTGCAATGTTCTCTTTCAAATGAAAAAAAAAATTCAGACTCTACATCAAAATTTTTAGCGATTGAATTTTTAAGACACATAAAAGATTTTTTGCTGTCCTATTCTGAAAGTTTTAAACTCATCTATCAGCGTGTAAGCCCTTTTTTCCATGAAGAATCAGACATGCTTTATTACGATCGATCAGAGATCAAACTTTTAGCATATCAAGAAAAAAGCCCAGACTCTGATATTAAAAAAGCACTTAACAACACAATTGATGCCTTACAAGTGATTCAAAAAATCATTGAAAGTTATAATACAAAAAATAACACACACGTTGAGCTTGTTGTGGTGGGGATCCCTTCGAAGGCTCAAGTTATCAAAAGTCTCCGTGAAATTTCTAATTTTGAAGCTGACAGAGGCGCCGTCGCGTTTTCAAATTCGCTTCTCTCTAAAATTAATTTTGACACCCCTGATAAATTACTTGCGGACTTTTGTACTCAGAATAATATTCCCTACTTTTCCCTTCTCCCCACATTTCGGAAGAACGCTGAAAATGAGATTTATTATCATTTTGATTCCCATTGGAACTGGCGTGGACAAAAAATCGCGGCAAAGGCTGTTTTTAAGTGGCTAAAAGAGAGCGGATTCATCTCAAAATCCATTCAGCCCTCTCCTTTTTCAGGGCTAAAATATATTTGATTTCAAAATTCATTAAGAGCTGGGAATCTCTATGCCAAAAAACTTTAGAATTTGAAACTAAACTTTACAAATTTTAAAAGAATCCTTTTGCCAAACTGAGGGGGAATAACAACAAGATTCATTTTCCAAGAGTTTTTAACCTTTCCAATGCAGCCTCATACGCCTTGTGCATGAGATCCGAAAGACCTGGAGACAAGACTTTTAGAGCAGACTCTGTAACGCCCCCTTTACTCGCGACAGACGCGATCATTTCTTTAAAGTCAGACGTAGCCGCTGTCAGCAAGGCACTCCCTATAAAAGTCTCTTGAACAAGGGTTCGCGCAAAACTTTCTTCAAGCCCGCTTTCCATGGCGATTTGTGTCATAATTTCTGCAAGAGCAAAGAAATAAGCAGGCCCTGAGGCCGAAATCGGGGTCAAAGCTTCTATTAAAGCTTCCTCTTTAAGCCAAATAAGAGACCCGGTAATCCCTAAAATCTTCTCTGCAGACGCTCGGTCTTCTAAAGAGAGTGATGTTTCAGCATATGTCAGGTTAACACTTCTTCCAATTTTCATGGCAACATTTGGCATCACACGAAGACATCGTTTATTGCCTAAAAGGAAAGTCTCCAGACGCTCAAGCGAAATACCCGCAGCAAAAGAAACAACAAGAGATTGCTTTAGGTATTTTGCATATGAGGGAAGAGCTTCTTGCATCTGTTGGGGCTTGATTGCAAGGATAACCCCTTCAGGAATAAAATCCTTTGGAAGTTCAGAAACGTTCCTTACAAACTGCACGGAAGGAAAAAGCGTTTGGGCAGATAGACTTGGCTGAACCGCAATGATCTCAATTTTTTTTTGATGGGACTGCCATACCTTAAGAAGAGCACGGCCTAAATTTCCACATCCAATGAGGAGAAGTTTCATTTTCTAAACCTTCACAGAACACTCTTTTTAGACTTATGAAGAGGTATCCACGCTTTTATAAATCTTTGGTGTAAATAAAGTATAAATAACCGGAACCACGAAAAGCGTTAAAAGTGTTCCAAAGGCCATACCTCCCACAATAACCCAACCAATCTGCTGACGACCTAAGGCACCAGCTCCAGAGGCAAACGTCAGGGGTGCGGCACCTAAGACCATGGCTGCTGTTGTCATCAGGATTGGGCGCAATCTGAGACGGGAAGCTTCTAAAATCGCCTCTGAAATCGAGAGTCCTTTCCCCCGTAACTTATTTGCGAAGTCCACAATTAAAATACCGTGTTTGGTAATAAGACCTATAAGAGTTACAAGCCCGATCTGACTAAAGATATTTAAGGTTCCTCCCGCAATCCAAAGAGCAAATAAGGCCCCTGCAAGCGAAAGAGGAACGCTGAACATAATGACAAGAGGATCAATAAAACTTTCAAACTGTGCGGCCATAACCAAGAAGATAAAAGCAAGAGCCAACCCAAAAATAAGATATATGGTATTTTTAGATTCAATGAACCGCCTTGTTTCGCCTGAAAAGTCTGTTTGAAATCCCTCTGGAAGGACACGCTCTTTGATCGTTTCTAAGAAGACAATGGCCTCTCCCAGACTGAACCCACTGTTTAATTCAGCACTAATTGTAATGGATTTTAACTGGTTAAAGTGGTTGATTTCAACAGGAACAGAGCGGGTTTTAACATCCACAAACGTTGAAAGAGGAACCATTTGCGAGTCTTGCCCGACTTTTGATTTAAGATAGACCCCATTCAAATCATAGGGGTTCTTACGGGAATGCTCAACAAGCTGCGCACGTACATCATACTGCTGACCCTCTTTCTTCAGCTTTGTCACAACCCTCCCCGAGACCAAAGAGTCCAATGTTTTTGCAATGACATCTTCCGTGATTCCGAGAGCAGCTGCTTTATTACGATCAACATCAATGAAATATTCAATGGCATCATTTCCAATATCTGCCTGAACACGCCCAATTCCAGGATTGCGCTGGATAAGAGATTGTATAAGCTTTGCAACTTCAATAAGGTCATCATAAGACCGCGTTGTTTGAATTACGAAATTTAAGGCCTCTGAGTTCGCCCCACCGCCACCAAAAAAAGAAGCACCCGCACTCGGCCACGCATAGATTCCTGTAATATTCATAAGAGACGGTTTAATAGCAGTCATAATTTCAGGGACTGTGCGTTTTCTCTCTTCCCAAGGCTTCAATAAATTATACGTTACAATGGTGGGAATGGTGACAACCGTTAATTGTTTTTCAACTTCAGGAAGATTATTAAAGATCTTGTCCATTTCCTTCACATAGGGAAGAACATATTTTAAGGTTGAGCTTTGGGGACCTTCCCCTTTTCCATAAACAATGCCTTTATCATCCACAGGAACAAGCTCACTTTTTAGTCCATAAAGACCAATGAGGCCTCCTAAAATCCCCACCAATACGGCAAGACTCACTGTCCAAACTTTAAGTTTCAAAACATGTTTCAATGTTTTTGCATAGGCGTCATCAATCCAATTCAATACACGCACATTGGGAGAAACTTCTCCCAAAAACCAGTTCAGAAACGGAGATTGAAGAGGTTTTTTCTGCAATATCCTCACGCCCGCTGCATTTTCTCCAGAAGGGCGCAAAAACCTGGCACACATCATGGGAGAAAGGGTCAAAGCAACAAACCCTGAAATCAAAACAGACCCCGCCAACGTGAGCGCAAATTCTGTAAAGATTTTTCCGATCATTCCTTGAGAAAGCGCAATAGGTGCATAAACGGCCGCAAGCGTTAACGTCATGGCAATAATGGCAAATGTAATTTCTTTGCTTCCCTTAAGAGCTGCTTCAAAAGGAGATTCTCCTTCTTCAATATGTCGATAAATATTTTCAAGCATAACAATGGCATCATCGACCACCAAACCAATGGCAAGCACCAAAGCTAAAAGGGTTAACACGTTAATGCTAAACCCAAACATATACATGAGCGTAAAGGTTCCAACGAGAGAGACAGGGATTGTAATCAGAGGAATAAGAGCTCCCCGTCCAGACCACAGAAACAAGAATACAACAGCAATCACAAAAGCCGTCGCTTCCCAAATCGTTCGATACACCGCGTCGATGGAACTTTGAATATAGAGTGTTTTATCGTAGGCAACTTCAATCTTAAGATCTTTTGGTAGAGATTTTTGAATCTCTGGAAGCTTTTTAAACAAATCTTTAGCAAGATCAAGAGGATTCGCCGTTGACTTTTTGACAATTTCAATGGCCACAGCTTGTTTTCCATTCAAAGAAACATACGACCGGTCATCATAAGGAGAAAATTCAGCATATCCAACATCTTTAAGACGAACGAGATACCCTTTGGCTTCCGTTAAAACCAGATTATTAAAATCCTCCTCTGTTTTTAAGTTGGCCGACGTCGTCACTTGAAACTCACGGTCTTTGCTAATTAAACGTCCCGCTGGAATTTCAACGTTTTGTTGAACAAGGGCATCCGTCACATCACTGGCCGTTAGATGATATGCAGCTAACTTTTCTGGATCCAACCATACATGCATCACATAGGCCGAAGCCCCATAAAGCTCAACGCTTGCAACCCCCGTCAAAGCTTCAATCTTATCTTTTGTATCACGATCTGCAAAGTCATACATCTCCGCTGGAGACATGACCTCACTTGTCAATGCCAAATAGATAATTGGCTCAGCATCTGAGTCTGTCTTCTTAACAATAGGTGCATCTGCTTCTTTTGGAAGACGTGATGCAACCCGTCCAATACGGTCCCTCACATCACTTGCAGCACTATCAAGCGTTCTATCCGGCTTAAAATGAAGGTCAATTCGGCTCGACTCTTGCTCGCTCACCGAGGTCATTGTGTCAAGACCTTCAACCCCCGCAAGCGTACCTTCTAGAACTTTTGTAACCTGAGTTTCAATAATTTCAGGACTTGCCCCTTCATAGGTTGTCCGAACACTCACAACGGGCTTTTCCACCTGAGGGTATTGACGCACCGTTAAATAAGAATAAGAGACCACCCCAATCAGAACAATAATGATCATCATCACAGTTGAAAAAACAGGTCGACGGATACAAAATTCAGGAAGGTTCACACTTATTCTCCCGATTCTTGAGTCGGATTTCCGGGCGCTTCAGGAGCCAATGTCGAACTTGCCGCACTCTCTTGAGGCTCTGATGTTGTCCCTGGGAGAGACGCCTTTATATCTAACGCAGCATTTGAGGGTGTTTCTGCCCCATCAGATTCAGCTGATTTTTCCTCTAAGAGAGGTTCTCCTTCAGCCACGTCCTCTTCCACGTCTTCAGGAAGGGTTCCTTCCCCTTTAAAAAGTGCTTTCGCATTCTCAATCTGCTCAGCAGAGAGGGGAGAGTTTTCAAGGTTTTTTGGTCCCTTGACCACCCGTACCGGCACCCCATCACTTATTTTAATGGCACCCGCCGTCACAACAGTATCATAACTCCACAGACCGTCGAGGACATGGACCATACCATCTTCAAATCCTCCAACTGTAACAGGTGTTTGTGTCGCAACCCCATCAATGACACGATACACAAACTGCTCATTTCCTTGTGTTTCCAAAGCATCTTCAGGAATTAAAATGGCATCATCCACAACACTGAGCGTTAATGTAATCGTTGCAAAAAGCCCTGGATGCAGCTTTGCATCATGGTTATCAACGCGTCCCCTTACAAGAATACTATGTCCAGTAACATCCACTTCAGGTTGTATGGCCTCTACCTCACCTTCAAATGCTTCATCAAAACCATCTACCTTCACGGAAATTTTTTGACCTTCCTGAAGTTTTTGGAGGTATTCTTCTCCAACATGGAAATCCACCTTAATCGGATCCAAAGCCACAATTGTAATAAGATCCTCTCCAGTCTTCACAAAAGCACCTCTGCTGTGCTGTATGATCCCAGCATAACCCTCAAAAGGGGCCTGGAGAACTGTTTTAGAGAGCTTTACCTTTGCAAGATCGACCTGAGCTTTTGCCTTTTCAAGTTTTGCAAAAAGCTCATCTACATCTTTGCCTGAAATAAATTTTTGCTTTGACAAGGCCTGTGCCCGAGAGTAATTTTTTTGCGTCAAAAGAAGCTCTGCATTGGCATCTGACAATTGAGCTTTGGCTAAAGCATCATCGAGCGTATAAAGTGTCTGGCCTTTTTTAACTTCAGAACCACTATCAAACAAAATATTTGATATGATTCCTTCTATTTCTGGCCTTAAAATAACACTATCATGAGCGATGAGATTTCCAACGGCCACCAGTTCTGTGACAAAGGGACGCACAACAACAGCTTGTGCTTCAACAGCAACAGGTTCCATTTCTTTCTTAGAGTCTTTCTTTGAAAACCCTAAAAAATTCCCTAAAAAGTCGCGATTTTTATAAGCAACACTTCCCAGTGTCACAAGAAGAGCCAGTCCAATAAATGCTCTCGCCGTAGATTTCTTCAAAATACGTCCCCTTTTTTTCCTACTTTAACTCACCAAATTTGGAAAAATTTCATAATTCCCCATTAAAGCTTTTCTTTTATTTATAGGCTAATATACCTTTCTGTAAAGAGAAAACCGAATTATGATCAAAGAATCTCATTCAATTTTAAAGTGTGTCATTCTAAATCCTCGCACGCCTCCGCCTCATGATCATTTTTCTGATTTCCCTTCAAACGGCTTGTTCACACTCACGGTTAAAATCCCTTTCTCCCCACTTCGTCGCAAGGATGCCTCTGTTCCGAAAGGCAAGACATAATTATAATCTCCATGACCAAAATCGGGGGCGTACAAAACAGGGATCAAAAGACCGCGCGCAATGAGATGATCTTTTATAAAAAGGCGAATGCTCATGAGAGAAGCCTCTCGATCTTCTTCAGCATTCTCGATCGGCAATGACCCAAATAAAATCGCCTGTGCATGGTCAAAAACCCCTCCCCGTAAAAGAGAGACAAAGACACGACTTAAACGCTTAGGGTCTTCTTTTGTGTCTTCTAAGAAAACAAAGCGGCCTTTTGTGTCAAGGGATGTTTGTGTCCCAAGCGTTTCTTTTACAAGTGTTGCATTCCCGCCCACAACACTTCCAAATAGAGATTTTTTCTCATCAAAAGAGGGCGGCGCATAAACTAGATCAAAGGCATACTCTAATTCTTGTTTTTTACCAAAGAGAACATCCACAACATCTTGGAGTTTTGTAAAACGATTGGCCTTTACCCCGGTCAAATCATATGTTTCTGAGGTTACGCCCATGACAGGTGCATGAAGAGAGGTCCAACCCCATTTCGCAACCAGCGCATGAAGATGGGTGATATCACTGTGTCCCACCAGAAGTTTTGGGATCTTTGGGGGCATATATCCCATCGATTCAAGCCGTTCAATGACTTCAACACACCCAAAGGCCCCTCGAAAAGCCCACAAGACAGAAGAAGGGCCCTCTAATGCAGAAATCAGATTTCTGGTGCGTTCTGAGATATCATTAGAATAATAGTGGAACGGTGAATTTTGAGGACAAACAGCCTTAGGATCATAAAGAACTCTCAGGCCAGAGCCCTCTACAATCTTTTTTGACCTCACGACATGAGCTTCGGAACAAGGTGCCTTCCCTGGAAAAATGATTTCGAGGGAGTCCCCTGACTCTAGAAAATTCCATTTTCTTTGGTCAGAATTAATTTTTTTTTGCCCAAGTTTTTTTTGCATTGCATCCTTTAATCTTTTGACTCATTTTAATCTATACTAAAAAAATATCTCTCAAAACCCCCTTTAAGGTTTTTTAAGGTTTATGGCTTCAAAAAAAACGCCTGCTTCCAGTACCTCTCTCTCTTTTCTTCTCACGGAAGACGAAAAGAAGCTATTGAAAAAATTTCAAAAAACAATTACACCTCTCAAAAAAAATAGGATCGAGTTCTCTTCATGTCTTCTCTCTGACGCTTCAGAAAAAATTTCTTTTTCTAAAGCCTCGCATCCTCAACGGGCTTCAATCGTTGTTTCTCAAAATAACACCCCTCCGCAGAAAACAATATCTGACGATACACCTCTCCCTCCCCTTGAAAAACATACAGCTCGTAAAGTTAAGTCCAAACACCATTCATTTTCGGCAACTCTTGATCTTCATGGACTCAGCCAAGAACGTGCTTATGAAAAATTAATCTCTTTTATCGAGACGAATCATCAAAAAAATAGGCGTTCTCTTCTTATTATCACGGGGAAAGGTCAAGGAATCTTAAAAAAATCTCTTCTAGTTTGGCTCCAAAGCACCTCTCTAAGACCCCTTATTGCAAGTGTTGAACTCTCTCTCCCGCATCATGGCGGAGAAGGCGCTTTTTATGTCATCCTCAGAAAAAAGAAAGAATTTTCATGACCTTCCAAAATTCATCTAACGCCTCTCTTCCTTTCACACTCATCGATTTAACCCATACTCTCCTGCCAGAAATTCCCTCCTGGAATGGAACGTGTGGGTTCCATTCCGAGATAAAGCTTGATTACGAAGACTGTTCCACAGATGTAAAGTTTCGAGTTCAACAGCTCAAACTTCATGCTGGCGTTGGAACGCATATGGATGCCCCTGCCCATTGTATTAAAGGAGGCCTTACAATCGATGAAATACCCTTAATGGAGCTTGCAGCGCCTTCTATCGTCATTGATGTTTCGACAAAAGCCCATGAGACGTATCAAGTCACGCCTTCTGATATCCTCTCCTTTGAAAATAAATTTGGCGCCCTCCCCCCTCATGCTTTTGTTATGATTTACACAGGCTGGGATCGATTTTGGAAAGATCCTGAGAAATATCGAAATAATCTCATTTTTCCAAGTGTTTCTGGGGAAGTAGCCCAACTTCTTCTTGACAGAGATATTCGAGGCCTTGGAATTGATACTATGAGCCCTGATTGCCCTCAAAATGGATTTCCCGTTCATCAGTTGCTTTTGGGAAATGGAAAATATATTGTTGAAAACATCAAGAATTCTCAAAAAATGCCGCCTCAGGGAGGATATTCTCTGGCGCTCCCCATAAAAACTCAAGGGGGAACAGAAGCTCCCATGCGTCTTGTGGGATTTTTATTTAAAAAAGAAGTCAGCACAGCAATTGAAAAAATGAATAAATTATTCTATGACAAAGAACGAGAATCAAAGCTTATAAGAGCAAGCAAGATGGTACGCAAAAATAGCATGACGATAAACTCTGAGTTTTCTAAGATAGACGATGATCCAGAATCTTAATTTTTGACTCCTTAGGCAAAAAACATTAAAATAAAGTATATAATCACCCCTCAATCTTTTAGCATCAAAAAAAATTATGCATATTGCCCTTGTTATTCTTACTCTTGGCCCCGGCGGCGCCGAACGCGTAATCTCTAACCTTGCAAATGCTTGGGTAGAAGAAGGACATCGTATAACACTCATTACCCTTGAGCATCCCTCTCAAAAACCTTTTTATCCTTTAAATTCAAAAATTAAGCTCATTCAACTCAATCCACTCTCTACAAAACCACCTTCTTGGATCGGGCATCTAAAAAACGTTGCAACCCGCTTGTTTTCCTTAAGAAAAACTTTAAAAACAGAGAATCCCGATCTTATTCTTTCTTTTATCGATCAAATGAATGTTCTTACACTTCTCCTTACCCGAGGACTTAAAATTCCCGTCATTGTCTCGGAACGCATTGATCCTGCTTTCCATCCTCTTCCCATTATATATAAAATGCTCAGACGTCTCACCTATCCTTGGGCCTCTCAAATTGTTGTGCAAACTGAGTCAGCAGCCAATTATTTTTCAAAGGAACTTCAGAAAAAAATCTCTATTATTCCCAACAGCGTTCCTGTCCCTAAACAACAGCTTTCAACCTATAAGAAAATTAAAAGCATTGTCTCCATCGGACGTCTCTCTCCTCAAAAAGATTACCCTACGCTCTTAAAGGCTTTTAAAGTTTTAACGATCAACTATCCCTTTTTAAAACTCACAATTTACGGAGAAGGAAAAGAGCGAGCCTCCCTTGAACGTTATATTCAAGTTTTAGGACTCACCGATTCTGTCAAACTTCCCGGAACCGTCTCAAATATTGAAGACGTGCTCTTGAAAGCAGATCTTTTTGTTTTTCCGTCTCTTTTTGAAGGATTCCCCAATGCCTTGTGTGAAGCCATGAGTATTGGTCTTCCTGTTGTAGTCTCCAACTGCTCTGGTAATCGAGACATTGTGCGCGAAGGTCTTGATGGACTTCTTTTTCCCGTTGGAGACTACAGAGGTTTAATGTTTCAAATAGAAGTTCTTCTCCTAAATCCAGCTAAAGCTCAAGGTATTGGCAGAGAAGCGAGAACCATTTCTCAAAGATTTAGCGAACAAAGAATTCTTGCTTTATGGAAAAATCTTATGGAAGAAGCACTTTCTAAAAACCCAAAATAACAACTGCATTCAGATAAAATTTTTTTCAAGAATCTCTTGACGCGTCTCTTTTCTTAAGGTAAGTTCTGTTCATGAACATAACCTCTTCATAAAATGATGTGAGAATGCACTTTACAATGGCAGCTTTCCAAGACACACGCGAACAAACAGAACAACGGGTCATGGTTCATCTCTTAACAGAGATTGAACGAAATCCCTCGTTTACGCAGCGTGGCCTTGCATCAGAGCTTGGCATTGCTTTAGGCCTCATGAATCAGTATTTGAAAAGCTCTGTGACCAAAGGATGGATCAGAGCTTCTCAAATCTCTCCACGACGTATTACTTATTTTTTGACGCCAGATGGTTTTAAAGAAAAAAGCCATATGGTAAAAGATTATTTAGCAAGATCTTTGACATTTTTTCGGGATGCTCGAGCCCAGTGCGAAGAAGTCTTTGCTGAATGTACAAAAAAAAACTGGACAAAGATTGGGCTTGTTGGGTCAGGAGATTTAGCAGACATCGCAACCCTTGTTGCTCAAGGTACAAATATAGAAACTGAGACAATTTCTGTAAATAACTCTCTTAAAACATACGACGCTATTCTCATCACAGATGTTATGAATCCCCAAGATACCTATGATGCCCTTAAAAAAAATATTGATTCTCACCAAATTTTAACGTTGAGACTCTTGCATGTTTCAAGGGAGATACCATGATTCAATGGTGCGTTGCTCATACCCAATCTTTAAAAGAAACCCTTGCTCAACAGCATTTACGTGACCAGGGATTTGACGTTTATCTCCCACGATTCAAAAAACTTCGACGTCATGCGCGTAAAACTGATGAGGTTCTTGTCCCTCTCTTCCCAAGATACATTTTTGTAGGAATAGACCCAGAGATTTCTCCCTGGCGGAAAATCAATGGAACACGTGGCATCTCTTATTTATTGATGGCCAGCGATAATTGTCCTGCTCTTGTCTCCACCTCTGTCATTGGCGATTTAAGAGCACAAGAGGTGAGTGACGGAATTCTTCCTGTCAGCAGTCTTGTTTCTTTTCTAAAAGGTGATAAAGTTCGAATTTTAGAAGGTTCCCTTAAAGATCAAACTGTTGTATTTGAAAAATTAGACGATAAAGGGCGTGTTCAACTCTTGCTTAATCTACTGGGCAAAGATGTTAAATTTTCACTTTCGTCCTATGCGATTGAAGCCGCATAAAAGAACTTCTTAAGATATTTCTCTTAAATAAAAACAAGAGAAAAATTAAATAATATTAACCCCGGGTCTTGGTGCTCATTGCACCCGGACTGCGGCAGCTATGGTGAAGTTTTAGGTCCATGTCAAAAATCAAAATTTCTGTTGTTGGGTGCGGTTATTGGGGTAAAAACCTCGTTCGAAATTTTTCTGAACTTAGTGTCTTAGCCTCTGTGTGTGACACAAAAGAAGAATTAGCTCGTTCTGCAGCACAAACGTATAAGGTCCCAAGCCTTAGTTTAGAGCAGGTTCTTAAAAGTGATGTTGATGGTATCGTCATTGCTGCTCCCGCAATTCAACACTATGAACTTGCTCTAAAAGCCCTTAACGCAGGCAAACATGTTTTTGTTGAAAAGCCTCTCTCTTTAAACGTAAACGAAGCCAAAATTCTTTGTGATCTTTCTCTCCACCTTAACCAACATTTGATGGTTGGACATTTACTTCAATATCATCCCGCTTTTTTAGAGTTAAAAAAAATTATTTCAAAAGGAATTTTGGGGCAGCTTCAATACATTTACTCGAATCGTTTAAATTTAGGGAAATTTCGTACCGAAGAAAATATCCTTTGGAGCTTTGCCCCTCATGATATTTCAATGATTTTAGGTCTTGCAGGAGAATTGCCCGAGACTGTTTATGCCACGGGTGCTTGTTACCTTAATCCTCACATTCATGATGTGACAACGACCCATTTATCCTTCAAAAATGGCCTTCAATCTCATATTTTTGTATCTTGGCTTCACCCGTACAAAGAACAAAAACTCGTTGTTGTCGGCGATCGAGGCATGGCTGTTTTTGATGATGGTTTAAGCTGGGATGAAAAATTAAAGCTCTATCCTCATCAAGTATCTTGGATTGATGGATTTCCTCATCCAAAAAAAGCAGATGTTATCCATATTCCCTTAGAGCCTTCTGAACCTTTAAAACTCGAATGTAAACATTTTATTGATTCTATTGAAAACAATAAAAAACCCATAACAGATGGGCTTGAGGGCTTACATGTTTTACAAGTTTTAGAAGCTGCACAGCAATCACTTCACTCAAAAAAAACGGTCTTTTTAGAAAAAGAAAACGCTCCTTACTTTGTTCATGATACTGCAATTGTTGATGAGGGATGCCAAATTGGCAAAGGAACTAAAATTTGGAATCTTTCTCATATTCTTAAGGGAACAATAATTGGAGAAGATTGTATCATTGGACAAAACGTTATGATCGGCCCAGATGTTATTGTAGGAAATCGGTGTAAAATTCAAAACAATGTTAGTCTTTATAAGGGCGTGACCCTAGAAGATGGTGTATTTTGTGGCCCTTCATGCGTATTTACGAACGTTCACAATCCAAGAGCTGAAATTGAACGCAAAGATGAGTTTCGGCCTACCTATGTAGAACGCGGCGTAACGATCGGAGCAAATGCAACAATTATTTGTGGCCATCGATTAGGAGCCTATAGTTTGGTTGGCGCTGGTGCAGTTATTACAAAAGACGTCAAACCCCATGCCGTAATGGCTGGAAACCCTGCCAGGCAAATTGGGTGGGTCAGCCATGCAGGGGAAAAATTGGAAGATGATTTAGTGTGCTCACGTGAAAGACGTTCCTATTGTCTAAATGAATTCGGAGATTTGATTGAGATAAATCCCGTTACAAAATATCAAAGAAAATCTTGAATTTAAAAAAAACTATTAAAACAGCCTCTCTGAAGGCGCATTAAGTTATTGGATCGCGAAATTAATTGATATTAGCATAAGAGGAAAAAATGGATTTAAGAGGTAAAAAACTGACTGTGGTAGGAGGCGCTGGTCTTATTGGATCTCACACAGTAGATGAGCTCCTTAAAGAAGATATAAAAGAGCTTATTATTTATGATAATTTTGTACGTGGTACGCAAGATAATCTCGAAGCCGCATTGAAAGATTCGCGTGTCCGCATTTTTGAAATTGGCGGCGACATTTGCCAAACAGATATTTTAAATGAAGCCTTAAAAGGAGCCGATGGGGTTTTTCATTTTGCTGCGCTTTGGCTTTTGCAATGTCATGATTTTCCAAGATCTGCATTTCACGTAAATGTTGAGGGAACTTTTAATGTTCTTGAAGCTTGTGTAAATCAAGGCGTTAAGAGACTTGTTTATTCGTCATCTGCATCTGTCTATGGGGATGCTGTTAGAGATCCTATGGATGAAAATCACCCTTTTAATAATACAAACTTCTATGGTGCCACCAAAATTGCTGGCGAAGCAATGGCACGAGCTTATTTTCATCGCTACAAACTTCCTTTTGTTGGGTTAAGATATATGAATGTTTATGGCCCGCGCCAAGATTATCGCGGGGCTTACATTGCTGTTATTATGAAAATGCTTGATAATCTTGATAAAGGTATTGCACCAACTCTTTACGGCGATGGCTCTCAAGCCTATGATTTTGTTTATGTTGGAGATTGCGCAAAGGCAAACGTATGCGCTATGAAAGCAGATACTGTCGATCACTTTTATAATGTTGGAACTGGAATTCGAACATCTATCAAAGAATTAGCTGACATCGTTTTAAAAATTACCGCTTCAGATTTAGCAGTTCAGTATGAACCTGCTGGATTAACTTTTGTAAAAAATAGAATTGGGTGTCCCAAAAAAGCAGAAGCTGAAATTGGCTTTAAAGCATCCGTACTCCTTGAAGAAGGACTTAAAAAATTAATTGAATGGCGTAAAAACCATGTTGATCAAGTTGAAATACGTCGGAAAAAGGTAATGTAACATGACCTCTATATTAGAAAAAATAAGAAATATACCAATCGCCGTTCCATCTCTTGGAGATGAAGAATGGCAAGCTATGAGAGAACCTCTCTTAAGTGGTTGGCTGACACAAGGACCTAAAGTTTTACAGTTTGAAGAAGAATTTGCAAAACTTCATGATGTAAAACATGCTCTTGCCGTAACATCTTGTACAACAGGCCTACACCTTGCATTAAAAGCTTTAGGAGTAGGGCCCGGAGATGAGGTTATTATTCCTGCTTTTACATGGGTCGCAACAGCCAATGTTGTTTTATATTGCGGTGCAACTCCTATTTTTTGTGACGTAGATGAAGAAACTTTTAATATTAAGGTTTCAGATATCCCATCAAAAATAACAGAACGGACAAAAGTAATTATTCCAGTCCACCTTTTTGGTTTATGTGCTGACATTCATGCAATTCGCAGTATCGTTCCATCTCATATAAAAATTCTAGAAGATGCTGCTTGCGCTGCGGGTGCATCGTATAAAGGTCTTTCTGCTGGATCTCTTGGAGATATGGCCGTCTTTTCTTTTCATCCACGTAAATCTATTACGACAGGTGAAGGAGGAATGGTGACAACGCAAGATAAAGAACTTAATCGTCTCTCAGAAATTATGCGTAATCATGGAGCTGAAGTTCCCGAAGAAGTACGTCATTCCAGTGCTAAGCCATACTTACTACCTGACTTTAAAATGTTAGGTTATAATTATCGCATGACAGATCTTCAAGCCGCTGTCGGACTTGTACAGCTTCAAAAGCTTCACTCATTCATTAGAGAACGCCAAACTTGGGCCGAATATTATACGGAAAAGCTTCAAGGAATAAGATGGTTAAAACCGCAAGCAACACCTGATTATGCAACACAACATGCTTGGCAAGCCTATGTATGCTATGTTGACCCTGATCTTGCACCGATGCCCCGTAATGATATTATGGATATTCTTCAGAAAAAAGGAATTGCGACACGCCCAGGAACTCATGCCGTTCATATGCTGAGTTTTTATAAAGATAAATACAGGATTAAGATGGATGATTTTCCGGGGGCAAAAGCATGTGATCACAACACCATGGCTATTCCCCTTCATAATAAAATGACCCAAGAAGATTTTGACTATGTGATTGAGGCCTTGAAAGCAATTTAAGTATGTGTGGAATAGCAGGCATCTTTAATTTTAATGATCAGACTGTAGCTTATAGTCAACTTAAAGCTATGACGGATGCTATTGCCCATCGTGGACCGGATGGAGAAGGGCACTATATTGATGAGTACGTTGGATTAGGGCATAGAAGACTTGCAATTATTGATTTGAGCCCAGCTGGTCATCAACCTATGCAAACACAGGATGGTCGTTTTACCATTACTTACAATGGAGAAGTATATAATTTTAAAGAGCTCCGCATACAACTTGAGGCCCTTGGGCATCAGTTTCATTCGCATACAGATACAGAAGTAATTTTGAATGCCTATGCAGAGTGGGGGCATAATTGCCTTAACAAATTTAATGGTATGTTTGCTTTTGCTATTTGGGATAAAAAAGAGAAAAAACTTTTTTTAGCACGAGATCGATACGGCATTAAGCCTTTTTATTATTGTAAAGCCGATAGATCGATCATTTTTTCTTCTGAAATAAAAGCAATTGTAGCTTCAGGTTTATACGAATCAAAGCTCGATAAAGAAGGGCTCGTTGAATATTTAACCTTCCAGAATTTTTTTACTAATAAAACGTTGTTTAAAGATGTAAAGATGCTTATGCCTGGTCATTATGCTTATGTTGATGAGAGAGGTAAGTTTGAGAATCATCAGTATTGGGATTTTAATTTTTGTGGGTCTTTAAAAATTTCAGAAGCGGAAGCCATAGAAGAAACAGATCGTTTATTCAAACAAGCTGTTCAGCGACAACTCATCAGTGATGTTCCGATTAATGCCTATTTAAGTGGCGGCATTGATTCGGGTGCTATTACGAGAGTGGCAAGTCAATTTTTGCCGCATATGAAAACTTTTACCCTAGGGTTTGATCTGAGCTCAGCGAGTGGATTAGAATTATCATTTGATGAGCGTGCAAAAGCAGAACATATCTCATATCTTGCAAAAACAGAACATTATGAAATGGTTCTTAAAGCAGGAGATATGGAACGCTGTATGGATAAATATGTATGGCACCTAGAAGAGCCGCGTGTAGGACAAAGTTATCCTAACTATTATGCAGCAAAACTTGCGAGCAAGTTTGGAAAAGTTGTTTTATCGGGTGTAGGTGGAGATGAGCTTTTTGGAGGTTATCCATGGAGATATCTTTATAGTGATAAAGCCATAAAGTTTGATGATTTTATTGATACGTATTATTTAAAATGGCAAAGACTTCTTCCAAATAGTTTATTAAAAGAGCTTCTTGCTCCAATTTGGGAAGAAGTACAGCATGTTTGGACACGAGATATTTTTGCAGATATTTTTAAAACATTAAAGAAAGAAACATTAACGTCTGAAGAGTGTATAAATTATAGTCTTTACCTTGAGGCAAAAACTTTTTTGCATGGGCTTCTTGTTGTAGAAGATAAATTAAGCATGGCCCATGGATTAGAAACACGTGTCCCTTTCTTAGATAATGATCTGGTTGATTTTTCTATGAAAATTCCAATTCATATGAAAATTGTTGGAAACACAGCAGAAGCGGATGAAAATGATTTGGTAAGTAAAGCGCAAGCAACCAAAAGTGGTAAACGCGTTTTACGCAAAGCTGTTGAAAAATATTTAGATGCACAAATTGTTAATACAAAAAAACAAGGGTTTTCTTCTCCCGATGCATCATGGTTTAGAGGAGAAAGTATAGAATTTGTGAAGAAAAAATTAAATTCTAGTTTATTAGTGCAAGAAAATATATTTAATCTTAATTTTTTGAAATCTTATATAGAAGAGCATTTAAAAGGTGAAAAAAATCATCGATTATTCATTTGGTCGTTCTTAAATTTGGAAACTATTTTTAGGAAAGTATTTAAGTGAAGATAGAAATACTTGATAAAAAAAGTTATGAAGCTTATGACGCTTTTTTATTATCTCAAAAACATACCCTCTTTTACCATTCTGTAAAGTACAAGAACTTCTTAGAAGACCTCTTGGGGTGTGAGTCGAGATATCTTCTGGGATATGAGAATGAAAAAATTGTTGCGGCCTTACCTTTAATGATTAAGGAAGGACCTTTGGGGAAAGTCGTTAATTCTTTGCCTTATTATGGAAGCAATGGCGGAATCTTATCACAGAACACAAAATATTCTGAAATTTTGCTTTGTGAATATAATAGATTTATTTGTCAAAAAGATATTGTGAGCGCTACGTATATTGAGAACCCTTTAAATAAAGACAAAAATATTCCTCTCTACAATTTTTTAGATAAAAGAATTGGGCAATTTACCTATATAGGTTGCTCTGAAAATTTTGAAGAAGAGATATTCAAAAGAATTTCAGGGAACCGGCGGAATGAAATAAGACGTGCTCAAAAACATGGGGTACAAGTTTTTGAAGAAAATAATCAATTTGATTTTATCCGTCTTACGCATCAAGCGGAGATGAAGGAAAAAAATAGAAAATATAAAGCCGATGAGTTTTTTAATAAAATTAGAAAGCATTTTTCTCCTGGAAAAGATTATAAGATTTTCATGGCATATTTAGATCAGAAGCCGATTGCAGGATTATTAATGTTTTATTTTAATAAAACGGTAGAATATTTTACACCTGTTATTATAGGAGATGCGCGTATCTACCAACCTATGTCTTTAATTTTATACTATGCATTCTTAGATGCAATGAAACAGGGCTATGAATGGTTTAACTGGGGAGCAACATGGTTTTCTCAAGAGGGGGTACATCGTTTTAAAAAACAGATGGGGGCAGAAGATCTCTTCTATAATTATTATATTCAAGTTAACATGCCTGATATTTTAAAGAATGACCCATCAAATATATTATTAATGTATCCAGATTTTTATGTATTTAATTTTAATAATACAGGAGTGGAAAAATGAAAAAGAAAGCTATAATTTTTGGAACAGGAACACTTGCTGAACTTGTAAATTTTTATTTAGACAATGATAGTACTTATCATGTAGTTGCTTTTTGCTCTACAGATCTTGAAACAGAAACTTTTTGCGGAAAGCCAGTTATAAATTTTTTAGGAATTGAAGAAAAATTTTCTCCAAGCGACCATGAAATGTTTATAGCAATTGGGTATCGCCAAATGAATACCCTCCGTAAGGAGTTTTGCGAACAGAGTCGTTCCAAAGGATATAAACTTTTGAGTTATATTTCTTCTAAAGCAACGTGTTGGAATAAAAATAATGTCATCGGTGATAATGTTTTTATTTTTGAAAATAACAACATACAACCTTTTGTGCAGATTGAAGACGGAGTTATTCTTTGGAGTGGAAATCACATTGGACATCATTCAAAACTTAAAGCATACTCTTTTTTAACATCTCATGTGGTAGTCTCTGGGTTTTGCACTATTGGAGAGCAAAGCTTTTTGGGTGTAAATTCAACAATTGCGGATAATCTTACTATAGGATATAAAGCACTTGTTGGGGCCGGTGCTGTTGTAACAAAGTCACTTTCAGAAGGCCAAGTTATTGTCAGTCAAAAAAGTACACTCTTGAATAGATCATCGGATTATTTTTTGAGGTAAATAAATATGAAATTTTTAGATAAAGAAGGAAAGCTTCACCAGCATTATGAAAAAATTGGAGAGTTGAAAGATGATCGTTTAACGGCTTTTGACTATAACTTAAGAAGCTTAGAAATTGAATGTGCTAAAAGTTATATTTTTCCAACTACAAAAATATTAGATGTTGGCTCAGGTCCAGGAACGGCTTGTTTTGAGTATGCTCAAATAAGCAATAAGGTTGTGGGAATGGATTATGCTCAAAGTATGGTTGATTTTTCAACAGAACAGCTTCACTTAAAACATCCTAATCTTCTTAAGAGACTACATTTTGATAGGGGATCGGCGCTTGAATTGCCCTATGATTCAAATTCTTTTGATATGATAACTTCTCATCGTGTTCTTATTGCTTTATTGAGCTGGGAAAGTCAGAAAAAAGCTCTTCAGGAAATCACAAGATGTCTGATTCCACATGGGATTTATGTAATGTTTGAGGCGACTTTCGAGGGATTAGAAATTCTAAATAAATTTAAAAAAATGTTTAATTTAAGGGAAGTGTCAGATGGAGGAGATGGAGATTATGATAGGCTATTGTTTTCAGAAAAAAACTTGAAAGAGTTTATGAGAGAAGAATTTGAGCTCATCCGTATCCATAGCTTTGGTATGTATTATTTCATTTCAAGAATATTACAGCCGCTTTTTGTTGCTCCTAACTCTGCAAAATATGATCATAAATTAAATGATGTCGCATTTCAAATAGCGAGACACATACCAGATTTTGAGAATATGGGACATTTAAAAGGATATGTGTGGAAAAAAAATGGTTAGTAAAATGCAAAAATGGAAAAAACTAGGGCTTATTTTTAGGCCTTTAGAGAATAAAAATTCCTTTTCTCACTGTCAACATCCTACTCCTTTGAAATTATCAAATTCAATTTATAGGATTTTTTATGGATCTAGAAATGTTAACAATTTGACACAAGTTTTTTATTTTGATTTTAATATTGATAGTTTTAAAATTTTAAGTTATTCAAAAAATCCCATTTTAAAGCTAGGTGATACAGGGTTTTTTGATCAACATGGCATATATCCTTCTTCTATTATAGAGGATAGAGGTAAAGCACTTCTTTATACCATAGGTTTTACTCAAGGCTGTAGACCACTTTACTATACTAGAATTGGCCTTGCAATAAGTATAGATAAAGAACTGGAACTAAAGAAATATTCTATTGCACCAATTATAAACATATCAGAATATGACCCTTGCACTGTTACAGGCCCATTTGTTCTTAAAGAAAACGGGCAATATAGGATGTGGTATGTATCAGGATACAAATGGGATGAGGATCAAGACGGGAGTCTTCAATCTTTTTATAACATTAAATATGCTGAATCTAAGGATGGCATAGAATGGAAAAGGAATGGATTAATTTCTATAGCGCACGCCTACCCAGAAGAGACCAATATTGCAAGACCATGGATCCTAAAAGAAAAAGATATTTATAAGGCCTGGTTTTCCTATAATTGTGGCAAAGAAGGGTATAGAATAGGATATGCCGAGTCCAGAGATGGGGGCTATGTTTTTGAGCGTATGGATCATCTAGTTGGTCTCACTGTTTCAGAAGAACCTTGGGAGAATGAAGCTATTTGCTACCCTGCAGTTATAATTCACAATGATAAAAAATATATGTTTTATAATGGGAATAAGTTTGGAAAGGATGGTATTGCCCTTGCAGTTGAAGATTAAGAAAAAAAATGATTTTTTAATTTTAGGGAGTCTTTGTAATAACGACCTTTTATTAGCCTCACAACTCACAAAAATGGGATTTAAGATTAAAATTATTCGTTACAGGTCTGAAGTAGATAAATTAGAAGATATTTTATTAGATGATTTAGGTATTGATAGAAAAATTATCACCATATATGAAACTAAACTAAGTTTCATAAAAGAATGCTTTAGTTCAAGAGTAATTTTTAATTTTAGTGGTTCTTTAGTGTTTTTTTTAGGTAAGTACTTATTTTTATTAAAATTTTATTTTTTTCCTCCTGTTATTAGTTATATTACGGGCTCAGACTTAATGGAAGAGCCATTTCAAAAAAACTTAATAAGCAGACTTTATAGATTTTTATTTAAAAATTCTTACTTACTGTGTTTAGTACCAATGAAATCTTATATTGCAGCATTAAAAAAGCTTCACATAGATAGAATTTCTTTTGTCAGACATCCATTTCTTATCCTTAAAGATAAAAAAATTAAGAAACAAAAAATTAAAGATACAAGTAAAATTATTTTTGCACATATCTCTAATATCGATTGGGGAGAAAGTGATAATAAGGCGTATAGAGAGTCCACAAAAGGTAGCGACAAATTTATAAGAGCTTTTATAAGAGCGTCGCGTCAGTTTTCTAATATAAAATGCATTATTTTAGACAGAGGACCCGATGCAATTAATGCCAAAAAAATTATTGAGGCTGCAAATTGTTCCGCATTTGATTGGTTTCCTCCCTGTTCCCAAGGTGAGCTTTATAAGATCTTTGATAAGGCAGATGTTATTATAGACCAATTTGACCTCGGAGCTTTTGGAGGAATTGCAATTGAAGGAATGAGTTATGGAAAATCACTTCTCACATATGCTGATGACTTATACTTAAAAGGAATGTTTTATAATGATACCCCTCCAATCTTTAATGCCTCAAGTGAGAATGAAATATTAGAAAAAATTACCTATATTGCAGAAAATCCAAATATACTTAAAGATATTGGCATAAAATCAAAAGAATGGGTTATACGGAATTATGATAATTCAATAAATTTTATAGATATTTTTACTATGTTAGACTCCAAGTATGGATTTAACTTTTTAAGCAAATGTTTAAAGAAAAAATAATGTTTAAATCTTTCATGCAAACATTAATGTGGGGTACTCTCAACCAGCACGTTAATGGGTTAAATCCAGTTGTAATTGAAAACGAATCAGCTTCATGTTTATTTAGTTTTGATAAGAAAAATAGATTACTTACATCTTTTAATGGACCAGTTATAAATAAACACATAACTTTACATGCTTTTCAAAATTTTCTAGAAAAGATCTATCATTTTACCCATAATAATAAAATAGATTATATTAATTTAAAATCCCTATTTCCTTTACGCCAATGGGCACCATGGATTGAAGAAGAGCTCATTAAAAGTGGATTCGCACGCCAAGAATGGAAAACACTTATCGTTGATTTAACCTCAACTCAAGAAGCTTTACTTAAGAGCTTTGAACATTCTGCACGCAAAGGCATTAAAAAAGCCCAGTCTCATGGCGTTCAAGTAGAAAGATGCGATACTTTTGAAGAATATTTTTCAAAATTTTTAATTCCTTATTTTAAATCTACGAATCGTGCGCTTAAGGAGAAGGAATTTTATAGAAAAGGTTGGGACTTAGACAGTGAAAATGTATACAATTATTGGATCTCAAAAAGCTTCGAAGGAGAGTTACTTGGCTTTTTAGGCACTTTTCGATATGATGGTCTCGCAACAGAAATTATGTCTGCTCTTACACCTTTAGCTTTTGAAAAGAAAATACCCGTGCAGGACTTGCTTCACTGGGAAATTATGAACTATCATAAAGATTTAGGTGATACTTATTTTGATCTCGCAGGATTTAATCCCAACCCCATTTCTGAAAAGGAAAAAAACATTAAAAGATTTAAAGAAAAATGGGGGGGAGAAATCTTCGATATATCTTCGTATATCTTTGACAATCGTTCCTTTGGACAAAAAGTTATTTCAAGAATTAGAGCGAAACTTCATGAATAGTTTCTGGAAAAACGCAGGAATTATGACTTTTGCAGAGATTTTTTTAAAGCTAAAAGCTTTAATTATGATGCCATTTATTACAAAATACTTAGGTGCAGTGAATTATGGAATCTGGTCGCAAGTCATGGTTATCGTCGCCCTTTTATCACCTCTTGTTTTTTGTGGAATGGATAATTCATTGGCACGATTTTTACCCGGAAAAACAAGAGAACAACAGCAGCAAGATTTTACAGGATGGTTTCTTTTTGGACTCGCGAGTAGCTTCTTTTTATTCTTTTTAGTTTTTATCTTCAGTCATCAGTTTTCAGAGTTATTTTTTGGCACTGAAGGGCACTACCCCGCGTTTGTTGTTCTGGCTGGATTAAATATTATGATTACATCCTTATTAACGGGTATACGCAATTGGTTTCGTGTGCAAAACAATGCATTGTCATTGGTCTACATAACAATTATTCAAAACCTAACTCAGATGATTGTTTTAATTTGGATTCTTATGACACACCAAGGAATTTATGAACTCGTTTTATGGAGTTTGATTGCTGATAGTGTGTTAATAGGCTCTTATATACTCTATATGTTTAAAACTAAAATCTTTTCCAAACCTTCTTTAAAGTGGTTTAAACCCTATTTCCGTTTTGGAATCGTCCTCTTACCCTCTGGATACGCCGTTTGGGTTTTGAATAGCCTAGATCGGGTTTTCTTAGCCCAATATCACTCTCTTGCTGATATTGGAATTTATTCCATAGGCTTTACCATTGGCTACACACTCATCCAAGTAATCGTTAATCCCATTTGGAGTTTATTCCCAACAAAATCTGCAGAACTATATAATTTAAACAACATCACCGAACTTAATAAACTTTTTAATCAATCTATTAAACTTATTTGTTGGCTTATCTTTCCGTCTGTTTTTGGTCTCGTAATCATTGGGAATCAACTTTTGCATTTTTTATCAACCGAAGAATTTGCGTCAGGCTATTTAGTTGTCCCCATTATATTATCAGGCTATCTGTTTTCGATGCTTTCTTCTTATTTTGAAATGATTCTTGCTTTAAAAAATAAACCTTATTTTAGCACCATCTTTACAACATTATCATGTTTCATAAACATTATTTTAAATTTTCTCCTCATACCGAAATTCTCCTATATGGGAGCCGCACTAGCAACAACTCTTTCTTTTTGTTTTCAACTCACGATAAGTTCAATTTATGGCCTAAAGGAAAATCTTATTTCTTTTGAGAAAACACCAATTTTAAAAATATTATTATCAACTTTAGGTATGTTTTTAGGAACATTTTATGCAAAAATATATTGGTTTAGTTTTGATGAAAATTGGTCATTTTTCCTGTCCATTTTTACAGGTATTTCTATATATCTAATCTTCACTTGGATACTACAAATCTACTCCTTCAATTTCCTTCTAAAACTTCTAAAAAAAGATATTTTACATGCATAAATCCCCTGAATTTGTTGTCAATATTATCAAGAATTTTTGGATTCCCGGACAAAAAATTTTAGAAATCGGATGTGGCCCCGCTTTCTTGAGAAAAGTCTTTGGGAAAGACTATATAGGAACGGATATTACTGATAGACCTTATAGCAAAGATCTACTCAGAGATGTTGATCTTGTCTGTCCTTCAGATAAATTATTTCTTAAAGATAATTCCATTGACGTTGTCGTTGTAAAATCAGCCTTATATTTGTTTCCAAATCACGAATCCACTTTAAAAGAAATATTACGGGTCTTGAAACTTAATGGAAAACTTCTTATTTTTGATTACAATAGAAGAACTCAAAAAGAATTGATGCGTAAAGAAGGTCACACAAATTATCCCTGCTGGACACAATGGGGATTAAAAAAACTCATCAAGATCAATGGCTTTAAAAATGTCGCTCTACTCCTAGCAGAAGATAAACAACCATGCGGATTTGAAAGATGCTATAAACTTCTTAGGAATGAATATTATGGAACCTGGGCAATTGTTTGTGGAACAAAGTAATCAAATGAAAAAAGAATCCTATCTCATTGATGGAAAAAGCTACACAGCTGCGGAGACTAAAAAAGTTCTATCCGCGGGATCTCTTGGGAAAAGAGAACAAGTTGCATTGTCACTTGTAGATAACACAGATCCCAACCAAACAATTGTTGATCTTGGATGTTTGTATGGATTTTTTTCTAAAAAATTAAAAGAAAAATTTCCAAATTCAAAAATTATTGCTGGAGATTATCTGGATGAGCATTTGAAAATTGCGCGTTTAATTAATCCAGATATCACCCCTATTTTTCAAGAATTAAATGCTTATAAGTTAGATCTTGAGGACTCAAGCATTGACACTTTAACATTTCAAGAAGTCATAGAGCATCTCGAGGGCGCAGCAACAGCAATAAAAGAAATCAATCGCGTGTTAAAAGTCGGAGGGATTTTGATTTTATCAACTCCCACAGCCTATTATTGGAGAGATATGTGGCAAGCTATTAAATATGAACTCCTTCGAAAGTACTTTAAAAAAAATCTCCCGCTCTCAGATTCCATTTATTTTCAAGAACATGAATGGAACCGACATATTTATTGTTGGACGCCTTCAACTTTATACACTCTTTTAAAAGTAAATGGCTTTGAGTATGTAGCACACGATTATTGCCAAGATGGTCAAAGTTTTTTTGAAAAATTGGTTTTAAAAATTTTTCCATTTCTATCCCCTACAATCATTATTAAAGTCAAAAAAACTTCTTCAGCACCCAGCAAGCTCGTATGAAAAAAAAACTTCTTGTTATTATTCCCGATAGATTATCATCCCTTCTTCAAAAAGGTGAGGTGGTTCCTCGTTATTATAACCCCGGCAATATTTTTGATGAAATCCATATTATGCTCACAAATGATGATCAACCAGATCCAAAACTTGTGCAACCAATGGTTGGAGATGCAAAGCTCTTCATTTATAATCATCCAACACCCTCAGGTTTTTTCAAAAAAACATTCGGATGGCACCCATTTTTAATACAATCATGGGTGAAGAAAGCATTCGAAAAAATCGTCCCGATTTCTCCTATTATTATTAGATGCTACGGCATGCATTTAAACCTGTCTATTGGCTCTTATGTAAAAGAGAAATTAAACCTCCCACTTCTTGTAAGCCTTCATACACATCCTTTTTTAGATGCTCATAGAGAAAACTTTAATTTAAAAAATAAAATTATTAAATATTTTACTTTAAAACTCTCCAAAAATTTAAAAAAAACGGACCTCATCCTTCCCGTTTATTGTGGAATCCTAGATTTTTTAGAAAAACGTCATATTAAAAACTATCAAGTTCTCTACAACAAAGTTAATGCATGTAGGGAAAACATTAAAACAAACTTTGACTTTAAAGATAACTTTAAGCTTATCTGCATCGGTCAACAAATACACAACAAAAATCCAGAGAATCTTATAAAAGCCGTGGCACAATTGAAGAACGTTACCCTCGATATTTTTGGAACCGGTATCTTAAATTCAAACTTGAAAGAGCTAGCTAAGAGTTTAAACGTTAATCATCGTATCAAATTTATAGACTCTCTTCCCAACGCCGAATTATGTGCCAATTTAAAAACGTATGATTGTTATGCGGCTTGTATAGATTGTATCGGAATTTCAAAAACGGTTATTGAAGCCTTTCTCATCAAACTTCCCGTCTTACTCAATCTCAATTCTCATCAACAAACGCCTGAGCTCAATGATTCAATTTGTTTAAGAGTTCCAGACACAATTGATGGGTATATAAAAGGCATTAAACAGCTCATGGAGAGCAAAAAATTAAGAGAAAATCTTTCTGAAAATGCCTATAAATATGCTTTGGAAAATTTTGACCCAGAAAAAATTGAAAAACAACATGTTGCAATTTATAAGCAGTATATGATCTCATGAAAACTCTTCACCTTATTTGTGCTGCCCGACCCAATTTTATGAAAATCGCACCCCTCTATCACGCCCTAAAAAATGAAAATTGGTGTGATGTTCAAATCATTCATACGGGACAACATTATGATTATCAGATGTCCCAAACTTTTTTTGATGATTTGGGCCTCCCCACTCCTCGTTATCATTTAGAAATTGGCAGCGGAACTCATGCTGAGCAAACCGCGCAAACAATGATGTCCTATGAAAGACTTTGTCTCGAAAAAAGCCGTCCTGATCTTGTTATCGTTGTTGGAGATGTAAACGCAACACTCGCGTGTTCTGTGGCTGCTAAAAAACTACACTTAAAAGTAGCTCACCTTGAAGCAGGCCTTCGAAGCTTTGATCGTACGATGCCAGAGGAAATTAATCGTGTTATAACGGATTCCATTAGTGATTATCATTGGACACCATCAAAGGATGCGAATGAAAATCTCTTAAAAGAAGGCTTAAACCCTGATCAAATTAGTTTTGTTGGAAACATCATGATTGACACGTATTGTATGATGCAGCCTCAAATCAAAGAAAAAAAAACTTACCAACGCTATGAGGTCGAGCCTCAAAATTATGTCATCTTAACTCTACATCGCCCTACAAATGTGGACTCAGAACAATCTCTCCAAAATATTTTTAAAAAACTTTCTCAAATTGATTTCCCAATTATATTTCCTGCACATCCCCGAACAAAAAAAATGCTGAAGACCCTAAAAGAATTACCAGGAAATTTAAAAATAATTGAACCCCTTGGGTATCTTGATTTTATGAGTCTTGTTTCAAATTCAGCTTATGTTATTTCTGACTCAGGGGGTATTCAAGAAGAGACGACTTATTTAGGAATTCCTTGCTTTACGCTTAGAGAAACGACCGAAAGGCCTATAACCATTACTTTGGGATCGAATCAGTTGGTCACGATTGGCACGCTCTTAGACAAACTAAATCAACCTAAAAAAGGAATTACCCCTCCTCTTTGGGATGGGAATACTGCACAACGGCTCAAAAAAATTATTCAAGAAATTATATAAAGCATGCTTCAAAATCTTAAACTCAAAACTCTTCATCGCATCAATCCAGATTTTATTTGGTATTTATATGCTCGAAAATGCAAAAAAATCTTTAATAAATCTTATTTTATCCTCTCTTTTGATTGTGACACGGAAGAGGACATTAATGTCGCTTGGGACGTTCATTCAAGACTTCAAGATATGGGTATTACGCCTGTTTATGCAGTTCCAGGAGCATTGCTTCAAAAAGGAGAAAAGGTTTATCAAAGGATCTTTGAAACAGGCGCTGAGTTTATCAATCATGGGGGAAGAGAACACACTTATTTTGATACCTCTCATAATCGTCATGCAAGTTGTTTTTTTTATGATCAACAACCCTTTGAAATTTTAAAAGCAGATATTCTTCAAGGCCATAAAATTCTTCAAGACGTTTTGGGAATAACGCCAGATGTTTGGCGAACGCCTCATTTTGGAACGTTTCAACATCAAGACCATTTAAATTTTTTATACGAACTTTTAAAAGAAAATAATTATAAAATTTCGACTTCAACATCTCCGATGATGGCCTACAGAAATGCTCCTCTTTATAAAAAGAAAGATATTATAGAAGTCCCCGTCACAGGTATTTTTTCTGAACCTTTTAACATTATGGACACATGGGTCTATTTTGGAGCTCCTGATCGTGTCAAAACGCCAATTGATTACCTCAAAACATGCACATCATTGTCTCAATTTGCGTCGCAAAATCCCCTCTTCATTAATATTTATGGGGATCCAAGCCACATTCATGATCATCCTGAGTTTTTTCAAGCAATGAAACAAATGAGCCGCCATATCTCTCCCATAAATTTCACACAACTCTTAGAGGTCACCTATGATAAAATATGCACTTTTTGATGATTATTTCTTTACGCAAAAACCGTGGTGGCTGCCTCTAAAACTTTACCAGGTTGTTTGCAATCGATCCAACCCACGTTCAAAAGAAGATCTGATAAACTTTCTTAAATTCTCCTTTCCTAAAGCACAATTGGTCGATATCAATAACATTCCAGAAAACGTGAAAGAAGTTATTCTCCTCTATCCAGATGCAATTGGTCTTGGATACTGTTCTCTTGAGAAAAAATGTTTCAAAAAGTTCAAAACCATAAAAGTATTAACGGGCCGAAACCGTTCTTTTAATCTTACTTATACAAAGAGAGCTAGCCTCCTCCTGAGACGTTTTTTAGAAATATCGTTTTTATCAGAACTTCTTTTTGCACCCTTTCTCCTTCTTATAGGTAGTATTTTAGGGATTAAAGATAAATTAACAGGACATTCATAATGGTCGATACTTCAAAAAAATCCATTCAAGAGTGGTGGGCTAAAAATCCAATGACCTATGGAGAAGTCCATGGTCAGACTGACTTTAAAGATCATCACTATGAAATGGGAACGCTAGAATTTTTTGATCGTTTGGATCAAGAGTTCTATAGTTGGAACAGGCCCCTTCATGATCAAAAACCCTTTGACCGCTTGTTTCCCTATAATTTTTATCAGGGAAAAAAGATTTTAGAAATTGGGTGCGGTCTTGGAAGTATGCTCATGAATTGGGCAAGAAATGGAGCTGATTGCACAGGCGTTGATTTAAATCCCACCTCTATTGAGCAAAGCAAGAAACGCTTTGAGATTCTCGGATTAAACGCTGATATCCGCCTTGAAGATGCAAATCATCTCCCTTTTCCAGATAATACCTTTGATTATGTATATTCATGGGGAGTTCTTCACCATTCTCCAAATTTAGATGTCTCCATCAAAGAGCTATTCCGTGTCTTGAAGCCGGGAGGCGGTTTTGGAATTATGCTGTATAATCGAAAAAGTCTCTACCAATGGTATATGACGGATTACGTTGAAGGCTTTCTTCATCAAGAAGCTAAATTTTTATCACCTTTAGAACTTAACAGTCGTTATGGTGACGGCCATCGAGAAGAAGGCAATCCTCATACATGGCCAGTAACACGAGAAGAAGGTCTAGAACTCCTTCATCCTTTTAGTAAAGATGCAACGGTCCGGATTTTAGGAACGGATCTCGAATGCGTTTTACGTCTAATGCTCCCGGGCATCAGTCACATTATGCCAAAAGCCATTGTAAAAGCGCTCGCACGACGCTGGGGATGGAGTTTATGGTTTCACGGAACAAAAGAGACTTAATTCATGTGCGGCATAGCAGGCATAATTAGTTCTTTTGATAAAAATTCAGGCGACGCCCTGATCAAAAAAATGTTGCACGTTATTGAGCACCGTGGGCCTGATTCGAACGGTTTTTGGAGTACGGAAGATTTTGCTTTTGGTATGCAACGCTTGAGCATTATTGACCTTAAAGACGGAGATCAACCCATCTGGTCAGCAGAGGGCGTTGGTATTATTTTTAATGGAGAAATTTATAATTTTAAACGCCTTAGAGAATCTCTCGAAGAACACGGCGTTGTCTTTAAAACCCATTCCGACACAGAAGTTATCCTCCAGCTTTATCTCAAAAAAGGCATCGAAGCGATCCACGATCTTGAAGGAATGTTTGGAATTTGTCTGTATGATCCACGCGTTGATAAAGTTTATCTGATCCGAGATCGCCTCGGTGTCAAACCTCTTTATTATTACACTAAAGACAAAACCTTTATTTTTGGGAGTGAAATTAAATCCATTTTGGAGGTCCTTCCCCAAAAACCGCTCCTTAATAAAGAATCGGCTTGGCATTATTTGACGCTTCGTTATGTCCCATCTCCTAACTCAATTTGGCAAGATATTTATAAATTAGAGCCAGGTCATTTCTTGGAATATAATCTTAAGAAACGAGAATTTAAGATTGAATCCTATTGGTCTCTTAACTTTAATTCTGAGAAAATTAATAAAAAAAGAAATTATGAAAAAGAATTTGAAACCCTCTTTTTAGAAGCGGTTGAGAAACGTCTTCTTGCTTCAGATGTTCCAGTTGGCATTCTTTTAAGCGGTGGACTTGATTCAAGTTGTGTCGCTGCCGCTGCCGTTGAATTAGGACACAAAAACTTTCATACCTTTTCCATTGGATTTGAAGAGAGTGGAGACTTTAATGAACTTCCTTTTGCAAAAAAAGTAGCAGATCATATTGTCTCAAATCATCACGAAATTATTATATCTCAAAAACAATTTGTTGATTTTTTGGAAGATTTTGTCTGGTATTCTGATGAACCTCTTGCTGATCTTGCTTCTATCCCTCTCTATTATGTTTCAAACCTGGCATCAAAACATGTTAAGGTCGTTCTCTCTGGGGAAGGTGCAGATGAAATTTTAGGAGGATATCATCTTGATGAACTTGCCCAAAAGTTATTTTACCTCAAAGCTGCAAGCATCTTCCCTAAAGCAATCTTAAAGTATCTCCCCTATGACAGCTTAAAAATGCTTTCTCAATCAGGATATTCAGATTTTTTAAAACACACCTCTTCCTATATCACCAACGTTTTCTCTGAAAAAGAAAAATTAGATCTCTGTACTTTTCAGGGAGATCAATCCACCGAAAATTATATTCAAAATCTTTATAAAACATGCCTTTCAAGTGAACCCCTTGATCAACTTCAACAAGCCTACTGTCAATCATGGCTCGTTGAAGATCTCCTAATGAAAGCCGATAAAATGAGCATGGCAACATCTCTGGAGCTCCGAGTTCCCTTTTTAGATCACAAACTTGTTGAATGGGCTGAAACACTTCCCTTAGAATGGAAAATAGGTTCAAGAAGTAAAGGGTTTACAACAAAACGAATTTTAAGAAGCTTTGCAGAAAAAAGAATTCCGTCTGAGATTATAAACCGTCCAAAACAAGGTTTTCCGGTTCCGGCCTATAAATGGCTCCCCCATGATCTTTATAATTTTGCCCAATTTACGCTCGAAAATCCTTCTTTAAAAAAATTCTTCCACGAAGATAAACTATCTTTTTTATTAACTAAATTAAAGGAGAGGGATGCGAACACTGCTCATAAAGTATGGAATCTCATTATTTTTTCACTCTGGCTTAAACGATGGTCAGCATGAAAGTTCTATTTTTAACATACTGCTATCCCCCTCAAAAATATCCCCGTTCAATCCAAATTAGTCATCTCGTTCAATATTTGAGAAAAGAGTTTCCTTTAGAAGTCATCACTGCCCCTACCGAAAGCAAGGGAGATCTCTCTCTCTTAAGTTTCACGCCTCTTGACAATGTCCTTTATGCGAAAAAATCCTTTCTCACACGATTTATTGAAAAATCGAGAGGAGATAAAATAAAAAGAGCTCTTCTGCCTGATCCTCAATATCTTTGGCATTTTGATCTCTATCGAAAATCATCGCAGATAATTTTGAACTCAGAGGTCACCACAATCATGACGTTTGGCCAGCCCATGTCCACTCATATTGCGGGATTAAAGCTAAAGAAGAAATTTCCGAATTTAACCTGGATTGCTCATTTTAGCGATCCATGGGTCGATAACCCTTTTAATGATGATAATTTCTGGTCAAAATTCATTAACAAATACTATCAAAATGCTGTCTTTCAGAAAGCAGATAAATTGATTTTCACGTCAGAAGAGGCGATCGACCTTGTCACAAAAAATTATCCCCCTTCTCTCTTCGCCAAATCTTTGTGTCTTCCTCATTGTTTCAATGAGGATTTATATCCGCGTCTTCAACCCCAAAAAGCGCCCCTTGCAATTCGCTACTTAGGCAATTTTTATGGAGAACGACAACCTGATTCTCTCTTCAAAGCGCTTAAAGCTCTTCCAAAAAATATTTTCAAAGATATTAGGATTGAGCTTGTGGGAGGATCAACAGAAGCTCTTGAAGACCTCATAAAATCTAACAATTTACAAACGATGGTTTTTACAAAAGCTCCTGTGGATTATTTAGAATCTCTTAAACTTATGGAAGAAAGCGATCTTCTCTTGATCATAGATGCCTCTTTTGAAAATAGCCCTTTTTTGCCAAGCAAACTCATTGATTATATCGGAGCAAATAAGCCTATTTTTGGGATTACACCTTCTGGGACATCTCAGAAACTTATTGAAGAGATGGGGTTTTTAGTCGCTCACCCTAAAAACCCTCAAGAAATCAGTGAAAAACTCATTCAAATAATTGAATCCATTCGTTCTGGAAAAGAATTAAATATTCCAGCGTCTATTCGCAATAGATATTCCATAAATACAGTTGGGGCTCAATTCTCTCATCTTCTCCATAAAATAAATCCATAATCTCATCATGCATCTCACCCTCATTGTTTCCTCTCTCAATTCTGGTGGTGCCCAACGAGTTCTATCAAATCTTGCAAACTATTGGTCTTCCCAAGGCCATCAAATTTCTTTAATCACATTAGATCACCCTAAAACCACTCCCTTTTACCCGCTGAACTCTAAGATTAGATTATTTCAACTCAATAAAAATAATTCTGAATCCTCATGTATAAAACGCCTAACCTCTCTCGCAGTCCGTTTCATTTCTTTGCGTAAAAAAATTCAAACTCTCAAACCTGATATGATTATATCTTTTGTAGATATTATGAACATCACAACACTCGTATCTACTATGGGTCTAAAAATTCCCATTATTGTATGCGAACGCACCCATCCTAAATACTATAAAATTCCCTTTCTCTATCACAAATTACGGCTTCTTTTCTATCCAAAAGCAGCGCGCGTCATTGTTCAAACAGAATCGGCAGCGCATCATTTCAAGAATTTTAAGAACATTTTCGTTATTCCAAATGCTGTTCCGCAGCCAGCCACAACAAAACAAGACGTAACTTCATTTCCAAACCATATTGTATCTGTGGGAAGACTCTGTCCGTTTAAAGGGTTTGATACACTGATCAATGCTTTTTCAAATCTACATCCATATTATCCTGACTTAACCCTCACGATTTATGGAGAGGGAGACGAACGTAAAAATCTCGAAAAGCTCATCACGTCTTTAAATTTAGAAGATAAAATATCCTTACCTGGTTCCGTCAAAAATATTGAAGAGATTTTGGCTAAAGCAAATCTTTTCATTTTTCCATCCCACTATGAAGGATTTCCAAATGCTTTGTGCGAAGCCATGGCTGTTGGACTCCCCGTCATTGCATCAAATTGCTCCGGAAATATTGATATTGTGCAGGATGGAATTGATGGACGGTTATTTTCCATAGGAGATACCGAAGCCCTCACCAAGATCTCTCTTGAGCTTTTACAAGACCCCGACCAACGCGTGAAACTCGCACAAAACGCAAAAAAAATCTGTGATCGTTTTCATGCTGAGCGTATATTAGATCTTTGGGATCAGGTCATTGATAAAGCTATAAAAAAATAAGCTTTCACCATCTCATAAGAAAATCTGTCGGAGCAAAATGGAGGAGGTTGGTATCCTTTAAAATAACTACCTCCAAACTGGGTGGAAAATGTCAACTTCACCGACCGCAATTTTAGCAAATTTCGATAACAATACTAGCAGTTATTACCATTGGTGGTAAAAGAAACAGCGTTATTATCGATTTTTGCTGTTTTCGATAATAATAAAGCCGCCTACTTTGTCATGGCCTTAACGATACTTGCTGCATGTCCTTCTATATCACCATCGTCAGAGCTCAAAGAAAAACTTGCTACTTGCTCGTATAGACTGTCCAGTCTTTGGGGGTCACTTCATACCACAAAGCCTGGATTTTCGGAGCTTCTGGTGATTGAATCGTCTAAACACCATTAGATGATCGAGAGTACCGTGTCCTAAAAATGACGAAATATGACACTTTAAGGACATGCTAGACGCATAAATATGAGACCATGTCTTTTAGGTTTCTTTATTCGTAACCCACAGGACATATTAATCATAATCGCTAAATTACAGTTAGCTACACTTATTTTTAAAGTCATCATGTATTTATAGTTACATTATTTGTAACTTTAGGGACATAGTAACCTTTAACACCTTATTTGACAAACACCTTATTTGAGCTTGACTTGCAAGCAGATATGGGTTACCATGTCCTTATAGTTACATTATTGGTAACCTTAAGGGCATGGTAATCTTATGAACTTGCAATCATACATAAAAGATATCCGAAAAGATGGAAAGCGCTGCTTTACCATCCTGGATATCGTTGAGAAATTTCACGTTTCAAATAGTCATGCGAGAGTGGCTTTACATCGGTTACTTAAAACCGGGGACCTGATCTCACCTGCTAGAGGTTTATATGTCATTGTCCCACCAGAACATCAGCCGCATGGCTCTATACCTCCACAAGAATTGGTACCTTTAGTGATGCAGTATTTGGGCGCTCATTATTATGTCGCGCTTCTAAGTGCAGGGTTGTTTCATGGCGCAACCCATCAAAAACCTGCTAGATTCCAAGTGATATCAGACAAGCGTATTAAGCACCCATCCACTTTTGGCGATGTAGAAATTGATTATATTTATAAAAAATATGTGCTTGAATTGCCGACCCAAGATTTTACTGTAAGCACTGGCTACCTTAAACTGGCAACTCCAGAATTGGTTGCACTTGATTTACTCGAGTACCCTAACCATGCTGGAGGCCTAAATCATATCGCCACTGTTTTTTCAGAGCTTATTGAGAATCTAGATCCTATAAAACTAATCAATCTTGCGAAAGATACCCACGCAGAATATCAGTTGCAGCGTATTGGTTATATCCTGGATCACATTGATGTTATGGATGAGCCTGGCGCTGAAATAATGATTGATGCTCTTGCTCGCCACGTGCAAGAAAATAAACCAAGTTATCTGCCTCTTGCATCTGAAATTTCTAAAACAGGCTATGCCAGATGTAAAAAATGGAGAATTATTGAAAACTCAGAAATAGAGAGTGATTTATGATCCCAGAAGTTTTTATTGAGAATTGGCGCAAAACTGTTCCATGGCAAATGACTGAACAGATAGAGCAGGATTTAATGATTAGCCGTGCTTTGGTTGATTTGTATAATGATCCCCATGTCAAAGATGCACTTGTATTTCGAGGTGGCACGGCGCTCAACAAATTGTTTATCAATCCTCCGGCGAGATACAGTGAAGATATCGATTTCGTCCAAAAAAATGCTGATCCAATAGGACAAACGATTGATGCTATCAGGGCGCTATTAAAACCATGGTTAGGTGATCCCAAATGGAAAATCACACAGCGTAGCGCAAAGCTGATCTATAAATATGAATCTGCTAATAAAATTCCGGCAAAGCTAAAAATTGAGATAAATACAACAGAACACTTTCAGGTATTGCCCCTTGCTACCGGACAAAAAATTCATAAGTGAATCTATATAAAAATTGGAAGATTTTCGGGGATCAATAAGCTCAAAAAGCCCAAAGCTTCTTGAAAT